>JAUZRS010000268.1 GCA_030950195.1 Gammaproteobacteria bacterium | reverse complement strand
ATCTGTCCTGCACACTCGATGCTTCCGGTGCGCTGGGATGTGTAACCAGTCACCGACGTTCAACGCTACGCTTTGAGTCGGCTCAATAAACTGCAATTCTGCGCTGCCTTGCAGCAGTAACACCCATTCATCTTGATCTTGATCGTACCACTCATCTTCTGCTGTGCTCTGACCCTGAGAAACAATGCGCTCCAGTTTGAAATTCGCTGTTTCCAGTAGAGTAGTGAACAGCTCTTCTGGTAGTTGAGCTGGAATATTGGCAAACAGATTTTCCCTTTTCATCTCAGATCGTTCTTTAGGTTAAAAGGATGACGTTCTACTCCAACAACCGCTTCAAATACCCCCCCGTATGCGAAGCCGGATTTTGGCTCACCTCTTCCGGTGTGCCGCAGGCGATAATCTGACCGCCGCCACTGCCGCCTTCTGGACCTAAATCAATCACCCAGTCGGCGGTTTTGATCACATCTAAATTGTGCTCAATCACCACAATGGTATTGCCGTGATCTCTCAGCCGGTGCAGCACTTTTAGCAGTTGGGCGATGTCATGAAAATGCAGCCCCGTGGTGGGTTCATCCAAAATATAGAGGGTTTTTCCCGTATCCCGCTTGGAAAGCTCCCGCGACAGCTTAATCCGCTGCGCCTCGCCGCCGGAGAGGGTGGTGGCGTTCTGCCCCAAGGTGATGTACGACAACCCCACATCCATCAAGGTCTGTAATTTGCGTTTAATCACCGGAATGGCATGGAAAAAATCCAATGCTTGCTCCACGTTCATCTCCAACACCTGATGAATGTTTTTGCCTTTGTAGCGGGCATCAAGGGTTTCACGGTTGTAACGCTTGCCCTTGCAGACATCGCAAGGCACATAAATATCAGGCAAAAAGTGCATCGCCACCTTGATTAAACCGTCACCCTGACAGGCCTCGCAGCGTCCGCCTTTGACATTAAAGCTGAAGCGTCCGGGTTTGTAGCCTCGTGAACGCGCCTCTTCCGTACCGGCAAACAGCTCCCGAATGGGAGTGAAAAGGCCAGTGTAGGTGGCAGGGTTGGAGCGCGGCGTGCGACCGATGGGGCTTTGATCAATATCGACGATTTTGTCGATCAGCTCCATGCCTAAAATGGTCTCCACTTCTGCAGGTGAGGTGCTGGCACCGTTCAGCTCTCGTGCTACGTAGCGGTAAAGCGTGTCGTTGATCAGAGTCGATTTACCCGAACCAGAGACTCCAGTAACACAGGTCAGCAGGCCGCAGGGGATCTCAATGGAGACCTGTTGCAGGTTGTTGCCGCTGGCTTTTTTGATCTGTAGGTTCTCAGCACCCACTGCGGTGCGCTGTGCTGGCACGGCAATTTTTTCTGCCCCGCTCAAATAGCGTCCCGTCAGAGAATTGGGGTTGTTCTCTACTTCTGCCGGGGTGCCTTCGGCAACGATGTGACCGCCGTGCAGACCGGCACCAGGGCCGATGTCCACCACGTAGTCGGCGTTGCGAATCGCATCTTCATCGTGTTCCACCACAATCACCGTATTGCCCAGATCGCGCAGGTGGTGCAGGGTTTTGAGCAGCCGTTCGTTGTCGCGCTGATGCAGGCCGATGGAGGGTTCATCAAGAATGTACATCACTCCGACCAAGCCGGCCCCGATCTGGCTGGCAAGGCGGATGCGCTGGGCTTCACCACCGGAAAGGGTGTCGGCGCTGCGTTGCAAATTGAGGTAATTCAGCCCCACATTGACCAAAAAATTGAGGCGTAACTCAATCTCTTTGACGATCTTCTCGGCAATTTGTCCCTGTTTGCCTGGCAGGCTGAGTTGGGCAAAAAAGTCACGGCATTCGCCAATGGCCAGAGCACTGATTTCGGGCAGGTTGTGCTCCAAAATAGTGACGTGGCGCGCAGCTTCGTTGAGGCGCGTGCCGCGACAGTCGGGGCAGCGTTGGTGAGAGAGGTATTTGCTCAGCTCTTCGCGCACGGCGTTGGATTCCGTTTCGCGGTAACGGCGTTCCATATTGGGCAAAATGCCTTCAAAACTGTGTTGGCGCACGCTTTTTTCACCACGATCATTGACGTAATGAAATTCGATTTTTTCGCCGTTATTGCCGTTCAGAATGAGCTTTTGTTGCGCTTCGCTCAGCTCTTCAAAGGCGGTGTCAATTTTGAAACAGTAACGTTTGGCCAAGGATTGAATCAGTTGAAAATAATAGGTGTTGCGTCGATCCCAGCCGCGAATGGCTCCGCCTGCCAGACTCAAATGTGGGTTGTTGACCACTCGATCAGGATCAAAAAACTGTTTGGCTCCCAGACCGTCGCAGGTAGGGCAAGCGCCAACGGGGTTATTAAACGAGAACAGGCGCGGTTCCAGCTCATTGAGAGAGTAACCGCACTCGGGGCAGGCAAAGTTGGCGCTGAAGGTCAGGGCGGCACGCTCGGGTTCGTTCATCCAGATAATTTTGGCGATGCCGTCGGTCAATTGCAGCGTGGTCTCTAGGGATTCAGCCAGCCGCAAGCTCAGATCATCACGGACTTTAAAACGATCCACCACCAGTTCAATGCTGTGTTTGCGGCGCAGATCCAGTTTGGGCGCGTGCTCCAGTTCGATGATTTCACCGTCGATGCGCGCGCGCAAAAACCCTTGAGCACGAAAACCTTCCAGCAGCTGCAGATGTTCGCCTTTGCGTCCTTGTACCACGGGGGCGAGCAGCATCAGCTTGTCGCCTTCGGGCAAATTTAAAATCTGATCCACCATCTGGCTGATGGTTTGCGATTGCAGCGGCGCGTGGTGTTCGGGGCAGCGCGGTGTTCCGGCGCGGGCGAAGAGCAGCCGTAGGTAGTCGTAAATTTCGGTGATGGTACCAACGGTGGAGCGCGGGTTGTGGGAGGTGGTTTTCTGCTCGATGGAGATGGCCGGTGACAGGCCTTCGATGTGATCCAGATCGGGTTTTTCCATCACCGATAAAAACTGCCGTGCGTAGGTGGAGAGCGACTCCACATAACGGCGCTGCCCCTCGGCAAACAGAGTATCAAAGGCGAGGGAAGATTTTCCTGACCCCGACAAGCCGGTGATGATGATCAGTTTATCCCGAGGCAGGTCTAAGTCGATGTTTTTTAGGTTATGAGTGCGCGCACCACGAATTCGAATCATGTCCATAGAATGTAGGGGAAGCCTTAAAGAGTGTGAGGTTGTCTGCGCTGCGACTACCCAGCCGAGGCGGTAAACTGCTAATATACGCCGTTCGCATATGAGTAGGCAAAGGGGAAATGAAGAAAAACACCGTTGAAGAAGAAGGGTTGTTACCGGCTGAAAAGCGGGCGGCGGCGTCTTTATCGTTGATTTACGGCCTGCGCATGTTGGGTCTGTTTATGATCTTTCCGGTCTTTGCCCTCTATGCGATGGACTTTGAGGGAGCCACGCCGCTGCTGGTGGGTTTGGCAATGGGCATTTATGGCCTGACGCAGGCGATTTTCCAGATTCCTTTTGGCCTGCTTTCGGATCGCATCGGGCGTAAGCCGGTGATTGCGATGGGCCTGCTGATTTTTGCTTTGGGGAGTGTCTTGGCGGCGCTCTCTAATGATATTTTTTGGGTCATTATGGGGCGAGCCCTGCAAGGCTCTGGTGCCATTGCGGCGGCGATTATGGCCTTGGCGGCAGATCTGAGCCGCGAGGAGCAGCGCACCAAAATGATGGCCTTTATCGGTGCCAGCATCGGCCTCTCCTTTTCGGTCGCGTTGTTGTTGGGGCCATTATTGGTGAGTTGGACCAGCATTTCGGGTCTGTTTTGGTTGACGGCGGTGTTGGCCATCGGCGGCATTGCGGTGCTTTATCTCTGGGTACCCACCCCCCATCGCAGTCAGCATCATAGAGATACGCAGCCGATTCCGGCGGAGTTGAAATCGGTATTGAAAAATAAGGCCTTGTTACGTCTGGATGCCGGTATTTTTATTCTGCACATGATTTTGACCGCCTGTTTTATCGCCGTGCCATTGGCGTTGGCGGATACGGGTCTGCCCGCCGCCGATCATTGGCAGGTTTACTTGCCAATGTTGCTGATTTCATTAGGGGTGATGGTGCCTTTTGTGATCATTGCAGAGAAAAGGCGGCAGATGAAGTTTGTCTTTTTGCTCGCTATTTCAGTGATTGCCACCTCTCTGTTGTTGTTGGGTTGGATGCACGAGTCTGTTTGGCAGATTGGGATTTTATTGACTCTGTTTTTCTCCGCCTTCAATGTGCTGGAGGCGATGTTGCCTTCACTGATCTCTAAAATTGCTCCGCCTGCGCGTAAGGGCAGCGCGATGGGGGTCTACACCACTTCGCAGTTTTTGGGTGCCTTTGTCGGTGGTGTCTCGGGCGGTGCGTTGTACGGCGCGTGGGGCGCGCAAGGAGTGTTTTGGACAACGGCACTGATGGCTGTTTTGTGGTGGTCGATTGCGCAGCGAATGGAAAAACCACAACACCTGAGCGGCTATCTACTCAAACTCAAGGCGGTCAGCGAAGAGAGCGCCGATGCCTGTGTGGCTCGTTTGAGCCAAGTGAAGGGTGTGGCGGAAGCGGTGGTGGTGGTGGAAGACCAGATCGCCTATCTGAAGGTGGATAAAACGCAGTTGGATGAGGCGGCTTTGAAAGCGGTGTGTGTGGCTTGATTGCGTGGTTGAGCTGAACAAGCCGCTAAAGATTAATCCATCTCATCCACTTCACGTAAATAACGAAACAGCGCCCGACTGCTTTTGGGTGGTTTGTTGAGCTGAACCTCTTTTAAGGCGTTGCGCACCAGTTGTCGCAACTGTTGACGATCCGCTGCGGGGTAGTGGCTTAAATAATTTTGCTGCTCTGCTGGCTCGCCCGTGAGCAATTTGTCTCGCCACTGCTCCAAGGTTTTAAAACGTTGATTTTCCTGAAGGCCGCGATTTTTGATCTTTTCCAACTCAGATAAAATGGGTTCTACGTCGCAGTTACGCAGCAGTTTGGCAATAAACTGAAACTGGCGTTTCAGGCCGCTGTAGGATTTGATCTTGCGCGCCACGGAAACGGCGTGTTCCAGCGAATCGCTCATGGGAATTCGTTTTAGATCCGCGTCGTTGAGGGCAACAATCTCTTTGCCTGCTTTGAGCAGCTCTTGAGCGTCTCGTTTCAGTTGGCTGCGGCTCGGCTCCAAAGGTTCTTCGAGCGATTTGGCGTAGGGGTTAATGGTGCGCATTTAAGGTGTGCTCTCTTCGGTTGGGGCAGGCAGGCGTTTAAAAGCGGTCAGCTCCATGCGCGCCACCAGTTTGCCCTTGTTGTGCTGTTCAATGCGAATGGGCAAGTAGTGAAGTTTGGGGGCGAGCCAGATCAGACCGATCTGGCTGCCTGGGGTGCGTGTTTGGCGAATTTTTAGGCTGTCGTAGCGGCCATAAGGGGTGCGAATGCGCTCTTGAGCTTCTAGGGTGAAGGTCAAGATGCGCGCTGTGCCCTGTTCATTCACCGAGACTTCGAGTGTTTGAAAGGCTGGGTTGTGCGCTGCTTGGCTTAAAAGAAGCAGAGAAGAGGTGTGATCATAGGTATCTTCTTTGAGTGGCAGGTGCGTTGTTTTGTCCTGTTTTATGATGTTTAAGGTCTGAGTTTGCCAATTAAAGTCGCTGCTGCTCTCTTTATCTTTCTGGTTCGATTGGTAATGCAGAGAACGTAATTTTCCGTCGTGCCACTCCAGTTCGCTGAGTTCGTGAATCGGGTCGAGATTGAGCAACGCTGCCAGTCCCGTGGCTGTGGTGTGGCTTTGGTAGAGCCAGTGGTGCTGGGCATCGGTTTTGAGGCTGATGACGCTCTCGGCGGCAATGAGAAGATCGTTGCCTAACTCGTAACGCATCTCAAAGGGTGGCAGATTGAGCTCTTCAGGCTCTGCGGCCAGCGTGGTGCTGAAGAACAACAGTATGAGGCTAAGGCTGAAGGGGTGCAGATTCATCTTCGATCATCCTCGGGTTAAATTGCAACGGTTGCAACAGGGGGCTGTTGTCCAGTTGTAGGTTTGAATCACAGCTCAGACGACCCTGAGCAAACCACTTCACCACCAGAGGGTAGATTTGGTGCTCTTGCACTAACACCCGTTGGGCTAATATTGCTGCGTCGTCGTTCTGCTTGATCGGTACACTGGCCTGTAAGACCACCGGCCCGCCGTCCAGTTCGGCGGTGACAAAATGCACGCTGCTGCCGTGTTCAGATTCACCTGCATCCAGTGCCTGCTGATGGGTGTGCAAGCCACGAAACTTGGGCAGCAGAGAGGGATGGATGTTGAGCATCCGTCCGGCGTAGTGATTGACAAAACGCTCGCTGAGGATGCGCATAAAACCGGCTAAAATGACCAAGGCCGGTTGATGTTGGTCAATGCGCTGTTGCAGCTCGGCATCAAAATCTTCACGGCTGGAATAGGCTGTGTGATCCAACCATTCGTTATGAATACCCGCTTGTTGCGCCCGTTGCAAACCGTACGCATCTTTGCGATGACTGATCACCGCTTTGATCTCAATCGGCAGCGTTCCGGCTTGTTGCGCGTCAATGAAGGCTTGCAAATTGGAGCCGCTGCCGGAGATTAAAATCACTACTGGCAGCGGTATTGACGCTGATCTCATGAAGCGGCAACCATCTTAACGTGGGGTGTTTTTTGTTCACTGCTGGCGATTTCACCGATGTGCCAGACCTCTTCACCGGCCTCGGCAAGTTGGGTGAGGGTGCTTTCCAGTGCTTCTGCTGCCACCACCAGTACCATGCCGATGCCGCAGTTAAAGGTGCGTAACATCTCTTCGTCGCTGATGTTGCCTTTGGTTTGCAACCACTCAAACACCGGTTGTTGCGACCAGCTTTTGTCGTTTACTTTGGCAACGCAGTGATCGGGCAGCACCCGAGGCAGGTTCTCCAGCAGGCCGCCGCCGGTGATGTGCGCCATTGCATGAGGGGGTTGGCTGGCGCACAGCGCCAGCAGAGGTTTGGCGTAGATGCGCGTGGGAGCCAGCAGCGCGGAGGCCAGATCGGTGTCGCCGCAGGTTGAGCTGAGATCATCGCCGCTGACTTCAAGCACTTTACGAATCAGAGAATAACCGTTGGAGTGGGGGCCGGAGGAGGCCAAACCGATCAGTTGATCGCCTGCTTTAACCTGCTGGCCGGTGATGATTTTATCTTTGTTGACAATGGCGACACAGAAGCCTGCTAGATCGTAGTCGTTGTTGGCGTACATGCCGGGCATCTCGGCGGTTTCGCCGCCGATCAGCGCCGCTCCGGCTTGTTTGCAGCCTTCGGCAATGCCTTCAACGACGCTGGTGGCAACGTCGATGTCGAGTTTTCCGGTGGCGTAGTAGTCGAGGAAAAAGAGCGGTTCGGCTCCTTGCACGATCACGTCGTTGGCGCACATGGCCACCAAGTCAATGCCGATGGTGTCGTGTTTTTTCAGCTCGATGGCGAGACGCAGCTTGGTGCCAACGCCGTCGGTGCCTGAGACCAAGACGGGCTGTGGGTAACGATCCAGTGGGATTTCAAACAGGCCGCCAAAGCCGCCAAAGCCGCCCATCACTCCGGCACGTTGGGTGCTGGCCACAGCGGGTTTAATGCGTTCAACCAGACGATTACCAGCGTCAATATCGACGCCCGCATCACGATAACTCAGGGATTTTGTGGGTTTGCTCATAAGATGGCGCTGTGCTGGGCACGGACTCCTAGGGTTGATTAAGGATCTGCAAGGATAATGCAAAGCTGGTATTGTACATCGTCCTGTTTTGTTACGGTAATGGCAGTTTGATTTTGTTATGAATAAGAAAAAATGGCGTTTGGTGTTTGCGGTAGTGGTGATGTTGGTGCTGTTGCCAACGATGTCTCAGGCGGCGTTGGTCACGGGGCTGTACAGCGCCGAGGTGACGGTGAAGGGGCAAGGTTCAATTCAGCGTTCACAGGGGTTTCGTCACGCACTGAAAAAGGTGGTTGGTAAAGTCAGTGGTGATCATCGGCTTGCGGCCAGCAAGGGTTTGCGCGGCTTGATAAAAAAAGCGCCACGGTTGGTGCAGCAGTATCATTATCGACCCTTGAGTGCAGCGGAAAGAGCTCTGAAAAAAAACGCTAAAAAGAGTCATGCTTTGGTGGTGCAATTTGTGGCAAATCGTCTCAATCAAGAGTTGACCGCGTTGCAGATTCCACTTTGGGATGCTGATCGTCCACAGACGTTGGTCTGGATTGCTCTGGAGCACAATCGTGAGCGACAAATTCTCAGCAATAACAGCATGGTGGGTACGTTTGATGTTTCTGAGCTGTTGCGCAAACGTGCGTTGGATCGAGGTCTGCCGGTGCTGTTGCCG
>JAUZRS010000267.1 GCA_030950195.1 Gammaproteobacteria bacterium | reverse complement strand
CGTGCGCCAAGGGCGTGCATCCGCCCCAACAGCTTACCCATAATGTAGAGGTTATCCAGATCGTCCAGTTCCGGTGCATGACCACCTTGACGAGGATAGAGAGAGAATAAAAAACCAGCGTGCTGAAAAATAGCCTCTCCACTCTCGCCCCTGAGAGGCGCAATCACCGGCAACTCCGCCTCTTTTAACTCAAAACAGAACGCCTGCTCCTCCTCAATCTGCGCCTCACTCCAGCGTTCAGGGCGATAAAACTTAGCAATAATGGGCAACTCGCCCTCAATGCCCACCTGATAAACACGGTTTTCATAGCTATTCAAAGCCATCACATGGCCATCGCAACGAAAGCCTTCCCCCTCAATGGCATCCATCACCGAGTCTGGGGTTAGGCGCTCAAAGGGGTGTTGAGAATGGCTCATCAACTAACGGTACTGACGCAGATAGAGCTTCTCAAACAGAATTTTTGCCCAATGCAGCGGTTTCATCGAAGGCAACATCAAATTGCGTTTCGGCGTGCGCGTCACCAACATGCCCGAATCGAGCGAATCAACAATGCAGGCCAACTCCACTTTAAAGGTGTGGCTGGCGCTCTCACCGTTCAACTCGGCCAAGATGTTTTTCGCCGCTGCCGCCGCTTGCAGATCCGCCATGTGCGCCTGCTTGGGCATCCAAGCCGGACCTGGGAAACTGCCACAATCACCCACCGCGTAGATGCGCTCTTGACCTTCCACTTGGCAAAATGGGTTCGCAGGCAACAAACCACCCGCCGATTTAGGCAGATCGCTCTGCATCAACCAAGTGCTGCCGCTCATCCCCGGCATAAAGACGATCAAGTCGGCAGCAAACTCACCGCCTTCGGTGACCACCGTGCTGTCACTGAAGCGTTTCATCTTATGACCCAGATGGGTTTCAATCTCCCGATCCGCCATCGCTTTGAGCAAACGCCCCACGGCTTTTTCACCGAGGCGTTTGCCTGGTTCCGCCGCTGGAGAAAAGAAAACCAACTTGAATTTGTCACGACGGCCTTCGTTTTTAAGCTGAGTGTGAATGCCAAACAGAAACTCAAAAATGGGCCCACCGCGCATGGCGCTCGGCTCATTGGGATTGCCACCAAAACCACAGGCGATGGTGCCGCCCTCCATCTCTTTGAGACGATCTCGAATTTTTTCCGCAGCCTCCATGCCTTCACAAGGAATCGCGGCGTGTTCGATCCCCGGCAATTTGCGCAGGTAGCGCCCACCAGAGGCGATCAACAGCGCGTCGTTCTCAACCTCGCCGTTTTCTGTTAGCAGCAGACGACCGCCGTTTTTCACCTCTTTGGCCGCACCTTGATGAAACGTGACTTTCATCTTTTTAAAGAAGTTATCCAAATTGACGGTCAGATCTGCTGCCGTGCGTCGCCCAGAAGGCACCCAAATCAAGCTGGGGTAATAGAAAAATTCCGCTTTTTTGCCCACCACGGTAATTTCAACGCTGGGGTCTCGTTTGCGCAAGGTACGCACGGCGGTCAAAGCACCAAATCCGGTACCCACAATCGTAATTCGTTTTGCCATCATCATCACTCCTAAACTTAAATTCCGCTCTGCTCGCGGGTGGCCAAAAACTGCACATCGGGCCACCGCTCTTCGGTCATCTGCAAATTGATTCGGGTGCTGGCCAAATAGACCCACTCACCGGAGTGATCCTGTGCCAAATTGGCCGCCACTTTGTTCTGAAACTTCTGAAACATCTTATCGTCGTCGCACTTGACCCAACGAGCCGTCTGCACCGTCACCGCCTCAAATTGACACTCCACTTTGTATTCGTCTTTGAGCCGTTGCGCCACTACGTCAAACTGCAACACCCCTACCGCACCCAAAATCAGGTCGTTGTTGATGCGCGGTTTAAACAGCTGAGTTGCGCCCTCTTCACAGAGCTGCGCCAAACCTTTCTGCAACGCTTTCATCTTCAAGGGGTCTTTGAGACGCGCACGACGAAACAGTTCAGGGGCAAAATTGGGGATGCCGGTAAACACCAACTCTTCGTTAATACTAAAACTGTCGCCGATGCGAATGCCACCGTGGTTGTGCAAGCCGATGATGTCGCCCGGATAGGCGGTCTCAATATGACCACGATCCGAGGCCATGAAGGTCACCGCATCGGCAAACTTGACCTCCTTTTTGATCCTCACATGACGCGCCTTCATGCCCTTTTGATACATTCCCGAACAGATGCGTAAAAAGGCAATGCGATCCCGGTGCTGCGGATCCATATTGGCCTGAATTTTAAAAACAAAGCCGCTGAACTTCTCATCTTCCGGTTTGACTTCACGCAGCGTGGTCTGCCGCGCTTGTGGAGCGGGGGCGTGCTGGACAAACTCATTCAGCAGCTCTTCAATACCAAAGTTATTGATCGCCGAACCAAAAAAGACCGGGGTTAACTCCCCTTTGAGATAGGCCTCTTTATCAAATTCATGGCTGGCACCGCGCACCAACTCAACCTCCTCGCGCAGCTCCTCCGCCACCGACTCACCCAACACCTCATCCAAGCGCGGGTTATGCAAACCTTGAATCACCTCGCCCTCTTGCATCTTGCCACCGTGAGTGGCGCTGAACAGGTGTAGGGTTTCGTACCAGAGATGAAACACCCCTTTGAGGCGTTTGCCCATGCCAATCGGCCACGTAACGGGGCTGCAGCGGATTTTCAACACCTCCTCCACTTCGTCCATCAAATCAATCGGATCACGACCTTCACGATCCAATTTATTGATAAAAGTCATCACCGGCGTATCACGCAAGCGGCAGACCTCCATCAATTTTTTCGTGCGCTCCTCTACCCCTTTGGCCACATCAATCACCATCAAGGCGGAATCCACTGCGGTCAAAGTACGATAGGTGTCCTCAGAAAAATCCTCATGACCCGGAGTATCAAGCAGATTGATAACACACTCTTTATAAGGAAATTGCATCACCGAAGAGGTAACAGAGATGCCACGCTCTTTCTCCATTGTCATCCAATCGGAGGTGGCGTGACGTGCCGCTTTGCGCCCTTTGACGCTGCCCGCCATCTGAATCGCACCGCCGTAAAGCAGCAATTTTTCAGTCAGGGTGGTTTTACCCGCATCGGGATGGGAAATAATGGCAAACGTGCGACGACGCTGCATCTGTTGCAGAAAATCACTCATAAAGGGTCACGGCAAACTTGGCAATAGAAAGGCGGCGGATTATAACAGGAATCCGCAGCAGCCTAGAAATCTACAAACCGACAAATGCCAATAATTTAGAAAAGTCATGTTTATCTGCAGCTCGCAGTGCCGCAATGTAGTGGCCACGACGCTCATTCATAGCCTCCGGCTTATAACCGCCCGTCCAATCAATCGCCGGTTTATCCAGAATCTTAGTGAGTATTGCATCTGCGATGATACGTGCATGGCGGCCATTTCCGTTTGGAAAGAGATGAAGCAATACCAACCGATGGTGAAAACGCACCGCCAGCTCCATTGACGGATATGTTTCGTGTGCAATCCAGTAACGCGCATCGTCCAACAGCAGTCTCAACTGAACTGCAATCTGAACCGGATCAACGCCAATGTTCTTTTCTGTTTGGCGAAACGTCCCCGCCCACCTCCAGACCTGCCCAAATAAGCGTTTATGCAGCTCTCGAACAAAACATTCACTCAGAATATCTGCATTTTTCTGTTTTTTAAGCCACTGCAACCCCTCAACGATATTGGCTTGTTCCAACTGATCAAGCTCACCTCTGACGGTAATGTGCTTAAAGCGCAACCCATCCTTCTCGTCAGGATCAAGAAGCGTTGCACCATCAGGCTTATCTACAGCCATGACTCATTCATCGCTCCATAAATCAGAGGGCATCGCCTTAACCAGCTCGGAGGCAAGCCGATCAACCTCAAAAGCAAGCTGCTCATCGCTCAATGACTGTGCTTCAAGTGCCATTTGGGTAGATGCAGCCTTAACCTGTTCTGTCGCCTTTAGAACCGCACGGGCTCTAATCAGACCTTCAACCTCTTGATTGGGAATAACCGCGTAAACAAATCGGCACCCCATCGCCCTTGCCATCTTGTGCATACTCCTAAGGGTCGCACTTTCTGACATCTCCGCTGATTCTGCTTGTGAAATTCGCCCTTTGCTAACGCCCAAGCGTTTTGCCAACTGCAAACCGGACATGCCCAGAGCTTTACGAACGGTTTTTAGCCACCCTTCAGAAACAGGCACCCCAGCACCGCCAAACTGGTTTAAAGCTTGATTTACTTTGTTTTGATACTGCTTTAGAACAACCGCTGAAATCCCCATCAGATGACCTTAAACCCCTATTTATTTAGATAAAACTAAACTTAAAATATGAATAAGTCAATATATAACTAAACCAAGAAGGGGGTAATTCATCGTCGGGCTGAACATTTTCAGCCCCTACAAAACAATCACTCTCAACGCAACAACGCACACACCTGCAACAACGGCTCCGTCACCGGCTCCAATTTACGCCGCATCAATGAACCGATGGCATCGCTCTGGCCAAAAATGGGGTTGACCAGATACTCACTCACCAAGGAGAGCACCATCACCGCTTTCAACTGCGGCACCAAATCCGCCACATGCCGCAACGCCTCGGACAGATC
>JAUZRS010000266.1 GCA_030950195.1 Gammaproteobacteria bacterium | reverse complement strand
GGATTTTGATTGTCGGTGATTTTGATGCCGATGGTGCGACCAGCAGCGCCTTGGCGGTGGCGGCGCTGAGAGCGATGGGGGCGGCTTTTGTTGATTTTTTGGTGCCAAACCGGTTTGAGTTCGGTTACGGGTTGACCCCTGAAATTGTCGCCGTGGCCGCTAAAAAAAAGCCCGATCTTCTGATCACAGTGGACAACGGGGTCTCCAGTATCGAGGGCGTAGCGGCAGCGCAGGCGTTGGGGATCAAGGTCTTGGTGACGGATCATCATCTGCCCGGGGAGACGCTGCCTGACACCGATGCAATGGTGAACCCCAATCTGCACGGTGAGACCTTTGCCAGTAAAAACTTGGCCGGTGTTGGGGTGGCTTTTTACTTGATGATGGCTTTACGCGCTGAGTTGCGTAGCCAAAACTGGTTTGTTGAGCAGAACATTCTCGAACCCAACTTGGCCAGCTATTTGGATCTGGTGGCTTTGGGCACGGTGGCGGATCTGGTGTCGTTGGATCACAACAACCGTATTTTGGTGCAGCAGGGTTTGCAGCGCATTCGCAGCGGTGTTTGTCGTCCAGGGATTGCGGCTCTGATTGAGGTCAGTGGTCGCACGGCAGGCCGTTTTGTCAGCAGTGATTTTGCCTTTGCTTTGGGGCCGCGCATCAATGCGGCGGGTCGTATTGATGATATGTCGGTGGGAATTAATTGTCTGTTGAGTGACGATCATGAGGAGGCTTTGGCGCTGGCGCAGCAGTTGGATGGTTTGAATCGGGAACGGCGCAGCATTGAAGCGGAGATGCAGGGTGAGGCGGAGGGTGTGCTGGAGAGCTTGAAAAATTTAGGCCGCAAAGAGTTACCCTCAGGTCTCTGTCTGTTTCAGCCTCATTGGCATCAAGGTGTGATTGGCATTGTGGCGGGAAGAGTGAAAGATCAGCTGCATCGGCCGGTGATTGTGTTTGCCGCTCAAGAGGAGGGTGGTGAGGTGATTAAAGGTTCAGCACGTTCGATCTCTGGCCTGCACATTCGAGACGTGTTGGCCTCCGTGGCCAGCGCACATCCAAAGCTGATTTTGACCTTTGGCGGTCATGCAATGGCGGCGGGTTTGAGTCTGTTAGAAAAGAACTTGGCACTGTTCCGGCAAGCGTTTACTGAACAGGTGGAGATTGCGTTGGCGGGACGGATGCCAGATCGTGAAATTTTGACCGATGGTGTGTTGCAGGCTGAGGACTTTAATTTGGAACGTGCAGAGCAGTTGCGTAATCTGATGCCGTGGGGGCAGGGGTTTGCGCCGCCGCTGTTTGAGGGACGGTTTGAGTTGCTGGAGCAGCGCCGCGTGGGAGGTAAACATTGGAAAATGCAGCTGCAAGCGGAGGGTTCGTTTGTGCTGTTGGATGCTATTTTGTTTAATTATGCGGTGGAATTGCCTTTGAAAGAAGGCGTATGGTTGGATCTGGTATATCAATTGGATGTGAATTTTTTTCGAGGAAAAAAGTCACTGCAATTGTTGATCGAAGCCGTGGTGTAATGAATTTAGGTGGTTGAGTTTTTTTATGTTGGAACAGCTAAATAAATTGGGTGTGGCGGTTAATGTGCCGAAAGAGTCTGTGGATATGCACAATATGGCCACTTTCCCTGGTGAAAATCCGCAGCCGGTGTGGCGTATTGGTACCGATGGTTCGGTGTTGTTTATGAATAAAAAAGCCGAACAATTGTCCGCTGGGCTGGAGGGGAGCAAAGGCATTTTTTCTCATCCCGTATGGCAGCAGACCTTGGCCTTGGTGATCAAAAGTCAAAAAAACTGTGAGGCAGAGATTGATTTGCAAGGCAGTTGGTTTCGCTGCATGTTTGTGGCGGTCAATAAGGCGTATGTGAATATTTATGGCGCTGATGTAACGGCTCGCATTATGGCGACCTTGGCTCTGAAACAAGCCAATGCGTTGTTGGAAGATCGGGTGGTGCGACGTACCTGTGAGTTAGAAGAGAGCAATGAGAAATTGTTGGCGGAAATTGAGGCGCACAAACGTTCGGAGGAAAAACTGCGCCAGCTCTCTTATCAAGATGAGCTGACGGGGTTGGGTAATCGCCGTTATATATCGGATCGCTTAGACCAGATGATTTCACTCTCGTCTCGCCAGACGAATCATTTTGCCCTCTTCTTTTTGGATCTGGATCATTTCAAGCAGATTAATGACAGCTTAGGGCACGATGCTGGGGATGATCTGCTTAAACAGGTGGCGACGCGCTTGCAGAGTGCGGTGCGCACCAGTGATTTGGTGGCGCGGTTGGGCGGCGATGAGTTTGCCATTATGTTGGAGGGCATTCACTCTGAAGCGGAGGTGATTAAAATTGCTCAAGGGGTGATCTCCACTTTTCATCATGCCTTTTATTTGAGTGGGGAATCGAATCACATTTATTGCAGCTTGGGTATCAGCCTGTTTCCCGATCACGCGAAAACGGCAACGGGGTTGTTTAAATGTGCGGACATCGCGCTTTACAAAGCGAAAGAGTTGCGTGACAGTTACAGCATTTATCGTGATTCGATCTCCTCAGAGCTGAGTCACCTGCACCGTTTGAGTCACGATCTGCACACGGCACTGGAAAAAAATCAGCTCTGCTTGCTGTATCAGCCCAAAGTGGATTTGGCCAGCCAAAAGGTGGTGGGGGCAGAGGCGTTGATTCGTTGGAACCACCCGCGTTACGGGGTGGTTTCTCCGCTGGAATTTATTCCCATTGCTGAGCATCACGGTTTGATGTTGCCGATTGGTGATTGGATCCTTGAACAGGGCTGCCGTACCTTGCAGAACTGGGCGGCGGCAGGTCACGACCGGCTCTGCATGGCTTTGAATCTTTCTCCGATTCAGTTTCGAGATGAACGTTTGCTGGAGAAGGTGAGTGCCGTATTGGAGAAATATCAGGTTGCGCCCGCCCAGTTGGAGTTTGAGATCACCGAATCACAGACGATGGAAAATCCAGATAAACACATTCAGGTGATTCAGCACTTTTTGGATATGGGCATTTCCGTGGCGATGGATGATTTTGGCACCGGTTACTCTTCTCTGAGTCGCTTAAAAGAGATGCCCATCAGCACGTTGAAAATTGATCAGAGTTTTATTAAAAACTTTCATCGCGTGCGCAGCGAACGGGTGTTTGTGCAGGTGATCATCAATATGGCGAAGATGTTTGGTTTGACCACAGTGGCCGAAGGCGTGGAGCGTCAAGAGCATGTGGATTTTCTCAAGGAACTGGGCTGTGATATTGGTCAAGGGCATCATTTTAGCAAGCCTTTGAGCGAGACGGATTTTTTGGCATTTTTGTCTCAGCAGTCATCGTGCATAGGTTGAATTTCTAAACGTCATTGTCCTCGGCATTTCTCTCCGCTTTTCGGTATCATAAGCCCCTTTTTTACAACGTGGCGAATCTACTGTGGAAATCAATCCGGTTAGCAATCACATTAACGACCTTCAAGAGCGCATCGTCGCTCTGAGGGGGTACCTTTGACTACGCAGGCAAACAAGAACGTTTAGAAGAAGTTCAACGCGAGCTGGAAGACCCCGCGATCTGGAACGATGCGGAAAAAGCGCAAGCTCTGGGGCGAGAGCGTTCTTTGTTGGAAGGGGTGGTGGTGATGCTGGATCGCCTCTCCAACAGCTTGGAGGAGACCGAAGAGCTGTTGCAGATGGCGCAAGAGGAGGAGGATGAAGAGACCCTCGAAGCGGTGATTGCGGATCTGACTGAGGTGGAAACCTCTGTGGCTAAGCTGGAATTCCAGCGCATGTTTTCCGGTGAGATGGATGCGAACGGAGCCTTTTTGGACATTCAATCCGGCTCTGGTGGAACCGAAGCGCAAGATTGGGCGGAGATGCTGCTGCGCATGTACTTGCGTTGGGCGGAGCGCAAAGGCTTTAAAAGCGAATTGATTGAGGTCTCAGCGGGTGAGGTGGCCGGAATTAAAAGTGCCACAGTGAGGATTGAGGGCGATTATGCTTTTGGCTGGTTGCGCACTGAAATTGGGGTGCATCGCTTGGTACGCAAATCGCCCTTTGATTCGGGCAGCCGTCGCCACACCTCCTTCTCTGCTGTTTTTGTTTCACCAGAGGTGGACGATGACATTGACATCGAAATTAACCCTGCCGATCTGCGCATTGATGTTTACCGCGCTTCAGGTGCGGGGGGACAGCACGTCAACCGTACCGAGTCGGCGGTGCGCATCACGCATAAGCCGAGCAACGTTGTGGTGCAGTGCCAAAATGACCGCTCGCAACACAAAAACAAAGCCACGGCGATGAAGCAGTTGAAAGCCAAACTTTATGAGCGGGAACTGCAACTGCGCCAAGGCGAGCAGCAAAACGTCGAAGAGGGTAAGTCTGACATCGGTTGGGGCAGCCAGATTCGCTCCTATGTGTTGGATCAATCGCGGATCAAAGATCTGCGTACCGGTGTTGAGACCGGCAACACCGGTGCGGTGTTGGACGGCGATCTGGATCAATTTATCGAAGCCAGCCTGAAGAGCGGCTTGTAACTTTTTTACTTTACGAGACTATAAAATTACTCATGTCAAACAACGATGAAAACCAACTGATTGCGCAACGGCGCGAAAAACTGACTGCGCTGCGTGAGCAGGGCAATGCGTTCCCGAATGATTTCCGCCGTGAGCAAATGGCAGCGGATCTGCACGCCGAATACGATGGCAAGGATAAGGCCTTTTTTGAAGAGAAGACGTTCTCGGTGCAGATCGCGGGACGTTTGATGGCCAAACGGGTGATGGGCAAAGCCAGCTTTGCACAGGTGCAAGACATGAGTGGTCGGATGCAGCTCTTTTTGCAGCGCGATGCCCTCGGTGTTGATGAGTATCAGGCCTTTAAAGCGATGGACATCGGCGACATTGTGGGTGCTGAGGGCAAATTGTTTGTCACCAAAACCGGCGAGCTGTCCGTTAAGGTGGCCAAACTGCGTCTGTTGACCAAATCTCTGCGTCCGCTGCCGGAGAAATTTCACGGTCTGACGGATCAGGAGCAGTGTTATCGCCAGCGTTATCTTGATCTGATCATGAACGAAGAGACGCGCAAAACCTTTAAACTGCGTACCCAAATCGTCAGCTACATTCGTCGCTTTTTCGAGCAGCGTGACTTTATGGAGGTGGAAACACCGATGATGCAGATGATCCCAGGCGGTGCCACGGCGCGGCCTTTCACTACCCATCACAACGCGCTGGATATGGAGCTTTATTTACGCATAGCCCCAGAGCTGTATCTGAAACGCTTGGTGGTGGGTGGTTTTGAAAAGGTCTTTGAGATCAATCGAAACTTCCGTAACGAAGGGCTCTCTACGCGCCACAACCCTGAATTCACCATGCTGGAGTTTTATGAGGCTTACGCTGATTATCATCACTTGATGGATCTGACGGAAAAACTGCTGCGGGGCATCGCTGAAGAGGTGATCGGCTCCACCACCATCGAGTATGGGGAAGATGTGTATGATTTTGCTAAACCCTTTACTCGTTTGACGGTGAAAGAGTCGATTTTGCATTTTAATGCGGACATTAAAGCGGCGGATTTAGAGACGTTGGAGAGTGCCTCCGCGCTGGCAAAAAGTCTGGGCATTGAAATCAAATCCACTTACGGTTTGGGCAAAGTGCAGATCGAGATTTTTGAAAAAACCGTTGAACATCGCTTGATTGATCCAACATTCATTACTGCTTACCCAACGGAAGTCTCACCGCTGGCACGACGCAGCGACAGCGACCCTTTTGTGACGGATCGTTTTGAGTTTTTTGTTGGTGGGCGCGAAATTGCCAACGGGTTTTCAGAGCTGAACGACGCAGAAGATCAGGCGGCGCGCTTTAAAAATCAGGTGGCGGAGAAAGAAGCCGGTGATGATGAGGCGATGCACTACGATGCCGATTACATCAACGCGCTGGAGCACGGCTTGCCACCCACCGCAGGCGAGGGCATCGGCATTGATCGTCTGGTGATGATGTTCACCGGCAAACCGACGATTCGGGATGTGTTGTTGTTTCCGCACATGCGGCCTGATTTGGGTTGATAACGGATGTTACGCAGTAACACGATGTTCTTGCCAATCAATTGCGAGACCGAGCTGAACGTTCCGCACTGTTCCCCTCCGTTGGAGGGGTGGCAGGCGTAGCCTGACGGGGTGGTTCCACTCTGAAGCGAATTTAGCACCTTTGCCTACATTGAAGAAACCACCCCACCTCTTTGAGGCACCCCTCCACAGGAGGGGAATTGTTTGCGTGTTTTTTCACTCACTGGGTAACATCAGTGAATAATTTAGGTGATTTACGCTGCCTGAATACAAACCCGATTACGGCCTTGATGTTTGGCTTGATAGAGGCCAACGTCAGCGCGTTCAATTAGGTCTTCGATGTTACGGTCTATTTTTGGATCGTGGCAAGCAACACCAAAACTGGCGCTGATGTTTAGT
>JAUZRS010000265.1 GCA_030950195.1 Gammaproteobacteria bacterium | reverse complement strand
ATAACGCTCAAACAGAGCTTTTAATTGCACTGCGGCACGTTCGTATTGACGCGCCTTCACCAACAGACGTGCGTAACCCAAACGCAGGGAGCGATTTTCAGGGCTCTTCTCAATGGCATTCGACAAACCAGCAATGGCCTGTTCAGAGCGCCCCATATTCAATAACAATTTCGCCCGCAACAACAGCGCATCAGCATCACTGGGTTCCAATAACAGCGCCTTATCCAAGGAGGCCAAAGCCGCCTCTTGATCCTTATTACGCAGCTCAAAACGTGCCCGCGTAAAGTGCAATATCGCACTTTTTTTGTGTCGCTTTAATAACTCGATCACAATCGGCAAGACCACCGTAGGCTTTTTCTCTTGCAATAAAATAGCGGCAACCAGAGAGAGCACCTTCTGCTGAGCAACGCTGTCCGTTGAGTTCAGAGCGATCATCTTTTTAAACGCCCGTAACGCCTGTTCGGTCTTGCCCTGTTTCAGTTGCACCACAGCCAGCACCCGATACACTTCCAGACCCTCAGGATCCAACTCCAGCCAACGTGTCGCGCCTTGTGCAGCCTGCGGCCAAGCCTGGCCAAACAACGCAATACGAGTCGCACGACGCGCCAAGCGCACGTCGTTAGATGACTCCGCAGCGATCAAATATTGCTGCAAAGCCAGCGACATATTGCCCCGCCGACCCGCCAACTCAGCCACCAAAACACGAAAAATTAACTCGGGATCATCTGCCGAACTAAAAGGAATAGGTGCCTTTAAAGCCTCTTCGCGCCGACGAACCTTTCGATTTTCCAGATCCTGAGCCGACAAGCCAGATGCCACCGACGGTGAAACCGACTGAAACACACTAGGAACGCCACTACAAGCCGCACCGCTCAACCCCAACAAACAGACCAGCAATAACCTTTTGCACATAGATAATCCTCTAACCTCAATTAAGGCGACCTTGATATGGGCGACTATACCCGATTTTTCAGCCAAAACAGATGCAAGCGAATCACACAATGGATCAGCGCTTGTAATCCCCTGCCCGATAGCGCAGAATTTTGCGCTTTTGGACAGCTTCACTTGCCATGTCACTGCTTGCTCTGGGTCTAAATCATAAAACAGCATCACTGGAAATTCGGGAGCGCGTCGCTTTTGCGCCCGACACACTCCAACAGGCACTCAACAGTCTGAAACAGGTGCAGGGCGTACGCGAAGCCGCCATTGTCTCCACCTGCAATCGCACCGAGCTCTACTGCTGTCTTAACGGTGATTCGTCACAAGCGGTGATCAATTGGTTCCATCAATACCACAATATTGATGCCGAGCAGATCACCTCCTATCTGTTTCAGCACCAAGACCGAGAAGCCATCAGACACCTGCTGCGCGTCTCCAGCGGCCTCGATTCACTGGTCTTAGGTGAGCCGCAAATCCTCGGCCAGATCAAAACCGCGTACCAAAACGCCAGCCAATTTGGCAGCCTCAACCAACAACTGAACAAACTCTTCCAACACGCCTTCAGCGTCGCTAAACAGGTGCGCACCGACACCGCCATCGGCTCCAGCCCCGTCTCCGTCGCCTTTGCTGCGGTCAGCTTAGCCAAACAGATTTTTGGCGACCTCAAACCGCTGTCAGCACTGATGATCGGCGCAGGCGAGACCATCGAATTAGCGGTGCGCCACCTGCACGCCAACAACATCGGCCACATCACCATCGCCAACCGCACCGTTGAACGCGCTCGCACCCTGGCCGATGAGTTTGACGGAGCCAACGCCATCAGCCTTAATGATATTCCTAACGTCTTACCGCAAGCGGATATTTTGATCTCCTCCACCGCCAGCCCGCTGCCCATTTTGGGCAAAGGTGCGGTAGAACACGCTCTCAAGGTGCGCAAACATCGCCCCATGTTTATGGTGGACATTGCCGTGCCGAGAGATATAGAATCCCAAGTGAGCGAACTGGACGACGTTTATCTCTACACCGTTGATGATCTGGAAGAAGTAATCGAAGAAAATTTGCAATCACGCCGCGAAGCAGCCGCCCAAGCAGAAGAGATAATCGAAGTCCACGTCGAACGCTTTATGGCTTGGCTACGCTCACTTGACTCAGTCGATACCATCAAAGCCTACCGTCAACAAGCACAACACATTCAGCAAGACGTATTAGAACAAGCGCAAAAACGCCTCGCACAAGGGCGACCTGCCAATGAAGTCCTCGACTACCTTGCCCACACTTTGACCAATAAGCTGCTGCACACCCCCAGTAAGCAGCTGCGCGAAGCCGGTCAAAATGGCCAACGCGAGCTGATCATTGCCGCTCGTGAACTCTTTAACCTTAACGGCTTAAACAGATGAAAGACTCCATCCTAAACAAATTAGAACAGCTCGCCGCCCGCCACGAAGAGATCGGCGTTCTACTCTCCGAACCAGATGTACTCGGCGATCAAAATCGCTTCCGCAACCTCTCGATGGAGTACGCCCAGTTGGAGCCGGTAACGCAAAACTACGCCGCTTACCAGCAAGCTCAAGACGAGTTAACCAACGCCAACGAAATGCTGGCTGAAGAAGATGACGAACTGCGCGACATGGCCGCCGACGAAATCAAAACGGTCAAAGCGCAGTTGACCGAACTGGAAGTCGAACTGCAAACCCTGTTGCTGCCCACCGACCCGCACGATCAGAGCAACGTCTTTTTGGAAATTCGTGCCGGAACCGGCGGCGACGAAGCGGCGCTGTTTGCCGGTAATCTGTTTCGCATGTACAGCCGTTACGCCGAAAATCATCGCTGGCAGATCGAAATTCTCAGCAAACGCGAGGGCGAACACGGCGGTTACAAAGAAATCATTGCCCGCATCATCGGTACGGGTGCTTACTCACGGCTCAAATTTGAGTCCGGTGCCCACCGCGTGCAGCGCGTACCCGAAACCGAATCACAAGGGAGAGTACACACCTCTGCTGCCACCGTGGCCATTTTACCTGAACTGGATGCCATCGAAGAGATCGACATCAACCCCAGCGACTTGCGTGTCGACACCTTTCGAGCCTCCGGTGCGGGTGGGCAACACATCAACAAAACCGACTCCGCTATTCGCCTTACCCATCTGCCCACAGGCATCGTGGTGGAGTGTCAAGACGAACGCTCACAACACAAGAACCGTGCCCGCGCCATGTCTCTGCTGCAATCGCGCATCGTCGGAGAGCAACGCGACAAACAGGCCGCCGAACAGAGTGAATCGCGCCGTTTGCAAGTGGGCAGCGGCGACCGTTCCGAACGTATTCGCACCTACAACTACCCACAAGGGCGCGTCACCGATCATCGCATCAATCTCACCCTCTACAAGCTGGATGAGATCCTAACCGGCTCACTGGATCAACTCATTGACCCACTGCTGAGTGAACACCAAGCGGATCAACTGACTGCCCTCAGCGGTGGTTTTTAAACACACGCCATGTCGTCCATCAAACAGCAGCTCACAAACGCTACTGAGCGGCTGAAAAACAGCAGCGAAAGCGCGCGGCTGGATGGCGAAGTGCTGCTTGCGTTTGTATTGCAAAAACCCCGCAGCCACCTCTTCACTTGGCCCGATAAAAGCCTCTCAATCGCAGCACAACAACAGTTTAAAAGCCTGCTGCAACAACGCCTTAAAGGTCATCCTATCGCCCATCTCACAGGCGAGCGTGAGTTTTGGTCGCTGCCACTTAAGGTCACTCCCCACACCCTCATTCCTCGCCCTGACAGCGAACTGCTGGTTGAAATTGCTTTGGAAAATCTGCCCGCGCAAGCCCGGGTTCTGGAGCTGGGCACAGGCACAGGTGCCCTCTCTTTGGCACTGGCCAGCGAACGCCCCGACCTACAGATCCTCGCCACAGACCTTTCCAAAACAGCCTTAAAAGTAGCCATGAAAAACGCACATCAACTGGCTTTCAGCAACATTACTTTTCTGATCAGCGATTGGTTTACCAATATTCCGCTGCAACACTTTGAGCTGATTCTCTCCAATCCTCCTTACATTGACCCAGATGATCCTCATTTAAATCAGGGTGATCTGCGCTTTGAACCCAAAAGTGCGCTGGTCAGTGCCGCACAAGGTTTAGAGGATTTAGGCATCATCATCCAACAAGCAACACCCTTTTTAGCCCAAGATGGACGACTTCTGCTGGAACATGGGCATCAACAAGGGAAACAGGTGCGTAACTTGCTGGAAAAAAGCTACTTTCAAAATCTGCAAACCCGATCTGATCTAGCGGCAAATGAACGTGTTACCCTAGCCTTCAAACCTTGCCACTCAGATGAGAACACCCTGCCAAGTTAGGCCTTGGAGTCATATTATGCCATTGATAAAACACCGTGAAATTGGCTTTTGCCAACTGCACCCAGACCGCCAACAAGCCCAAAGCGCGGCGCTGCTGCTCGCCAACCTCAGCGGGGTTTTAGACATCACGCCACTGGAAGACGGTCTGCACCTGCAGATCAGTTACACCCTTCGTGAGACCTCCCTATTGCAACTCGAAACCCTGCTAGAAGAACAGGGATATCATCTGGATAACACGCTGCTCGCCAACTTACGCCGCTCTTTGTATCACTACAGCGAAGAAACCGAAATCCACAACCGTTACCTCGAAGAAGAAAAAAACAGCACCCAAAATGTCTTTATTCGTC
>JAUZRS010000264.1 GCA_030950195.1 Gammaproteobacteria bacterium | reverse complement strand
TGATGAGATTGATCGTTTGACTCAGCATTTTAATCAGATGTCGAAAAAAATTGTTCAGCAATTAAGCACACTGAAAAAACAGGATGAAGCGCGTTGTGAAATGGTGGCGAATATCTCACACGATCTGCGTACGCCGCTGGCAGCGCTGCACGGTTACATTGAAACTCTGATCTTAAAACAGGCGAGTTTAACCGCAGAACAGCAACAGCATTATTTGAAAAGTGCCCTGAACAACGGTGTGCGTTTAAGCCAATTGATTGATGAGTTGTTTGAGTTGGCGAGGCTGGAGTCGGCAGAGACCAAGGCTAAAATGGAGCCGTTTTCCATTGCCGAGCTGGCTTCTGATGTGATTCAACAATACGCGCCTATTGCCAGTGAGCAGAATAATCGCTTAAGCATGGAATGTTTTGAAGCCCCGCCTTTTGTTAGTGCAGACATTGGCATGATTCAACGGGTATTGGAAAACTTAATTTCCAATGGTTTGCGCCACACAGAAAACGGTGCGGTTGTTTTAAGCCTCAGCAAAGAACACGAAACAATCAATGTGCGTATCAAAGATACCGGTTTGGGGATGGCTGAAACGGAGTTGAACAATATTTATCAACGTTTTTATCGGATCAATAACCCTGAGCGCAGCGGAGACAATTCAGGTTTGGGCTTGGCCATCGTAAAACGCATTATGGAGCTGCATCAGATTGAGATTGTGGTGGAGAGTGCGCTGGGGGAGGGCACCTGTTTTAGTTTTCAGTTGCCCGTGGTGAATGTCTAGCCGGAGGTTTGAATTTGTCGTCGTAATGTCAAAAACCAAGGCAGATAACCAAAAGGGGTAAAACCAACCACAAAACCCAACATCACGCCTGAGCCCGACATAACCCCATGTTTCAGATGAAAAAAGCCGTTAATGTAGTGCTGGTAATACAACTCCACTGTTAAAGCCAAAAGTAGAAAGAGCAACAGCAGCCCCAAACGTGGCCATAAACTGGGATAAAGCTGCATAAAGCCAAGAGTGAAAACAGCAAACAGCAGAAACCGATAGCTGTTGCGTCCGAGAAAATGCAGGCTGCTTGCGTCGCGTAAATCGTCACAGATCAGCAGCAAAGCCGGTAGCAATAACAAGAAGCCAAGCCAAAACCAGAAGCGATGCCACTTGATGGAGAGTTGCAGCTCCACCCGCTCAGCAGCGCCACCGATACGACTCTGTTTGAGAATCTGTGGCAAGGCCTGATGTTGACCCCGCAGCCAGGCCTCAAAATAGAGCAGCAGACGGCTTAAAAAGCCAAAGCCGAGCAACCACGCCAGCCCGACACCTAAGGTGTTGGCCAACATATCCCAATAATCAAAACTGCGATAAGAGGTTAAACCTTGCAAAAATTCAATGCCAACCCCTTGACCAGCGAAGATCAACGCCAATAAAAAGCGGTGTCGATGACGTGGGTAGAGCTGCATAAACCAACCCATAGAAGTGCCATAAGCCACCATATGCAAAAATTTATCGCTGTGGGTGTAACCCCAATCACCTTGCAAAGCAATCAGCGACATTAGCGTGACCGTACCGACCCAAAGGCAGCCGATAAAAAACCAGAAACGCCACCAATGCAGTTGGTAGGGTGTTTGAATTTCCTTATTCGTCATTGTATGTTTGTATCCGTTAAATTCATGCGCTCTTGCGCTGAAAGAGGTTGGAGAGCAGCAGGTAGAGGCTGGGGGTCACCAGCAGTGAAAAGAGCAGTGAGACACTCAAAGCACCGATGATACTGATGGCCAAGGGACGCAGCATATCCGCACCGTGGTGCGCGCCCCACGCCATCGGCAACATGGCCAAAATGGTGGCGGTGGAGGTCATCAAAATGGGGCGCAGGCGACGCTGTCCTGAGCGCAGCAGAGCGGTAGCGGTGTCTTCTCCCTCGGCAATAAAGTGATCCACCAGATCCAGCATTAAAATGCCGTTCTTAGCCACAATGCCGACACCGATAATGGCACCCAAAAAGCTGATGATATTAAGGCTGGTAGCGGTGAAATGCAGTGCCATAATGCTGCCAATCAGCGCCAGCAGAGAACCGGCAACGATGGCGATGGGTTCCAAAAAGGAGCGAAATTCAATCAATAACACGGTGAAGACTAACATCGTGCCCAGCACCAACACCATCAACAGGTTTTGAAAGGCTTTTACCTGCTGCTCAAACAGACCGCCGTACTCAATTACGCCGCCGGGCAGATGCAGCTCTTGGGTCAGCTTTGTTTTGATCGCGGCAATGGCGCTGCCGGTGTCCACTCCTTCCAGATCGCCAGTGACGGCGATCAGTTGGCGTAGATCTTCACGGTGCAGCTCCAGCTGCCCCTGATCTTTGCTGACATCGGCGACTTGATCCAGTGTGATCAGTGCTCCTGAGGCTGAACGCAGCGGGAGTTTTTTCAGGTTGTTCAAAATTTTGACCTGTTGGTCTTGCATACGAATGCGAATGGCGATGCGTCGATCCCCCTCCAGCACCGTGGTGGTGGCACGTCCCAACAGCGCCGTATTGACCGCTGTGGCGATGCTTTGCGCGCTGAAACCAAAACGTTTGGCCGCTGTGTGGCGGATTTTAAAGGTCAGGGTTGGGCCGGTGTTGACCAGACCATCAGAGGTATCCACCACCCCAGGAACGGTGTCGATTAACGCTTGTACTTTGGGAGCCGTCTCGCTGAGCCAAGCGATGTCATTGGAGAACAGTTTGACCTCAATGGGGTTGGGTGACCAAGTTAAATCACCGATCAGATCGCCCAGAATACCAGGAAATTCCCATTCGACTCCTGGCAGAGCGCGATTCAGTTTGTCGCGCAGTTCAGACTTTACCTCTTCTGTGGGGCGTTGATGATCGGCGTGCAGCTTAACTAAAAAATCACCGGTATTGGGTTCAGCAATGGCCAGTGCCAGCCGCGCCCCAGTGCGTCGAGAGTAGCCTTCCACCTCGGGAAGGCTCATCAAGATGGTCTCTGCTTGACGCAGCATTCGATCCGTCTCTTCCAAGCTGGTGCCCCAATCGGTGTGGTAGTCGATCACAAAGCCACCTTCATCCATCTCGGGCATAAAGTCGCTCTGCAAGTTGTTGTAGAGCTGCCCCCCTTGCCAGATAAACAGACCACAGAGCAGCAGCACCAGCCAGCGAAAACGCAGTGCCATCCGCATAAGGAGGCTAAACAGCGCCAGTAACGGCTTGAGAAGAAAACCGGCATGTTCTTTTATCTCACCCTCTCCCGTGACTTTAGGGTGCTCTTTAACAAACAGCGAAGAGAGCGCGGGGGTGAGGGTCAGCGCCAGCAGCAGAGAGGTGAGCAGAGAGACCACCATGGTCAGAGCCAGAGCACGGAAAAAGACCCCCGGCAGACCGTCGAGAAAGGCCATCGGGATAAAGACCACCACGGGGGTGAGGGTTGAGGCGATCAGCGGGCGAATGATCTCTTTTAAGGCGCTGCGGATGGCTTTTAGCCGTGCTTCACCGCGCATGATGTGAGCATGAATGGACTCAACCACCACAATGGCATCGTCAATAATCAGGCCGATGGCGGCGGCAATGCCGCCCAAAGTCATGAGATTGAAGCTCATTTTGGCAGCAAACATCACCACAATGGTGGCCAGTACTGAGACGGGAATGACCACAATGGCGGTCATCACACTGCCCCAATTTTTCAAAAAGGCGTAGAGGATAAAAAAGGCGAACAGCAGGCCGATGAGAATGGCTTCCCAGACGCTCTCCACTGACTCTTTCACCAGTTGTGACTGATCGTAGTAGAAGGAGAGTTGCACATCGGCGGGCAGAGTTTGGCGCAGCTCTGCCAATTGTGCTTTTAGCTCATCTGCGATCAGGCTGATATTGGCCCCCGATGGCTGGGCGCGAACATTGAGCAATACCGCCCGTTCACCTTGTGCGGTCACCACATTGAAGACCGGTTCTTCGCCTCGTTCAATGCGAGCAATATCGGAGAGTTGAATGGGGTGTTGTCCTCGTACCGCAATGGTGAGGTTTTTCAGCTCTTCGAGGTTGCGGACACGGCCATCAATTAAGGTTAGATAGAGGGTGTAATTTTCAGTATGAAAACCCGCTGGAGAGACCCAGTTTTCCTGCTCTAGGGCGGTACTGACATCGCTCAGAGCGAGTTGTGCCGCTGCCAGTTTGAGCGGATCAACCACCACATGGTACTCAGGCACTCGGCCACCGACCAGATCGACTCGTCCGACCCCTTCGATGCGTAAAAAACGCGGTTTCAGATCGTAACGTGCCAGCTCCCAGAGTTCCGTCATGCTGCGTTCTGGGCTAGTGAGGCTAATTCCCATGATCGGAAAGGCATTGAAGGTGAGTCGCCAGACGGTGCTGGTGGCACTGGCAGGCAGCTTACTTTTTAGCTCGGCAATGCGACTGAGCAGATAGAGTTCGCTCTGCACCATATCGGTCTGCCAATCAAAAAAGACATTAACCTCAGCGGAGCCACGTCCGGTGGCAGAACGTACCTGAACCACACCAGGAATGTTTTTAACCGCTTCTTCGATGGGACGGGTGATGCTGGCCATCATTTCATCGGCAGGCATCACGCCGTTGTCGATCAGTACCACGCAGCGTGGGAAGTTGGTTTCAGGAAAAACCGAGGCGGGCATTTTTTGCGCGCTGTACCAACCGGCCAGAGTGAGAGCGAGAGTGATAAACAGAATGGCGACGCGATGGGTGACGGCAAAAGAGCCACGACCTTGTGACACATCAGCGTTGGTCTTCTTCATGGTTAGCGTCCTTGTGGGGTATGAATACGGCGAACAGCGCTGTTGTCTGGCAGTGCGTAAGAGCCGACGGTGACCACCATCATGCCTGCGTGGAGTGCTTCTCCTTTCACCTCAATCCACTGATCTTCTTGTAGACCCAGCTCCACCTCGTGCCGGTGAGCGATTTTGTTTTTAACGCTGGAAAGGCTGCTGACACCGTCAATATCGGTGTAGACGCTCGCCAGTGGTACCACCAAGCTGGATTGATGGCGCTCTATGGCAATTTTGATTTTGACGAACTGCCCAGGGCGCAGTTGAGAGTGGGGTGGAAGGGCTAAACGAACCAAAACGGTGCCGTTGCTGGGATTGACGCTGGGGCTGATAAAAGTAACTGTGGCGTTGATTACCCGTGTGGAATGAGAGATTAAGATGCGTGCCGTTTGTCCCAGTTTGACCTTCTCAATGTCGGCAGTGGGAATATTTGCACTAACGATGAGGCGGTTTAGATCGACGATCTCCGCCAGCACGGTGTTGAGATCCACCGCTTGGCCGGGTAAAACATTGACCCGTGAGACAACGCCGTCCAGAGAGGAGCGCAGTTGCCGCTGTGCTAAAACCCCTTCTGCATTGGCCAGATCGGCTCTGGCCAAGGCCAGATCTTGTTGGCGAATTTCAAAGGTTTTTTGTGAGGTGTTGTGTTGTTTTAGCAGCGTGCGTTCTCGTTTCAGCACACTTTGGGCAAAGCGTACCCGAGCTTGGGCGCGTTTCAGTTCCGCTTTGGCCAAACGGTCATCCAGTCGAATCACCAGATCGCCACTTTTAATCTGTTCGCCTTCGCTGACCGGCACCTCCAGTACCAAACCGGAGACTGGGGCTGTCAGGTAGGCGGCTCCTGCCGGTCGGCCTGCGGCGGCGGGTTCAGGAGCAACGATGCCGTAGCCGTCGAGATAGGCGTTGAGGCTGGCTATCTGAACCCGAGCGACCTGAACCGCGACTTCCGTGGTAAGTGTCTCTTCGGCAGCGCTGTTTTGCAGTGGTAGAAATAGGCTTAAAAAAAGCAGTGACTGAATGGGGTTTAAATTTTTCATCTTAACGACCTCCATTATCGTTAGGTACGGAGTAGGATAAGGTGTGTTGCCAAAGAGCGTGGTTGGCCTTAATCGGTCTTTGGCTGGCATCTTCTAACGCCCCTTTGGCTTGTTGTAGAGCGGCTTGGGCGTTCAGCTGAGCCAATTTAGCGCTGGTGTTTTGTAGGTGAACGGCGATCAAATCAGCGGCAGAGAGCACCCCCGCTTGCAAGCGCGCTTGAGCGCGTTTTAGTTGCTGCTCGACGTCCTTTTGAATCAGATCAGCTGTCTGTTTTTTGACCTTGGCAGCCGCATAACCAGAGAGTGCTTGAGCAACCCCTTGTACCACCTTGAGTTGCTGTGCCTCAAAGCGCGCTGCGGCGGCACGACGTTGTGATTCGGCGGCGGCAATTTGCGGTTCTTGATTATGAAAAAAGGGCAGAGTGATGCCCAGTCCCAACGACCATTTGTTACTGCCTTGATCGTATTCATAGCCCGGACCGAGTTGAATATCGGGGTACTGTTGGGCGATGGCCAACTGTAGATTGGCTTCGCTGCTGCGATAGTCGGCAAGCCTCAACAGCAGTTGAGCATGATTACTCAGAGCGCGCTGGCGTAGCTGTTTCAAGTCGCTTTTGGTTAAGGATTGATTTAGCTCGCTGAAATCGAATTGAATCTGATGCAGTGCTTCAGGATAGAGGCCGAGGGCGCTGGCCAATTGAATCAATCGGTCGGCGTATTGGCGTTTGATATCCAACAGGGCCAATTGTGATTGTTCTGGAGCGAGTCGCACCCGCACCAGTTCCAATGCGGAGAGGTTACCCGCAGCGTATTGTTGTTCGACGCGGTGCAAGCTTTCTCGTTGCAGTTGCTGCTGTTGAGAGAGGAGGCGCTGTTGTTGCTTGCTAAACCAGAGCTGCTCCAGTTGTTGACGAATGCGGCTGTGAATCTGCCATGCGCTGTTGGCTAAGGTAAGGCGGGCACTTTCGCTCAGCTGCTCAGCCTGCTGTTGGCGAATTTGGCGTTTGCCCGCGCTCTCAAAAGAGAAATTGAGCAGCGAGGAGAGAATCCACGGTGAAGGCAAGTCGTTACTGGCGTTGAAGGTCGGGGTAATAGAAAGTTGGGGGTTAACACGCTGAGCGGCTTGTTGCTGCTTGGCTTGGGCTTGCTGCCAAGCGGCTTGGGAGATTTTCAGTTCGGGGTGAAAGTAGAGGCCGGCCAGAGTCAGTTGGTTCAGGTTCCACTGTTTGAGTGGCCATGTGTGCAGCGTTTGCCCTTGTTGTTCTAAAAAGATTTTTAGGCCTTGAATCTCCAGTGAACGCTGTGAAAGATGTTGATTGATAAGCAAGGGATCTAATGGTTTGGGGTGATACTCAATACAACCGCTGAGGCTAAACAGAGGCAAGCTGAGTAGGGCGTAGGTACAGATGCGGGACAGGGTTTGCCGCTGGTGTTTCTCCTTGGCCATGGTGATCCTTTTTTGACTGAGGCGCTGTTATTTGGCTCTCATCGTAAAGGAATGGCGGTTATGGCAAGGTCAAGGAAAGGTTAAAATTAGGTTAAATGGGGCATTAAATAACGCGCAGCGTGAAGTGACTGCCGTGTGGTGTGACGGGTTTAAAGTGGATCGACCAGTGATGATGCTGGCAGATGCGCTCGACAATGGAAAGCCCCAAGCCTTGGCCGTGAACATTGACCTCATCGCCTTGAACGTGGCGTTGAAAGATACTGGTTTGTACCTCAAGGGGAATGCCGCTGCCGCTGTCTTCGATTTCGATGGCGTTATTTTGAATGCGGACGATGATGTGACCGGTTTGGGTGTGATGTAGAGCGTTTTGTAGCAAGTTGCGCATGGCGATACGAAACAAATGGGGTTCGGCATGAAGCTGTAAAGGCATTTCTGTTTTTAGTTCTATTGTGAGCTTGTTGGCTTTGGGTTTTTTACGCAGTTCGCGCAGTTCTTCGTTGATGATGGTTTGGGCGGCAAAGGTTTCCAAGGCGAGTTTGGCATGGTTTCCTTCACGGGAAAGCTTTAAAAACGTGTTGACTAAGTTGCTCATCTCTTGCGTAGCGCGTTGGATGCGGGCAAGACGTTGTGCTGTTTTTGGCTCCAGTTGAGCTTGGTTGAGCAGCAGTTCACATGAGCCGCTGATGATCATCAATGGGGTACGCAGTTCGTGACTGACATCGCCGGTAAAAAGTCGTTCTCGCTGGATAAATTGATGCAGTCGTTGGGTGTGGTTTTTGAAGGTGGTGGCAAGCTGACCGACTTCATCGTCTGAAAAAGAGTCGGTGTTGAGTTGCTCTTGGGAGGGGGCGTTCTCCAGTCGTTTAACTTGATTCGCGAGTCGAATGACCGGTTTAATGACATGCCGCGCGGTGGCTGTGCCAAGCCAAAGAGAGATTGCTAAGGCGATAATGAAAGCCAGGATAATGCCTCGGGCAAGAATGAGTTCGATCTGTTCAAACTGACTTTGATCTTGCACTAAATAGTATTTTAAATTTTCTTGATTTTGCACGATCACATGGTAAGCGCTGTCTTTTAAAATGACTTCGGTATGGGATTCGCTCAGGTTTTTTAAGTAATCAGGTAACTGTTTTTGTTCATCTTTGTTGGTTTGATAAAAAGTAATTCCTGAGGGCAGCTCCAGTGGAATGCCTTGTTGGTGAGCTTTAATAATCCATTCTGCATCTTGCTGTAGATGATCGTAAAAAAGTTTGCTTTCCAATTCATGAATAATAAAGTAAATCACTACGGCAAAGCTGCCACAGAGAACAAACGTGAGCAGAAAAAAAGCGACGGTAATGCGTTGTTTCAGACTTTGTTTGTTGTTCATGAATTCTCTGCTAGACGGTAGCCTATTTTTCGTATGGTGTGCAGCAATGGGTACTTAAAGGGTTTGTCTATGGCTTGTCTTAAATGATGGATGTGGGTTTTAAGCGCATCGCTGTCGCAGGGGTTGTCCCCCCAAATTTCATCTTCCAGCTGTTCCCGTTTGAGTACATGGGGAGAGGCTCGCATTAATGCTTCGAGCAGTTTGAGTGCTATGGGGTTGAGTTTGATGGGCTGTTGATTGCGCTGTACTTCAAAGGTTTGGGGGTTAAAGCTGAGATCAGCAACCGATAAAAGGCTGTTGTTGTTGTTTTTTCCCCGTTTGAGAATGGCCTTAATACGCGCTTCCAGCTCGACCAGAGAAAAGGGTTTGACTAAATAATCATCGGCACCGGATTCGAAGCCGAGCAATTTGTCCGTTAAGGTGTCTCGCGCAGTGACCATAATAATCGGGGTCTGAATATGAGCGTCGTTGCGCAGTCGTTTGCAGAGCGTGAGGCCGTCGATACCCGGTAGCATCAGGTCAAGAATAATCAGATCATAAGGGCGGGTAACGGCAAAATGAAGCCCCGAAATTCCGTCTTGAGCAGGGTCGGTGAGATAGCCTTGTTCATCAAGGTAATCGACCATATTGGCGAGAATGTCGGGGTTGTCCTCAATGACTAATATTTTCATGGGTTTTTGTCGTTATTTACTGCCTGCACTCCATTTAAAACCAAATCCATAATGTTCATCGGCCTCTTTATGCCCTTGATTAAAATAACGCTCCTCTTTGGTGATCTCAAATTGGGAGCCGTTGCGTTTAAAGGCGGCGGCAACGCAGAAGCGCGCTCGTGGGTCGGGGGCGTTGAGCTGGATTAAGGTTTCATTGCCGTGCGGATCTTTGATGGTCAAGCGTCCATCCACCGAGCTGAAATCATCGGCACCTTCGTAAATCATGGCAAACACAACCATAAAGTCAATCAAATCAGGGCGGTAGACGGTGAGGTTTTCGCCATCATGGGCGCTGCCGCTGCGGTCGTCTTTGTCCAATAATATATAGGGCTCTTCAAATTGCTCGCCAAAGTTGCCTCCCAAAGGTTGAATAACCCCTTGTTGGCCGTTGTTCATGCGGACAAAACAGCCCAGATCCAAATCCGGTGCCTTGGCGCTACCAAAACCAAACAGGCCTTTCTTTTGGCTGCCGCTGTTCCAGTTTAGATTGATTTTAATGGGTTGGGGGGCGCTGGTTTTTTGCAGTGAAATGGTTTGGCTGTCGCCCTTTTTTTCCAGAGTAATTTTACTGAGGTTGAGTTTACTGGGTTTTTTCGCCGGTACGGGGTTGGCAGGAGGAGGGCTGTCGTGAATCTCTTCACCACCAAAGTAGGCCAACAGGGCGCTGAGACCGCCGTTGAAGCCTTGAGCGGTGATGCCAAAACGCCACTCTTTTTTTAAATAGAGGTCACCGATCAGCAGGGCTTTTTCTTGTTTAAAGTGGCTGCCATCAAATTCAAATCGAGCGAGTTCTTGGCCTTGGCTACTCAAGCGTAAATAGCCTGTTTGAATCTGTGCCATGGTGGCTGCGCCATCCAGCGTTGCGGTAAAGGTCAGTTTTTGGATGTTGGTGGGCAGTGTGCTGAGATTAATGGTGAAGGTTTGTGTCTGTTGGTTGCCGTTGTGTTGTTTATCTTGGATGACAAGGGAGCGACAAGGGGATGCGGTTTGATTAAAAAAAATAAGGTAACGATCATCGGAGAGCGTGCCTTTGTCATCGACCCCAAAACAGGAAAAATCCAGTTCAACGGCCTGCTCAAATTGGAGGGAGAGGCTCACTTCGAGGCTGGTAAGGTCGCTGGTGAGGGCGGCTAAGGTGCTTTTTTGGCCTGCTATAAAGGATTTCATGGGACGTCTGCCGTACGAGGCCATGACCGATTAAGGTCATGGCGATGGAGGGGTGTTAGAAGTGGCTTTTTGAAAAGGTCTCTAAGGTAGCTTCCAATTTTTTATCATCGGTGGCTTGACCCAGTGAGTTGAATTTCCACTCGCCGTTCTTTTTGTACAGTTTACCCATAATCATGCTGACTTTTCCAGCAAAAGTGCTGTCATTGGCAATGTCAAATGTGGCGAACACATCGTTCACTTGAGTCGGGCTGCCTTCGTAAATGCGAATGCGAGCGAAAGGAATGTCTTTGAAGTCTTGGCCTTGAAAGCTGTTTAAAATAAACGCCAATTGAGAGACTTCTGGTGCCAAACGAGCCAAGTCAAGATTGATCACTTCGTTGTCCAAGCCATCATCACCGTCCATGTCACCGGTCAGATCGTCACCGGAGTGCTGCACACCCAAACATTTGGATTTTAAGCTGCCAAAATAGACCAAGTCGATCATTTTTCCCGCTTCGTTGAACAGACCCACAGAGGCATCGAGATCGACGGCGACCATTTTTTTACCGCCAAACAGGCCTTTTTTCTCCATTGCTCCCCAGTTCACGCCAATGCACATTTTTTGTAATGCAGAGCCGTTTTTTTCCAACGAAATGCGTTGTCCTTTTTGCAATGAAATTGCCATTGGTAATATCCTTTGGGTTTGTACCCGAGTGGTTAAAATGAAATGAAAAATGGATTATTTTAAATGTGTACCGTTGTTTTGATTGTGTATAAGGTGAGCTGGATTTTTTGTTCGATTGTGTGCCAACTGCAAGGTGCGTTGTGCCCAATTTGCATGACAACTTTTTTCCATCATCTCACCGTCCATTAAAAACACCGCTGCCGCGTGTGTGTCGATGACCGCCGCAGCGTGTTGTTGGTGTTGTGCGGTGTAGTGGCTGTAATGGCGTTCGATGAGGCTGACTTGCTTGGGGTGGATGGCTGTTTTGGCGTAAAAACCGTAACTGATGTCGCGTTCCAGCTCTTGGCTGAGGGTCTGTTCATCGTCAATGAAATCAAACACGGGGGCGCTGAGATTGTAACCAAAGGGTCTAAACGCCAGAATTAATTGGTCGATGATCATGCGCAGGGGGGTGTCGTAGGCGATTAAACCAGGCAGACGTTTAAGCCCCATTAAATTAAGCAGATCGTTGCCACCAATGCGCAGGCAGACAATGGGCAGAGTAAAATCGTCCAGCAGGCTGCGTATTTTGGGCAGTGCCACGCTGTCCAGCACCTGCACGGTCTCCAGTGTGGGCATGATTGAAAAAATGCTGTTTTGTCGTAACAGTATTTTTTTATAGCCGTGTAGGCTGCCAAGGTCGGCTTTGGGCAAGACGAAACCGTCGATGTGCTCGATGCCAGGCATGGCTAAAATCTCGGCCAATACCTCAGCATTGCGCGGGCGGATAAAGCGTCGCACCGCGCAGCTGGGGGTCAGGTATTTTAGGCTGTGGCGCAGATTGGCCAGTGCGCTGGGCAGCTCGTCTTCGGTGACGGCATCTTCACAGCAAAAGACCATTGAGCGAGCTTGAGCGGTGCCTTGTTGCAGTACCGTGGCCAATTTGGGATGGGTACACGGCATGTAGAGTGAGGCTCCCAGCTCAAAATAAGAGACGCGCGTATTCTGCTTCACACGTTGGCCTTTAAAACATCTTTAATTAACGCGCAGGCGTTGAGGGGCATTGTCGGACGTTCTAAAATGGGGATCTTTTTTTCTTCCGCCAGTTGACGCAGGTGCGCTACATCGGCTGAGTTTGGCTCTTTGAGCAGCAGCAGATCGGGCACACGGCGCAGCATGACCCGAGTTGCTTCTGATATTCCGGGTTTAATACGGTTGATGTCGCTGATTTGAAATTCTCGTTGCAGATCGTTTAAAAAATGGCTGACGGTGGTTTGGCGTTGTGCTTGGCTGGTGGGCAGTTCGGCGGCGCAGTGGCTGGGGTCTACCTCTGCCATGACGGTGTCGATGAACCAGTTGGAGCAGTCCACTGCGTGTAAATGAGAATAACGGACGCAGCCGTGAAAATCATCTTTTCCAACGTGCTGGTTTAAAATAGAACGTGAAATTAATCCGGAAACGGTGGAGTTCATTAAAGCATTGGGCATGGTGTAGTCGTCAAACGTGGCGGCTACGTCGGCGCTGCCGCCGATGTCAGAGATCACAAACAGTTCTGGCGCAATGTGGCAGTCTCGGCTGCGATTGTATTGCTCAATGCTCTGTTTTAATTCGCGGGTGATGACCCCTTTGGCGGTCCAGCCGTCAATAAAGACCAACGATTGATCGGTTATTTTTTCTTGCTCAAGCAGGTAGTCTAAGGCGACGTAGTCTAGGCCTTTATCTCGAATAATGCTGATGCTGTAATGAACGCTGTTGATTTTAAGGTGTTGTTGAAGGGTGCGCTGCAACAATACCCCGATGGGGGTGCCTGCGCGTGCTAAGGAGAGCAGGCAGATGGGGTTTTTGCTGTCTCTGGCGGAGGCGATTTTTTTTGCCAGCGTCATGATTTCTGCGGCCAAGCGTCGTTTGTAGCGCTGGGTCATCTCTTTAAAAAGCTCGGTGTAAAGGGCACTGGGAGCCGCTTCACGGTGAATCATTTCGGAGTAGTGGGCTTGACCCGATTGAATCAGGTATTCTTTGTTGGCTACGCTCTGAAAATCGGCGGGCACGGTTTTGAGTAAAAAACGGCAATCGGCGGCGCGGTAACTGCCGAGCAGCGGCTCAGGAAAGGTGCGTTTTTTTTTGCTTTCTGATGCGTGTGTCATGTGCCCATCCAGTGATCCAGCTGACTGCCAATGGGAAAAAGACCGAAGTGCGTTTGGCGTAGAAAGGCCAGATCGGAAACGGAGTCACCAAACCCCATAACCAATTCGTGCTCATGAATTTGCAACTGCTCGCTGACAAATTGCACCGCTTTGGCTTTGCAGGTGTAGGGTGGTAACAGGGCTAAATTTGCGCCGTTGCGGTGCCAGCGTTCGCCCTGTTTGAGCTGCGGCTTCAGGTGCTCCATTAAATAATCGAGTTGGCTCTCTTGATAATGTAAACGGTCGGCTTTAATAGAGAGGTAGGCGGTCATGCCTGCTTCGGTAATGGGGTGACAGGCAATGGGAAACGCCTGTTGCTTGATGTAGCTGTTCAGTGTTTCGTTGAGTCTGTCGAGGTGTTCTGCCCACGCGCTAAGGTCGTGGTTGTGTTGTTGTGAGGCGAGCCACGTTTGACAGGGTTGATTCTCTTCGGTGAGTACCATCGCTCCGTGGCTGACGATGCGGTAACTGTGAAAGTCGTCCAATAAAACGCGATCCATTGCCGCTTGGTTACGCCCCGTGACCGGAATCAAAATGGCACCGCCGGTTTTTAACAGTTGCAGCAGCAGGCGTTGTGGCGGCGTGGTGTAAGAGAGTGGTTTTTGTTCACGATCCACGGCACCGGTTTGCAGATGGCTGTGATCGGCCAACTTGCGTTTGGTCTGAATCAGGGTGTCGTCCAGATCGGTAAAAATCAGGGTGCGGGCGTTTTTTTTCATGAGCGGGTCTGCGGGTTGTGTTGTGTTGTTAACAGTGGTGGCAGGCCGTGCTGCGCTCGTTGGTTTTCGTCTTCGAGCACAAAGAGGCTCTCTCCTGCGCTGCTGTGTTGAAAATTGTAAAGATAGTGGCGCAGAGGGCGTTCATCAATGGCAAAACTGAGTTTGTTGCTGATGCCGTCGGTGTGAGCGATGGGGGAGCGGGTGGTGGATTGGAAATGCACCAAACGCCCCTGTTTTTCGGTTGCTTCGGCGATTAAAAAAGGCAAATAAAGGTGTTCGCCATCACCGATGACGGTCAGAGGATTATCACCGGCAACGGGATGAACAGCACCTTGATAGGGCATTTTGAGGCCGAAGCGTCCCAGATCCTCACGGCCTTTAACGTGGCTCAGGTCGTGATCCACGTCGGCGGGCAGGTGAGCTTGATACGTGGGGTTAGGAGTGAAGCTAAACTGGCCTTCCAGCAGGGTGACAAAACGTACCGGCACGGGAAACTGACTCAGTTGTTGGCGTGCTTGTTCATCCAGCCAACTGACCAAGGCGACGATCACAACCTCTTTGACCTCAGGCAGTTTGGGCAGCAGTCGTTCTGCCAGCCGTTGCAGGGTTCGACCCGTGGTGATTTCGTCGTCCACTAAGATCAGGCGTTGGCTTTTTTGTATGTCGGCTAATAGGGCAGGGTGTGGCTGATAAAAAAGATGATCAACGGCGTGGCTGTGGGCTTCATCCAGTGACAGCCACAGGGGGTGATCGGTCTGGCAGCGGGTGGTGTGTTGATAAAAAACCGCCGCGTTTTGCAGTCGACTGAGGCTGTCGGCCACTCCGGCTCCTAAGCCGGTGGCGGTTTCGGCCATGCCGACCACGTAGCTGTTGGTTCCGGCTTGAATCAGTTGGGCTAATTCATCGTAAGCCGCGCGCATGGCTGAGGGGGCAACAGGCCAATGTTTGCCTAAAATTTTGGAGATAAACAGAAAACCTCGTTTGGGATTTTCACGGCTGGCAAAGGTTAATAATTCATCTAAAGGTCGGCGGCTCGTGTGGATGGAAATGTCCAGTTGTCCAGCGGCAATGGTGACAGAAAGGGTCATAAAAGGGAGCCAAAAAATTAAAAAAATGAGTAAAAATGTCGTGTGGAGATGTGAGCGAAACTCAAGATTTTTTCGCTCACAGTGGCTTAAAAAGCCGAAGGGTTACATATTAACGCCGTACTCTTTGGCCATTGCAGATAGACCACCGGCATAGCCTTGACCGACGGCTTTGAATTTCCACTCACCGTTGTGGCGGTACAGTTCACCAAAAATCATCGCGGTTTCGATGGAGTAATCTTCGGTCAGGTCGTAACGGCAGACTTCGTTGCCGGTTTCGTCGTTGACGACTCGAATAAAGGCATTGGCCACTTGGCCAAAGTTTTGGTTGCGGGCTTCAAAGTCGTGAATGGTGACGGTCACGGCAATTTTGCTGATCTCTGCGGGTACCGCTGTCAGATCAACTTTGACGCTTTCATCATCGCCATCACCTTCGCCGCTGCGGTTGTCGCCCATGTGATTTACCGAACCGCACTGTGAGCTGGCTTGGTTGTAAAAAACAAAGTCGTGATCACCACGGACTTTGCCGCTGTCGCCGAGTAAAAAGACCGAGGCATCTAAATCAAACTCGACACCGTCGGTGGCGCGTTCATCCCAGCCTAAACCGATCAGAATTTTTTTGATCCCAGGGTCGGTTTTTTCCAGTGAAAGATTGCCACCTTTGGATAACGAAATTGCCATAATTAAACTTCCCTTCGTATAAAAAACGACAGACGGATGCTGTCAATTTGGTTGCCGATGTTACGACAACCACCAAACTATAAAAGCGCAGATTAAGCCGCTTCGGTGCGTTGCTTAATCAGCCATGAATGGCCAAATGAAGCCCCGATAAACCCAGCACCAATGAGGCCGGTAAGCACCTCTGGAATGTGCATAAAGGTTTTCAGAATCATGATCACCGCCAAGGCGATGATGGCGTAAAAAGCGCCGTGTTCCAAGTATTTGTAAATGGATAAGGTGCCTTTTTCCACCAACATAATGGTTAAAGAGCGGACAAACATGGCACCGATACCGAGGCCGATGGCGATGATAAATAGGTCGGTGGTGATGGCAAACGCGCCAATCACGCCATCAAAGCTGAAAGAGGCATCGAGAATTTCCAAATACATAAACATGGCAACACCACTTTTGGCAGCCAGGCCTGCAGTAGCGCGTTGTGCTTCGCGGTTCTCCATCCATTTGGCTAACGAGTGAATGGCTAAATAGGTGAAAATACCGCTCAGAGCTGAGGCGATGAAGCCGTGTCGATCAGCTTCTTGCAGAGCACCGTAGGCGACACTGAGGATCAGACCGGCGGTTAATAACACCGTCATGTAGGGGATTTTCCCCAATGCCATGATCGGTTTTTCAATCAGAGGGATCCAGTGCTCTTTTTCATCGTCCAAGAAAAAGTCTAGGCCAACCATTAATAAGAAAGAGCCGCCAAAGCCCATCAAGTTAATGTGTGCTAACTCCATGTGGTGAGCGTAGGTTTCAGGGCTGTTCATCGCAATATTGATCGCCTCCCAAGGAGAGACCCGAGCGATGATGCTAACGATAATGACCGGAAACAAAATACGCATACCAAAAACGGCAATCACCATCCCCCAGGTTAAAAAACGTCGCTGCCATTTTGGGGACATCTCTTTTAAAACCGTAGCGTTGACCACCGCGTTATCAAATGACAGAGAGATTTCCAATACGCTCAAAACGGCGACCAAAAAGAGGGCTTCAACCCCGCCGATAAGAAAGGCCGCGACGGCACCCACCAAGGTGACGATAAAACTGCCAGTGAAAAAGCGTAAATTACCGCTCATAATGCATTTGCCTTTAAAAAAAATATAAAATAACCCCTTGTGGATAAAAACCGCAAGGAGGTTTTGCTGTATTAAGGAGGTTTTGCTGTATTAAGGAGAAAGATCAGTCGATAAAGTCGTTGGCATCCAAACCCAGTTCACGGCCAATTTTGATCACCATCGCTTTTTCGCTTTGATCAAAATCCCCATCGGATTTACCAATGGAGACCACCATTCTCAGTACTAGACGGGCTTCGTCGTCTTTGCCTTTGATTTTGGCCAGCGCATCCATTGCTTTGGCTTCTCCCATGTCCAGATCGACTTCCAATGCGGAGAGGTATTCGTTAAAGGCTTCCAGTACATCGACGCGGCTGTAGATGGAGAGAGCGGGGTTGTTTTCGATAAAGACGCGCATTTTGTCTTTTTCCACTTGATCAATGCTGCCGTCGGCAAAACTGACCAGCGCACTGCCGGACATGGCGGCGTGCAGAAATTTTTTGGATTTGAACTTGAGTGCGTCGGTTTTCAGTTCAGAGAGTTTTTCACTGCCACGTTGCAATAAATCTTTAAACACGATGGGTGATTCCTTAAATTGGTAAGTAGAGAGCAGCGTTATGAGCTGCCGTTCTTTGGCTTGGGCTGGCTCGAATGGAAAGAGACAGTACAGCAGAAGAAAAGTTTTACTGTCGGTCTCTTTTTTTATTTGTCAGCGGTTTAGGTGATGATTCGAGCACCGCCTTCTTGACCCAAAATCAGCACATCCGCAGGCCGTTGGGCAAAAATACCCACCGTTACCACCCCAGCAATGGCGTTGATGGTCTGCTCCAGATGAACCGGTTGCATGATCTGTAGGCCGTGAATGTCAAGGATCAGGTTGCCGTTGTCGGTGGTGAAACCTTCACGCAGCACTGGCTGACCGTCCAGCTTAACCAATTCTCGTGCCACATGGCTGCGTGCCATTGGAATGACTTCGATGGGCAGTGGAAAACTGCCCATTACGTCCACCAGTTTGGAGTCATCGGCGATGCAGATGAATTTTTCGCTCGCTCCGGCAACGATCTTCTCGCGGGTCAGTGCGCCGCCGCCGCCTTTGATCAGATGCAGTTCGCGGTTGGATTCATCGGCACCATCGACGTAGAGCGACAGCGGGCCGGTGTTGTTGAGTTCCATCACCTCGATGCCGTGACCGCGCAGTCGTGCGGCGCTCGCCTCTGAGCTGGCGACGGTGCCGTCGATCTTGCCTTTCAGTTTGGCCAGCAGGTCGATAAAGTGGTTGGCGGTGGAGCCGGTACCGATGCCGACAATCATGCCGGATTCTACGTATTCAATCGCCGCTTCAGCCGCTTGTCGTTTCAGGTCGTCAGCCGTCATGATGGATTCCCCCTAATGCAAAAAGGGATTCATCTTACCTGTGAACGATAAGGGATGAAAGCCGGAGAGTGGGTGAACGGCGTTGGGGTAGCGTTGCGGGAGTTGATGGCGCAAAATGCCCAGCCTTTTGATAACAACCAGCACAAGGGTGCCACAACGCAATTATGACCAACCGTTACATAAAAAAAATCCTCTCCGCTCGTGTGTACGATGTGGCCAGCGAAAGTCCGCTGGAATACGCTCCCAGCTTGTCGCGCAAGCTCTCCAATCGTGTGTTGTTAAAGCGTGAAGATCAGCAGCAGGTCTTCTCTTTCAAGCTGCGCGGCGCGTACAACAAAATGTACCAACTCAGCCAGCAGGGCGATTTGGTCGGAGTGATTGCCGCTTCGGCGGGCAACCACGCTCAAGGGGTGGCGCTGGCGGCAAAAAAGTTGGGGGTGAAGGCGATTATTGTTATGCCACGCACCACCCCTGCAATTAAGGTGGAGGCGGTCAAAGCGTTGGGAGCCAAGGCGATTTTGTACGGCGATGCCTATGACGATGCCTACGCTCACGCCCGTGAGCTGGAGCAGGAGAAGGGTTATCCTTTTATTCATCCTTACGACGATGAAGATGTGATTGCCGGTCAAGGCACGGTGGGGTTGGAGATCTGTCGTCAGCACCCCGACCGTGTGGATGCGCTGTTTGTCCCCATCGGGGGTGGCGGCTTGATCGCGGGGGTGGCGGTGTTGATGAATTACCTGCGCCCTGAGGTGAAGATCATCGGTGTGGAGCCGGACGACGCCAATTCGATGCAGTTGGCGCTGGCGAAAAAACGCCGCGTGGTGCTGGATCAGGTGGGTATTTTTGCTGACGGTGTGGCGGTGAAACAGGCGGGCAAAGCGCCCTACGATCTCTGCAAAAAATACGTTGATGAGGTGATCACGGTTTCGGTGGATGAGATGTGCGCGGGCATTAAAGAGATCTTTAATGAGACGCGCACGGTGACCGAACCGGCGGGGGCGCTGGCGGTGGCGGGGCTGAAAAAATACGTCGAACGCGAAGGCATTACAGGCCAAACTCTGATTGCCATCAACAGCGGCGCGAACATTAATTTTGATCGGCTGCGCCATGTGGCGGAGCGCGCCGAGTTGGGTGAGCAGCGGGAGATGCTGTTGGCGGTGACTTTGGCAGAAAAAGCGGGCAGTTTTCGTACCTTTTGCCAAGCGTTGGGACGGCGGGGAGTGGTGACGGAGTTTAATTATCGTTACGGCGATGAGCAGCAGGCGAAAATTTACGCCGGAGTAAAAATCACTGGCGAGTCGGAGCGCGGTGAGCTGTTGGCGCATTTAACAGAGGCCGGTTATGAGGTGTTGGATTTGAGCGACAACGAAATGGCCAAAACCCATATCCGTTATATGGTCGGTGGTCGTGCGGAGCAGGTGCGTGATGAGAGGCTGTTTCGTTTTGAATTTCCCGAGCGTCCGGGTGCCTTACCGGCTTTTTTAAATCAGGTGGGCAAGGGTTGGAATATCAGCCTGTTTCATTATCGCAATCACGGCTCGGCTTTTGGACGGGTTCTGTGTGGCATTCAGGTGCCGGATCAAGAGTATGAGCGGTTTTTGAGTCATCTGGAAAAATTGGGTTTTGCGTATTGGAATGAGAGTGATAATCCGGCCTATCGGGCGTTTTTGTTGTAGGTTAAAATGGGTATATGAAATACGATCCAAATATTCATCACCGCCGTTCAGTTCGTTTGAAAGGATTTGATTATGCGTGCTGTGGATTGTATTTCGTAACCATTTGCAGCCAGAATCGGTTGAATCTGTTTGGTGATATTTTAGACCATACAATGGTTTTGAATACTGCGGGAAAAATGCTTAATAAAATATGGCAGGGTATGCCAGATCAGCACAAAAATATTAGGCTGTATGAGTACGTTGTTATGCCGAATCATTTTCACGCTATTATTGAAATTACATCCGTAGGGGCGGATTCTATATCCGCCCGCACTGGACTGGGAGCCGTTGTTCAGACGTTTAAGCGTTTTACCACGGTGGAATACATAAAAAGGGTGAAGCAACATATTCTACCTGCCTTTGATGGAAAAATTTGGCAGCGAAATTATTGGGAGCATATTATTCGTAATGAAGATGAAGCTACTCATCTTGCCCAATATATTATAGATAACCCTAGAAAATGGGCGTTGGATAAATTAAATAACGGTGTTTAGGCATCAAGGGCGGATATGGAATCCGCCCCTACGCCGTAACCACAAAATCCAGCGGCACATCCCAAGGCTCTGCTTCCAGAGTTTCAACCTGCTGGAATCCATGAGCAAGGCCAACCAACAACGGTTTTTTACCCTGTTTATTATTCTGCTTAAATTCAAAGGTACGGTCGTAATAGCCGCCGCCCATGCCGAGGCGATTGCCCTTGTTGTCAAAGGCCAGCAGCGGCACCAAAACCAAATCTAAATTTTCTGCTTTGATTAATTGTTCGTTGGTTACTACCGGCTCGGGAATGCGAAATTGATTGGCCTGCATTGGGCTGTTGTGCTGGTAAGGAGCAAAGTGCAGTTGGTGGTCATCGGTGAGAAGGGGCAGATAGAGGTTTTTGCCGAGTTTTTCGGCGTGTCGCAAAATAGCTGCGGTTTCGATCTCGCCGCGCACCGACCAGTAGGCAGCAATGTGCTGGCTGTTGATAACTTCGGCGCTCTGGAAGAGCTGCTTTTGAAGGGCTAAAGCAGAGTGCTGCTGTTGTGCGGGTGTGAGTTTCAGGCGACGTTGAATCATCTGCTGGCGCAGAAAGTCGCGGTTTAGTGGAGTTTGGGACTGTTTCATAATAAAGAAAATAAAACTGAATCGCTCCGTAACTGCCGTCGCTGAAAACCGACCTTGAACTGGGAGAGTTCAAGTGGGAGTAGGTGAACGATATCAGGCTTTCCGCCGTGGCGGACATGCACAACAACCGCGATCAACCCAGTTCCCAGGGTACGAAATTAAGCTCAAGGGCATAATGGCTCAACTGACCAACAGCACAGAGCGACTCAACTCCATAGTCCAATAAAATGGCGGGATTTACAAGCTACTTTTATCATTAATTTCCTGAGGCTCTGCATCGGCATCAAGGGCGTGTTGGATTTTAAGTTGCAAATCATCCAGTTGCTGGTGAATTTGTCCGTCGTCTGCTTGCTGGTGTTTAAGCTGCAACAGCTCATGGGCGATGTTGAGCGCGGTGACGGTGGCCAACCGGTCGGTGCCGATGAACTTGCCACGGGAGCGGATATCCACCATTTTGTTATGAATGTATTCAGCCGCTTCCAGCAGCGCGTCGGTCTCTTTTTCTCGGCAAGAGACTTGGTACTCACGATCCAGAATGCTCAGTTTGACTGAAACCTGTTCATCGCTCATCTACTGCTCCTCCATGCTTTTCAGGCGTGAGATCATCGCTTCAACACGATTGCGCGCCAGTTCGTTTTTTTCAACCAACTGGGCCCGCTCCAAGGTGAGGCGCTGAGCCTGCTCTCTGAGCAGGCGATTTTCATCACGTTGTTGCTGACAGCGCGCCAACAGTTGATCCAGTTGTTGCTGTAGTTGAGCCAGTTTTTGCTCAACGCTGAGGGGGGATTGATTTTCCATAAAGCGATAGTAGGGGGTGAGTGGTTGAGGGTCAATCTTCATCAGCGTTTATGCTGCCTTGGTCGAGTGCTAAGATGGCGTTTTTTTATTCTTCAAGAGACCGCTTTGTTATGCCAAACCTCGATTACCTTGTTGTGAATGATGCCCTTTCCCGTATTGATGCGAGCATGAATGCGGCGGAGAGTCACGCCATGTTGTGTGGGATGCTCTGTGCCTGTGGCCGTTTAGAGGCGGACGAATGGTGTGGAAAAGTGCTGGAAGAGCAGGACGAGAATAACGTCTTGGTGCAAGAGTGTCGCCGTGAGCTGGATAAAGTGGCCGCGCAAGTGCAGCAACAGTTGGATGATCGGGATGAGTTCAGTCTGCGTCTGTTTCTGCCTGACGATGAAACGCCGATGGAGGAGCGCATTGAAGCCTTGAGTAAATGGTGTGAATGTTTCTCCTTTGGTTTGGGAGTGGCGGTGCCGGTCTGTTGCAAGGGCGATCTGCCGGAAGAGAGTCAAGAACTGCTGAAGGATCTGTTGGAGATTTCCAAAGCGGTGATGGACGATGAAGAAGAGGATGAGGTGGAAGAGGAAGCGTATATGCAGATTTGTGAGTACGTACGCATGGGGGTGTTGTTGATTCGGGACGAGTTGCAGCCGCTGCGAGGTGAGATTCCAGCAATTAAACATTGAGATGGATTGCCGCTTTCGCGGCAATGACGAATATAAGCACCACAATGACGAATATAAGCACCGCTCAGAATAGGATAATTATGAATAAAAAAGAGTTTGTTAAGCGTCGTAAGCAGTTGATGCGTATGGTGGGCAAAGAGGGCATCGCCATTTTGGCCGCTTCTCCCATGCGTCAGCGCAATCGAGACGTTGAGTACCCCTACCGTCAAACGAGTGATTTTCTCTACCTGAGTGGTTTTTCAGAGCCGGAGGCGGTGCTGGTGCTGATACCAAAACGACCCGCAGGGGAGTTTTTGCTCTTTTGTCGTGAGAGCGACCCTGAGCAGGAGATCTGGCACGGGCGACGTGCGGGGTTGGCCGGTGCGGTGGCGGAGTACGGTGCCGATGATGCTTTTCCCATCAGCGATATGGATGAGATTTTGCCTGGATTGATGGAGGGGCGTAAACGGGTCTTCTACACCATGGGTCAAGAGGAAGGGTTTGATCGGCGGGTGGTGGAGTGGGTTAATCAGCTGCGCGCTAAGGTGCGTTCGGGGCTGCAAGCGCCAAGCGAATTTATTGATCTTGATTACCATCTGCACGACTTGAGATTGTTTAAAAGCCGCTCTGAGGTGGCCACCATGCGCGAAGCGGCGCGTATTTCGATGCGCGCACACAAACGGGCGATGCAGGTCTGTCGTCCGGGTCTGATGGAGTACGAGCTGGAGGCGGAGTTTTTGCACGAGTTTCGGTGTGCTGGAGCGGAACCGGCCTACTCTTCCATCGTCGGTGGCGGTGAGAACGGCTGTATTTTGCACTACACCGAGAACAATCAAAAACTCAATGACGGCGAGTTGGTGTTGATTGATGCCGGTGCGGAACACGAAGGTTACGCCTCCGATGTGACCCGCACCTTTCCCGTTAACGGCACCTTTAGCCCCGCGCAAAAAGAGATCTACGAGCTGGTGTTGGCTTCACAAGAGGCGGCATTTTTGAAGTGCAAACCAGGTAATCACTGGAACGATCCTCACGAAGCGGCGGTGAAGGTGTTGACCAAGGGATTGGTGGAGCTGGGCTTGCTGAAAGGCAAACCGGCGGCTTTGATTAAAGAGGCTGCGTACCGGCAGTTTTACATGCACCGCACCGGCCACTGGTTGGGGATGGATGTGCATGATGTGGGTGAATACAAAGTGGGGGATGGCTGGCGCTTGTTGGAGCCGGGCATGGCGATGACGGTGGAACCTGGGCTGTACATCATGCCCGCTCGCGGGGTGGCAAAACGCTACCACAACATCGGCGTGCGCATCGAAGATGACATTGTTATCACCCGTGACGGTTACGATCTGCTCAGCCGAGGCATTCCTAAAACCGTGGCAGAGATTGAAGCTGAGATGGCGAAATAGAGCATGTCCGATAACAGCGGGGTTTATGATCTAATCCTTGTGGGCGGCGGCATGGTGGGTGCAACTCTCGCCTGTGCGCTGCAACAGAGTGGGTTGAACATCGCCCTTTTGGAGGCCTATCCGTTTGCCTCGACGCAGCAGCCGAGTTACGACGACCGTTCCACGGCGCTCTCTTTTGGTTCGCGGCGCATTTATGAAAAGCTCGGCCTGTGGGCGGAGCTGCGGGAGGGGGCGACGGCGATTGATCAGATCCACATTTCAGATCGTGGTCATTTTGGCGCGGCGCGCCTCGACTGTGCTGAAGAGGGGGTGGATGCGCTGGGGTATGTGATTGAGAACCGTATTTTGGGGCAGGTGCTGGCGGAACGTTTGGAGTCGCAAGGGGGCGTTGAGTTGATTATGCCCGCGCAGGTGGAGCGGGTGGAGAACGGCGCGGAGTGGGTGAGTGTGACGCTGCAACAGGCGGGGGAGTCGCGTTGTTTGCAGGCCAAGTTGGTGGTGGTGGCGGACGGCAGTGAGTCGGCGCTGCGTCAGCAGTTGGGTGTACCCACGGAGCAGAAACGCTACGGCCAGACGGCGATCATCTGCAATATCAGCACGGATCGTCAGCATAATAACGTGGCGTATGAGCGTTTTACCGACAGTGGCCCCTTGGCGCTGTTGCCGCTTTCGGCGGGGCGCTGTGCCTTGGTGTTGAGCTGCCTTGATGAGCAGGTTGAGGCGCTGTTGGCGCTCAGTGATGCGGAGTTTATCGCCCATGTGCAGCGGCGTTTTGGCCATCGCTTGGGGCGTTTTACTCGGGTGGGGCGGCGTTCGAGTTATCCGTTGCAGCTGCTGGAGACAGAGTCGCAGCAGCAGGGGCGGGTGTTGTTGTTGGGCAACGCGGCGCGCACCCTGCATCCGGTGGCGGGGCAGGGTCTGAACTTGGCGCTGCGGGATATGGATGCGCTGTTGGAGTCTCTGTTGGCGGCGGCGGGCAGCGGTGCGGATCTGGGTGCGCCGACGTTGCTGGCTGAGTTTGTTGAAGCGCGCCGTGCCGATCAGCGCCAAGTGGTGCGCATCACCGACGGTCTGGTGACGCTGTTTTCCAATGGGTTTGCTCCCGTGGTGGCGTTGCGTGGTGCGGGGTTGTTGGCGTTGGATCTGCTGCCTGCGCTGCGTCATCGTTTGGCGAAACAGATGATGGGTTTGGGAGGGCGGTTGCCTCGTTGGTAGTCAAAAAAACCACCCCGTCAGGCTTCGCCTGCCACCCATCCACGGGAGGGGAATTATTCGTGGCTTCGATTGATTGGGTGTCAGAGGATAGGCCGGTGTCGGTGAAAAGTGAGGGTTACAGTGCCACGTAAGAGTAAAAATTATTTGAGCCTTCCTTACAATCCGAAATTAAAGCAGAGAGCAAGGGCATTGAGAAAAGCGGGTAATCTTGCTGAGGTTTTATTTTGGAATCAGGTGAACAAAAAGAGGTTCAAGGGGCTTGATTTTGATCGACAAAAAATAATTGGTAACTACATTGTTGATTTTTATTGTGCCAATATTCAGTTGGTGGTTGAAATTGACGGCAGCAGTCACGACGATAAACAGGAATACGATGCGCTTAGAGACGCTTATTTTCGGGGGTTGGACTTGATGGTTATTCATCTTTCAGACGGGGATGTTAAGCAGAATCTTGATGAGGTGATGATCTGGTTGGGTGAGCAGATTGAGTGTTTGTTTTAGTAGCTGGTTTTGTTGCGTTTCTGGAACGTTTTACAGGCTTTTTGTTAAGGGTTGCCGGTTGTGTGCATCGCAGCCGCTGATAATTCCCCTCCTTAGGAGGGGTGGCAGGCGAAGCCTGACGGGGTGGTGCTTGTCTTCACGGGTTGATCAGATGTTGCGTTACTCACTGATGTTAGAGGCGGAGAAATGAAACAAACACGGTTTGATGTGATTGTGGTGGGAGCGGGCATGGTGGGGGCGGCGCTGGCCTGTGCTTTGGGTTTGAGTGGCAAACGGGTGGCGCTGCTGGAGCCTCAT
>JAUZRS010000263.1 GCA_030950195.1 Gammaproteobacteria bacterium | reverse complement strand
AAGGCTTTCGGCAGGCAGCTTGAAACGACGGCTCAGCCATGCGGCGATGCTCTGGCGCAGGGCGGGGCTGCCTTTGGTGAGAGGGTAGTTGGCGATGCCGTCAAGGTTGTCACGCAGAGTTTGCAGGACAAATTCGGGTGGCGGATGTTTGGGTTCGCCAATGCCCAGTGCGATGGGCGATAATGCGGCATTGGCAACGACCCCGTCTCGTAATTGGGTGAGTTTTTTAAAAGGGTAGGCTTGCAGACGCGCCAGATCCGAGTTCATACCGTCTCTCTGTGACAAAAGGGCGGGATTATAAGCCATTGTGGTCTGTTTCAGCAAAAGAGGTCTGAATATGAGTGTGAAAGGCGTACATCACGTTAGCCTGTTGGTGGCGGATACGGAGCGGGCGTTGCGGTTTTATCAGGGTATTTTGGGCTTGGCGCTTTGTGAGGGGCGACCCGATCTCCGTTTTTCTGGGGCCTGGCTTTGTCTGGGTGAGCAGCAGATTCATCTGTTGGAGCTGCCCAATCCTGACCCCACTGAAGGGCGACCGGCGCACGGTGGCCGAGATCGCCATTTGGCGCTGTCGGTGACGGATCTTCAAATCGTGATTGATGATTTGGAGGCCGACGGGCGTTTTTACAGCATGAGCCGTTCGGGGCGCAGGGCGCTGTTTTGCCGGGATGATGATGGCAATGCGCTGGAGTTGATTGAGGTGGTTTGAGTGGTCTTAAAAGGGCTGTTGTTGGCGGTTTTATTTATGCCGTGGCTGGCTTTGGCTCAGATTTCAGAACACAGCACAACGAAGTACTACGACATTCGTGCTTTGACACCTTTGGCGCTGCGCCATCAGCTCAGCCTGCATGGTCCGAAAGATCATCATGGGCAGCGTTTTCATGGCATGACGCGCAGCCGTTTGCGCTGGAGCTATGAAAAAACCATGGCTACGCAGGGCTGTCGCATTGCCTCGGTGACGGTGGTTTTAGACCAACATTACACCTTGCCTAATTGGGTCAATAAAGATCAGGCGCATATTAAATGGCAAAAACAGTGGGCTCGTTATCATCGCGCCTTGACTGCTCATGAACATCGGCACGGTTTTTTGGCGCGTCAAACGGCAGAAAAAATTGATCAAAATTTACTCAATTTAAGCCAATCCAATTGCCAAAAATTGCGGCTTAAGGTGGAAAAAATAACCGCTGACCTGATGGCTGAACTGAGAGAAAAAAACCGCCGTTACGATGCGCTAAGCTGGCATGGGGTCTGGGAAGGGGTGGTTTTCCCGCGTTTGAAAAAACGTAAGTGGTAACAATCTGTTTCTAAGATTGCTTTACCCCGTCAGCTTCCGTAGAATCCGCTCCCTTACGGGAGTATCTGAGGTTTTTCTCTGGGTCTCCTTCTCCTTGCCTTCGTCCCTTTAGGATAAGGCTGCCAACCCGAAAGGAGTGTTTTGTGAAACACTATGAAGTGGTATTTCTGGTTCATCCAGATCAAAGCGAACAAGTTGCAGCGATGGTTGATCGTTACAAAGCCATCATCGAAAACTCTGGCGGTAGCGTCCATCGTTTGGAAGATTGGGGGCGTCGTCAACTGGCTTACCCAATCAACAAAATCCATAAAGCACATTACGTGTTGATGAACATTGAATGTGGCAAAGAGGCTCTGAATGAGCTGACCGAAGCGTTCCGTTTCAACGACGCTGTGTTGCGTAACATGGTTCTGAGCCGTAAAACGGCTGAGAGTGAAGCCTCTTTCTTGGCGAAAAAAGAAGAAGTTCGTGCGGCAGCACCTGCAGCAGCACCCGCACCGGCGGCTGATGCCACTCCGGCTCCTGCTGAAGAAGCGGCACCTGCAGCTGATGCGGCTCCTGCTAGCGACGCTGAATAAGCGTTGGCTTTCGACCAAATTTAAGAGGAATAGATCATGGCTCGTTTTTTTAGACGCAGAAAGTATTGCCGTTTTACCGCCGAAGATGTGGTTGAGATTGATTACAAAGATCTCGATACGTTGAAAAACTATGTGACCGAGACCGGTAAAATTGTCCCCAGTCGCATCACGGGTACCAAAGCACGTTACCAGCGTCAGTTGGCAACGGCGGTAAAACGCGCTCGCTTTTTGGCACTGCTGCCTTACAGCGATCAACACTGATCGCTGAGATACGACACACTCTATGATCGCTCTTGCTACATTCGCCATGCGTGGCCCGTTTCAAGCGGCTTTAGTGAGCAGCATGTTATTGCTGTTCTCCTTGATGCTGCCGCCCTTGGTCTGGCTGAGCAACGCCATTTTGGCGCTGGTCTGCCTGCGTGAAGGTCTGCTTGCTGCGTTTAAAGCCTTGGGCATGGCGTTGTTGGCTACCTTGTTGGTGACCGCCACGGTCAATCAGTTGTTATTGATGCAAGCCTTGAGTTTGATGGTGTTTAACTGGTTGCCTATGTTGCTGGTGGCGTATCTGCTGCGAAGCCGCGTTTCACTGGCGGTGAGTCTGCACGGTGTTGCGGCTTTGGCGGTAATGTTGGTACTGATGATCTTTTTGTTGGTGCCGGATCAGAACCGAGTCTGGAGCGAGATGCTTAGCCCGTTTATGGCAGACTTTTTTGCTGAGCTGAAGTTGTCCACAGATGAACAAGCTGAGATGTTGGCTGAGTTGTCGAGCATGATGACCGCTGCGATTGCAGCCATGTTGGTGGTCAGTTTGACCGTCAGTTTACTGATTGCTCGTTGGTGGCAGGCGAAGCTCTACAACGCAGGCGGTTTTCAGCAGGAGTTTCATAACTTGAGGCTCGGTTTGAGAGCCTCTCTGCTGGCGGTGGCTGTCTTGTTGTTGTCGTTGCTGGTGGGCTCGCCTCTGTTGGCAGCTTTGGCTTCGGTGGCGGTGACGCTGTTTCTGTTTCAGGGCTTAGCGGTGGTGCATGCCATTGTGGTGCTGAAAAAAGTAAACGGTCGTTGGCTGGTGGTGCTGTATGCGGGTTTGCTGTTTATGCTGCCGCAGGTGTCGATGGCGTTGGCGGGTTTGGGGATGGTGGATGCGTGGGGCGATATTCGTGCTCGTATAAGTAAGGGTGTTTCATCTAATCATTAAGTGGAGGCTGGACAAGCGTTTGATCGTTTTGTGGCAGTACTCTTTGACGTTGGGATAATACAATGCAAGTTATTTTGCTTGATAAAGTTGAAAATTTAGGCGGTTTGGGTGATCTGGTTGAAGTAAAACCAGGCTATGCACGTAACTATTTGGTGCCGAGTCGTTTGGCTAAAATGGCGACCAAACGTAACATTGAGGCGTTTGAAGCCTCTCGCGCCGAACTGGAAAAAGAAGCGGCGGCGAAATTGGCTCTGGCTCAAGCCCGTGCCGATAAATTGGAAGGCATGGTTGTGACCATCGCTTCTAAAGCCGGTACCGAAGGCAAGTTGTTCGGTTCCATCGGTTTGGCTGACATTGCTGAAGCGGTGATTGAAGCCGGTGTTGAGATTGAAAAACGCGAAGTGCGTCTGCCCGAAGGGCCGTTGCGTAACGTGGGTGAGTTTGATATTGACTTGCATCTGCACAGTGATGTGGATGCCGTGGTCAAAGTGGTGGTTGAAGCGACTGAATAACGGTCTGTTTTAACATCGCTTTAAGAACGGCTGCCCATGTGCAGCCGTTTTTTTTTGCGTATATAATCGCGCGTTCCAACCCCATTGCACTTTGTGCGGAGTCGTGTTGCCTTCATGAGTGACTTTTTTGATAATTTTGAAGCGCCCATGGATGAGCAGGTTCAAGCCCTTAAGGTAGCGCCTCACTCTGTAGAAGCGGAGCAGGCGGTGCTGGGTGGTTTGATGTTGAGCAATGAATCTTGGGATCGCATTGCGGATCGCGTGGCGGAGGAAGATTTTTATCGCCGTGATCATCGACTGATTTTTCGTTCCATTCAGGCTTTGGCTGCGGCTGAGTCGCCACTGGATGTGGTGACGCTCTCCGAGTGGTTACAAGAACACTCCGAATTGGAAAACGCCGGAGGGCTGGCCTATTTAGGCACCTTGGCACGGGACACCCCCAGTGCGGCTAACATTACCGCGTATGCGGACATCGTGCGGGAGCGTTCGGTGTTGCGTCAACTGGCAGCGGTGGGGCATGAAATTGCCGACTCGGCCTATCACTCTCAGGGTCGTACCAGTGCGGAGTTATTGGATGAGGCGGAGACCAAGGTGTTTGCCATTGCCGAGCAGGGCAGTCGTAATAAACAAGGTTTTGAAAACATCCGTTCGATTCTGAGTACCGCTGTGGATCAGATTGATACTCTGTTTACCAATGACGATCCGATTACGGGCATTGCCACGGGGTTTGATGAATTTGATCAGATGACCTCTGGGATGCAGCGTTCTGATTTGGTTATCATTGCCGGTCGGCCTTCGATGGGTAAAACCACCTTTGCGATGAACATTGCTGAACACGTGGCGTTGACTCAAGATGAGCCTGTGGCGGTTTTTAGTATGGAGATGCCCGGTTCTCAGTTGGCGATGAGAATGATCGCTTCACTGGGACGGGTGGAGCTGCAAAAATTGCGTACCGGTCAGTTGGAAGATTCCGATTGGCCACGCATCACTTCATCCATTTCATTATTGACGCAAAAATCAAACTTGTTTGTGGACGACACACCGGCTCTGAATCCCTCGGAATTGCGGGCGCGGGCGCGGCGACTGAAACGTGAACACGGTTTGAGCATGATTGTGATCGATTATTTGCAGTTGATGCAGGGCAGTGGCCGTGGCAGTGCGATGGAGAGCCGTGCCAGTGAAATTTCGGAGATCTCGCGGAACTTAAAAGCACTGGCGAAAGAGTTAAATGTGCCGGTGCTGGCGCTCTCTCAATTGAATCGAAGTCTGGAGCAGCGTACCGATAAACGTCCGGTGATGTCAGATCTGCGTGAGTCCGGTGCCATTGAGCAAGACGCCGATGTGATTGCCTTTATCTACCGCGATGAAGTGTATGACCCAGAGAGCAAAGCCAAAGGCAGTGCGGAAATTTTGGTTCGCAAACAGCGTAACGGTCCAATTGGTTCTTGTCGTTTGACCTTTTTGGGGCAATACACCCGTTTTGAGAACTTTTCGCCAGAGATGTACGGTGGCGCTGAGGAATTTGAGTGAAGAGAGCGGCGACTGCCACAGTAGATTTGGACGCTTTGCGTCATAATTTGACCGTTGCGCAAACAGCGGCTGCAGGCAGTCGGGTGATGGCGGTGGTGAAAGCCAACGCTTATGGCCATGGTTTGATTACGATTGCCAAAGCGTTGCAACACGCGGATGGCTTGGCGGTGGCCTGTTTGGACGAAGCGATTCGTCTGCGTCATGCGGGTCTTGCTCAGCCCATTTTGGTGTTGCAGGGTTTCCATGACGTTGAGCAAATAGCGCTGTTTGCCCAGTTGAATTTGATTGCGGTGGTGCATCATGCCGAGCAGTTACAGATGTTGCGTGATTCAGACTCGGCGGCCATTCGCATCTGGCTGAAAATTGATACGGGCATGGGGCGTTTGGGGTTTTATCCAGTGGACGTTCGAGAGGTGTATCAACAGCTTAAAGGCAGTTCAGCGGTGCAAAATGAGGTGGGGCTGATGAGTCACATGGCCTCTGCCGATGAGCTTGACAGTCCGGTTACCGCTCAGCAGTTGGCCTGTTTTAATGACTGTACGCAGGGGTTGGCTGGTGAGCGCAGTCTGGCCAATTCGGCGGCCTTATTGGCCTCCCCTGAGAGTCGCGCTGATTGGGTGCGCCCAGGTTTGATGCTCTACGGAGCAAATCCTTTTGTAAGTGGTACGGCGGCCGATTGGAATTTGCGTCCGGTGATGAGTTTGTCCAGTCGTTTGATGGCGATTAAACAGATCTGCAAAGGGCAGAGGGTGGGTTACGCTGGTAGTTGGACGGCACCAGAAAAGATGCTTATGGGGCTGGTGGCCATCGGTTATGGAGACGGTTATCCACGTCACGCTGTGGTGGGTACACCGCTGTTGATTGCCGGAAAACGGGCCACATTGATTGGCCGTGTGTCGATGGATCTGCTCAACGTTGATTTGAGTTCTGTGCCAGAGGCCAAAGTGGGTGACGAGGTGGTGCTTTGGGGTGAGGGTTTGCCAGTGGATGAGGTGGCACAGTCGTCCAGCACCCTTGCCTATGAGTTGTTGTGTGGGGCGACTAAAAACTTAGAACTGGGAATAAACGGAGAGATTGGAATTGGCAATGAAAGCAATTAAAAAAGCGGTCTTTCCAGTAGCAGGCATGGGGACGCGGTTTCTGCCTGCCACCAAGGCAAATCCAAAAGAAATGTTGCCCATTGTGGATAAACCCTTGATTCAGTACGCCGCTGAAGAGGCGGTGGCGGCGGGCATTGAAACCTTGATTTTTATCACCGGTCGTAACAAGCGTTCAATTCCCGATCATTTTGATAAAGCCTACGAACTGGAACGTGAGCTGGAGTTGGCAGAGAAGCATGAGATGCTGGATCTGGTGCGCAACATTTTGCCGCCCCATGTGGATTGCGTTTACATTCGCCAGCCGGAAGCGTTGGGGTTGGGACATGCGGTGTTGTGTGCCAAGCCGGTGGTGGGCGATGAGCCGTTTGCGGTGATTTTGGCCGATGATCTGATTGATGCTGGCGAGCAACCGTGTCTGTCGCAGATGGTGGAGGTTTACAACCGTCACCACTGCTCGGTGCTTGGGGTTGAGCGGGTGCCCATGGCGGAAGTGAGTCGTTATGGCGTGATTGATGGTCAGCGTTTGGAGTCAAATTTATTGCAGATTAAGGCGATGGTGGAAAAACCCACTTTGGATCAAGCGCCCTCGGACTTGGCGGTGGTGGGGCGTTATATTTTATCGCCTGCTGTTTTCCAAAAATTAGAACTGACGGGGCGAGATGCAGGCAATGAAATTCAACTCACCGATGCGATTGTGAAACTGTTGAAAAAAGAGCAGGTGTTGGCTTATGAGTTTGAAGGCAAACGCTTTGATTGCGGCAGTAAGCTGGGTTATTTGCAAGCGACGGTGGAATATGCTTTGAAACATCCGCAGCTCAAGCGGCGATTTCGTGCGTATTTACAGGATTTGCAGATACCATCGCTGGACTAAGGTGCTTTTTATTGCTGTTGAGAGAACCAATTCATTTTGGGTCACTCTGACGGAGTGTTGTTTGCTTGAATAAGATGGGATAGCAGAGTGTAAATGATGCAAAGCCGAGCCGTACGCCGTTTCGTTATCGCCTTGTTTTTTTTCATGACGGCGTTGACCCAATTTCAGACGTTGTATGCCTGTGAACAGATGGAGCATGAGCGCCCCAGTACGGCGTGTTGTTGTGATGAGCCGGGTGACATGGGGCTGAGCTGCGAAATGGGGGGCGCTTGTCAGGATCAAGCGGGTTTCATAAGTGAGGGCTGTTGCACGGTCTCTTATGAATCGTCCCAAATAGCGCAGACGGTTGGCACTCAATTTCAACAAGTTTTGTTGCTCGATGCACCACAACCTCCCCCTTTGCTTTTATTTGATGGTGCTGAAATCGCCTGCATCCATTGCAGCCGTTCTTTTAATTTTGTTTTCTCCTCTCTTCTGCCTGATAAGACGGTCTATTTTCTGACCGGTCGTTTCCGTATTTGATCACACCTTTGTGCCTTACTTTTTTAACGTAGGGACTGAATTCAATCGTAATTTTTCACCTTGGACGTGTTGTTTCGTTCTTGGTTGGCATTGATTCAGTTTGAGTTTCATTAAGAATAATGAAGGTGTTTTATGCACAATACGAAGCGTTACCTGTGCTCGCGTATGAGCGTTGTTTTATTCGGCTTGGTTGTTTGCCAGCCGTTGCTGGCCGTTGAGGTCGATAGGCCTTTTGTTAATACCGCGTTACTGACCTCATCGCATTTGGTCGAAGCGGTGTTGGCGCGTCACCCTGATATTTCCGCAATGGAAGCAGCTTGGTCGGCGGCAAATGCCCGTGTTGAGCAGGCCAGAGCCTTTGATGATCTGGTTCTTTCGTACACTCTTGCACCGCAAACAGTGGGAGCGAAAGGGGTGGCGTTGGGGCAAAAATGGTCTCTCTCACAGCGACTGCCTTGGCCAGGAAAACGCGACTTGCGCGTTAAGGTTGCTCGCGCTGAGTCGGATGTGGCTTTTGTGGGCATTAAACAGATGCGTTTGAAACTGACGGAAATCAGTAAAGCGGCTTACGCTGATTGGTATTTTGTGCATTCGGCTTTTCGTATCAATGACATCAATAAATCATTGTTGCAGGCGTTTCAGAACATTGCTGAGATTAAGTATTCGGCAGGTCGTGCTTCCCAGCAGGATGTTTTGCGTGCTGAAGTGGAGCGAATGCTACTGGAACACCGTGAGATCAGTTTGGAGCGCCGTCGCCGCACTGCATTGGCGAGCATCAATACGCTGTTGCAACGTCCGCCCGATCAACCACTGCCGCTTCCCATGGGCATACCGGATCCCATTTCATTACCAACGGTAGAGCAACTGCGAACGCGAGCATTAGAGGCGCATCCCGCGCTGCGTATATTGGCGGCACGTACAGAGGCAAGTCGTTACAGATCAAGCTTGGTCGAACGTAACGACTATCCCGACATTAAGCTCAGTGCAGGCTACAACAGCCTTTGGAATCAGAGTGAAAAGCAGTTCACCGTTGGAGCCTCGATCAATATTCCGCTTCAAGATACGCGCCGTGCAGCAAAAGCGGCGGCACGGGCGATGACCTTGAGCCTCGATTTTCAGCAGCGCGCCAAAGTCTCTCAACTGATGGGTGATGTACAGCACGCGCTGGAAAACGTGCGTGAAAGTGAGCGTGTCTTGAGCCTGTATCAAACTCGTTTATTGCCTCTTGCGCAAGAGAATCTACAGGCTGCTCAGTCCGACTACGAGGCAGGCAGTGGTAATTTTTTTGATCTGATCAGCGCAGAGAAAAGTGTGATGCAGACTCGATTGCAACAGGAGCAAACACGGGCGAATTACCATCGGCGTTTAGCGGCATTGGAGCGCATTGTTGGTGGTGAACTCACGGCTCGTTTTGGAGGTAAGTTATGAAGGTTTTAAAGCAGAGCCTGTTGTTTTTATGCGTTGTTTTTGTGACTCTCACTAAGGCAGCTACAGTGTCCGAACCTTTTTATACGGCGGGTTCATTTAAGGTGAGGCTGGAGCTGGATGCTGAGAGACCCAAAGTGGGTAAAAATCGTGTGACACTTTGGTTGCAAGATCAGATGGGGCAGCCTGTGAGCGGGGCGACACTCAAAGCGGTGGCGGTGATGCCTGCGATGGGCAGTATGCCCGCCATGTACGCTCCGGCAGAGATGAGAGAGGCCGGTGTCGGGCGCTACGAGGGTGAATTTCAGCCGTCGATGGGCGGTGAGTGGCCACTGACCATTGAGATTGAAGCCGGTACGAAAAAAGGCCGCATTCGTTTTGATTTGGCTACCGGTCGTAAGGGTTTGCGCTGTGCCACCTGCGCTGATGTGGGCGAGCACGTCGCTGGCACGGTGCGAGTTGATCCGGCTCGTCGTCAGTTGATCGGAGTTACGACGGCAGAAGTCGAACGTAAAGCGTTGCGGGTGGTGATTCGTGCGGCTGGCAGGGTGACCTATGATGAGACGCGCTTACGGGATGTGACGCTGAAGTTTAATGGTTGGATCGGTACGCTTTACGCCAATTCTGTCGGTATAACGGTAAAAAAGGGCGCGCCGTTATTCAGCGTTTACAGTCCCGAGTTGTTGAGTGCTCAGGAGGCGTATTTGGAGTTATTGCATCTTGTTTCAGTTAAGGGGAGTCAGCATCGCTTGGCCGCCGCGCAGCGTCGATTGCGTTTATGGGGGCTGACTAAAGCCCAGATCAAGGCTCTGGAAAAACGCGGTCAAGCACAGGAATACGTTGCTATTTTGGCTCCTGCCAGTGGCATCGTCATCGATAAACAGGTGGTTGCCGGTTCCGCTTTCAAGGTTGGGCAAAGGTTGTTGCGCATTGCTGATCTTTCTCGCGTGTGGGTTGAATCTCAGGTTTACGATTACGAACGGCCTCTGATCAAGGTGGGGATGGAGGCTGAGGTTCTTTTGCCTGAATTGCAGGGTCGTGACGTTTTGGCCAAGGTCGATTTTATCTACCCCTTTATGGAAGGCGATACTCACGCTACGCGAGTGCGTGTGGTGCTGGACAACAGCGACGGTGTTTTGCGTCCCAATATGTACACTCAGCTCAAACTCAAGGCTGAGTTAGGGCGGCGTTTGCTGGTGCCGGAGTCGGCGGTACTTTATTCAGGAGAACGTCGCGTGGTTTTTCTTGATCTGGGTGAGGGGCGTTTGGTTCCGCGTAAAATCAAAACCGGTCAGCGTAATCGCCATTGGATTGAGGTATTGGACGGCTTGGAGGCGGGTGACACGGTAGTGACTTCGGGTAACTTTCTCATTGCTGCTGAGAGCAAGCTGAAGGCGGGAGGTGCGTCATGGTGAATGAAACCAACCGTTCCCATCTGGGTCCCATTGAGTGGCTCATCAGCTACTGTGCACGAAATCAGTTAATGACACTGCTGATCGTAATCGCTGCGACGTTTTGGGGTTACAAATCCCTGCTTGCGACGCCGTTGGATGCCATTCCCGACCTCTCTGATGTGCAGGTGATTATCTACACCGAGTGGCCTGGGCGCAGCCCCGATTTGGTGGAAGATCAGATCACCTATCCACTCACGACCTCACTGTTAGCAGCCCCTAAAGTACAGTCCGTGCGAGGTCAGAGTTATATGGGGCTTTCGTTTGTCTACGTCATTTTTGATGAAGGCACCGACCTCTATTGGGCGCGTTCGCGGGTCTTGGAGTACCTCAATTCAGCACAAGGCAAATTGCCAGCCGATGTGAGACCCACTCTGGGTCCGGATGCTACAGGTGTGGGTTGGGTGTTTCAATACGCGTTGGTAGACAAATCGGGTCAACACACTTTGGCCGAGTTACGCAGTTTGCAGGACTTCAAGTTGCGCTACTGGCTGGAGTCGGTAAAGGGCGTGGCAGAAGTGGCTTCGGTGGGAGGTTTTGTTAAGGAGTATCAGATTCAGCTCGATCCAAACAGGTTGGCTGCTTACGGCATTCCGTTGAAAAAAGTCGCTGAGGCGGTGCGTCGTTCCAATAACGATGTGGGTGGCCGAGTGTTGGAAATCGCCGGACACGAGCAGTTCATTCGGGGTCGCGGTTACATTAAAAACAAAGGCGATATTGAGGACATTGTCCTTGGTTTAGGTCAGCACGGTGTGCCCATTTTGTTAAAAGAGGTGGCTGAGGTGAGTCTCGGTCCGGCCATGCGCCGTGGTGTGGCCGAATTGGACGGTGAAGGCGAAGTGGTTGGTGGCACGGTGGTGATGCGCTACGGCGAAGATGCCTTGGGGGTGATTGAGCGGGTCAAAGAGCGCTTACGTGAAGCACAAGCCGCGCTGCCAGATGGGGTGGACATCGTCACCGTTTATGATCGTTCTGTGTTGATCAATCGAGCCATTGATACCTTGAAGTACACCTTGAGCGAAGAGATGATTATCGTTTCGCTTATCATCATGGTCTTTTTGCTGCATTTTCGTTCAGCGTTGATCGCTATTCTTACCTTGCCAGTGGCGATTTTGTTGTCGTTCATTCCTATGTCTGAGCAACACTTAACGGCGAACATTATGTCTCTGGGGGGGATTGCGGTGGCCATCGGTGCGATGGTGGATGCCTCCATTGTTATGATCGAGAACATCCACAAACGTTTGGAAGAGTGGGGGGATCGTCATCAGGTTGAGGGTCGTACAGAGGTTATTATTCGCGCCATGCAAGAAGTTGGGCCGAGTATTTTTTTCTCATTGCTGATCATTACGGTCTCTTTTTTACCGGTGTTTTCTTTGGAAGGCACGGAAGGGCGGCTGTTTAAACCGCTGGCCTACACCAAGACCTACTCAATGGGCTTTGCTGCGTTGTTGGCGATTACGTTCACCCCTGCTTTGGCGGTGTTGCTGATTCGCGGCAAAATTCGGGGTGATAAAAGCGGGCTTAATCGTGTTTTGGTTGCGATCTACACGCCGGTTGTGCGTTGGTCGGTAAAACTGCGTTGGTGGGTGGTCGGTGCGGCGGTCTCTTCATTGGTGGCTACGGTGTCGGTGTTTATGGCGCTGGGAAATGAGTTTATGCCGCCCTTGAACGAAGGCAGCATTCTCTACATGCCCACCGCCGTACCAGGCATGTCCATTGCCGAAGCAAGCAGGGTATTGCACTCAATGGACAAGGAGCTAAAGTCCTTTCCAGAGGTTGAACGGGTGTTTGGCAAGATGGGACGTTCTACCAGCCCCACTGATTCGGCTCCGCTCTCCATGGCTGAGATCATTGTCACGTTCAAGCCGAAAGATCAGTGGCGTGAGGGGGTGACGTGGGAGAGTTTACTGGCAGAAATGGATGAACAGCTGCGTTATCCCGGAATGCCCAATGTGTGGTGGATGCCGATTCAGACCCGCACCGAGATGCTGGCCACGGGCATTCGTTCTACGCTGGGGATTAAGGTGTTTGGTGATGCTCTGGAGACCGTGGAAGCCACTGGTGTTCGTATTGAGCAGGCGTTGCAGGAGGATGAGCGTACCGCACCTTATACTCGCAGTGCGTTTGCTGAGCGCATCAGCGGCGGTTATTTTCTCGATTTCGATATTGATCGGCAGAAAATTGCGCGCTACGGCTTGACCATAGAGGATGTGGAGGAGGTCATTATGGCGGCGGTGGGTGGAGTGACGGTTTCTGAAACGGTGGAAGGTCGAGAGCGTTACGCGATTAATCTGCGTTACGCCCGAGATTTTCGCGATAACCCGCAAGAATTGAAGCGGGTTTTGGTGCCGACTCCGACGGGGGCACAGATCCCTTTGGCACAACTGGCTGAGTTGAATTTTCGCACCGGTCCGCCCATGTTGCGTAATGAAAACGGTCAGTTGGTGGGGTACGTTTTTGTCGATGTTAACGATAAGATTGGCATTGCTGATTATGTGGCGGCAGCCAAACGGGTGGTGGCGGAACAGGCCAATGTGCCACCGGGTTATCGTCTCGACTGGGCTGGGCAGTTTAAGTACTTTGAACGTGCCAAGGAAAAGCTGCTCGTGGTTGTGCCGCTGACGTTGTTTATTATTTTCTTCATGCTGTTTATCAACCGTAAGTCGGTGGTGGAGTCTCTTATCATTCTGTTGGCCGTGCCTTTTTCCTTGATTGGTGCGGTGTGGCTGCTCGCTTGGCTTGACTATAACCTCAGTGTTGCGGTGTGGGTTGGCATGATTGCTTTGGCTGGGGTGGACACCGCAATGGGGGTGTTGATGATGCTTTATCTCGGTATGGCTTATCGACAACGTCAGGCCGATGGTCGTTTACAGACTCAGCAAGATTTGCTGGAAGTGATTATTGAAGGTGCAGGGCGGCGCATTCGACCCATGCTCATGACCGGTTTGGCGCTGTTATTGGGTTTGATTCCAATTCTCTGGAGTGACGGTACCGGTGCGGATGTCATGAAGCGCATTGCTGCACCGATGGTGGGGGGTGTTGCTTCGGCTCTGATTACGGTTTTGGTTTTGTTTCCTGCCCTTTTTGCTATTTGGAAAGGAGCGTTGTTGCGTGCCAATAATAACTGATGTTACGCACTGAACAAGAACCGGTGTCCCGACCCTAAAGGTTATTCAGGTGAGGTAAGACCATCCACCACAAAACTCAAACAACACGACCTGATTTTCCCTCTTCAATGGAAGAGAGGTTCTGGGTTAGGGGAGGTTTATTTTTCGCTCGTCATTCCCGCGAAGGCGGGAATCCA
>JAUZRS010000262.1 GCA_030950195.1 Gammaproteobacteria bacterium | reverse complement strand
TGGTGCATGAAGTCACTTCGCCACAAGCCTTTGAGGGTTTGGCAGTGGCGGGGCGCAAGCCGTGGCGTATTGAGACTATTTTAGCGGTGCCGGATCACAATGTGCCGACCACCGATCGAGCAGCAGGCATTGCCGATCCGGTGGCTCGTCTGCAAGTGGAGACTTTGGATAAAAACTGTGCCGATTTGGGCATTACCGAGTTTCGGGTCGGTGACTTACGTCAAGGCATTGTGCATGTGATCGGCCCTGAGCAGGGCGCGACGCTGCCGGGAATGACGGTGGTCTGCGGTGATTCGCATACCGCCACCCACGGCGCGTTTGGCGCATTGGCTTTTGGCATCGGTACCTCTGAGGTGGAGCATGTGCTGGCGACGCAGTGTTTGATTCAGAAAAAATCCAAGTCAATGCTGATCTCCGTGGACGGTGAGGTCGCTGTGGGTGTCAGTGCCAAAGACATCGTTCTGGCCATTATTGGTGAGATCGGTACGGCTGGTGGCACCGGTTACGCCATCGAATTTGGCGGTTCAGCCATTCAAGTCCTCTCGATGGAGGGGCGTATGACGGTGTGCAATATGGCCATTGAAGGCGGTGCGCGTGCAGGCATGGTGGCGGTGGATCAAACCACGATTGATTATTTAGACAACAGACCCTATGCACCCAAAGGGGCGATGTGGCAGCAAGCCGTTGCTGCTTGGTCTGAACTGGTCTCCGACGAGGGCGCACACTTTGATAAGGTGGTGCGACTGGATGCCAGCTTGATCAAGCCGCAAGTGACGTGGGGAACCTCGCCTGAAATGGTGGTGGCAGTGGATGCGTGTGTGCCCGATCCGGCAGCAGAAGCGGATGAGGTGAAAGCCAACGGTATGCGCCAAGCTTTGGCGTATATGGATCTGAAAGCGGGGATGAACATCACTGATATTGCCTTGGATAAGGTCTTTATCGGTTCCTGTACCAATTCGCGTATTGAAGATTTGCGTGCCGCAGCTGGGGTGATTCAAGGGCGTAAAGTGGCCGACACCATCGCTTTGGCGATGGTGGTGCCCGGTTCGGGGCTGGTGAAGCAGCAGGCGGAAAAAGAGGGTTTGGATCGGCTCTTTATCGAGGCGGGTTTTGAGTGGCGCGAACCAGGCTGTTCGATGTGTTTGGCGATGAACGCCGACCGTCTGGAGGCCGGTGAACGTTGTGCCTCGACCTCCAATCGAAACTTTGAAGGCCGACAAGGGCAAGGCGGGCGCACCCATCTGGTTAGCCCTGAGATGGCGGCAGCAGCAGCCATTGCCGGTCACTTTGTCAATTTGGGAGCCTAACATGCAAAAATTTAATGCCTTTAACGGTCTGGTTGCGCCGTTGGATCGTCCTAATGTGGACACCGATGCGATCATTCCAAAGCAGTATCTGAAGTCGATTAAACGCAGCGGTTTTGGACCGAATCTGTTTGATGATTGGCGTTACCTTGATCCTGGTGAGCCAGGACAAGACTCAAGCCAGCGCCGTTTGAATCCCGATTTTATTCTTAACGAGCCGCGTTACGCCGGTGCGCAAGTGCTGTTGGGGCGGGAAAATTTCGGTTGCGGTTCCTCCCGTGAACACGCCGTTTGGGCGCTGGACGATTACGGCTTTCGGGTGGTGATTGCGCCCAGTTTTGCCGACATCTTTTTTAATAACAGCTTTAAAAGCGGCCTGTTGCCGATTGTTTTGGATGCTCAGATCGTCGAGAGATTGTTTGTCGAGGCGAGTGCGGCTAAGGGTTACGCTTTGAGCGTTGATCTGCAAGCGCAAACCTTGAGCACGCCGAGCGGTGAGTTGATTGCCTTTGAGGTGGATGAGTTCCGCAAATATTGCTTGTTGAACGGTTTGGATGACATTGGTTTGACTTTGAAGCACGCGGATGACATTCGCGCCTATGAACAACAACGTAGAAAAAGCGCACCTTGGCTGTTTGCGCAGGAGAGCGAAGCATGAGTAAAAAAATTGCGATTTTGCCAGGTGACGGCATCGGTCCTGAGATTGTGGCGGAAGCGGTAAAAGTCTTGAACTGCTTGCAGAGTGAGTTTGGTTTTGAGGTTGAGTTGAACGAAGCCCTCGTGGGCGGTGCCGGTTACGATGCCGCTGGTGATCCGCTGCCAGAGGCGACGTTGCAACTCTGTCGTGACAGCGATGCGGTGTTGTTGGGTGCGGTGGGTGGGCCACAGTACGAAGCGTTGCCGCGTGAAAAACGCCCCGAAAAGGGTCTGTTGGGTCTGCGTTCCAATTTAGAGCTGTTCTCTAATTTGCGTCCGGCAATTTTGTATCCGCAGTTGGCCGATGCTTCTACCTTGAAACCGGAAGTGGTTTCGGGCTTGGATCTGATGATCGTGCGTGAGTTGACGGGAGGGATCTATTTTGGTCAGCCTCGGGGCATTCGCACCTTGGAAAACGGTGAGCAGCAAGGGTACAACACCTTAGTTTATGCCGAGCACGAGATTGAGAGGATCGCACACAGCGCCTTTAAAATCGCGATGAAACGCGACAAGCGGGTCTGTTCCGTGGATAAGGCGAATGTGTTGGAGGTCTCAGAACTGTGGCGCGAAGTGATGGAGCGGGTCGCAAAGGAGTACCCTGAGGTCGAGTTGTCGCACATGTATGTGGATAACGCCTCCATGCAGTTGGTGAAAGAGCCGAAGCAGTTTGATGTGATGGTGACAAAAAACATGTTTGGCGACATTCTCTCCGATACGGCGGCGATGTTGACCGGTTCTATCGGCATGTTGCCCTCGGCTTCGTTGAATGCCGAGGGTTTCGGCATGTACGAGCCGATTCACGGTTCAGCACCGGACATCGCCGGTCAAGGGGTGGCTAATCCCTTGGCGACGATTTTGTCCGTGGCGATGATGTTGCGTTACACCTTGGATGAGGTGGCACTGGCGGATCGCATTGAAGTGGCGGTTGGGGAGGTGCTGGATCAAGGTTTGCGCACGTTGGACATCGCCTCTGAGGGGTGTCAGCAGGTGAATTGTGCAGAGATGGGCGATGCGGTGGTTGCGGCTTTGTCAGTCAAAGCGTAAGAGCCGAGCGTTAAAAAACTAACAGGATTGATCAATCAGATTATGAGCAGAACCTTTGATGTTGCGGTTGTGGGTGCCACCGGTGCGGTGGGTGAGACCATGTTGTCCATTTTGGCGGAGCGGAATTTTCCGGTGGGTAAAGTGTACGCTTTGGCCAGCAGTCGTTCGGTGGGCAAGCGGGTAGAGTTTGGCGACAAACTGTTAAAAATTGAAGATTTGGCAGATTTTGATTTTTCTAAAGTGCAAATTGGATTGTTCTCAGCTGGCGGCTCCGTCTCAAAAAAGTACGCACCCAAGGCCGCCGCAGCCGGTTGTGTGGTGATCGACAATACCTCGGAGTTTCGTTACGACGACGACATTCCTCTGGTGGTGCCGGAGGTCAATCCTCATGCCATTGCCCACTACACCACGCGAGGCATTATTGCCAACCCAAATTGCTCTACGATTCAAATGTTGGTGGCCTTGAAGCCATTGTATGATTCTGTTGGGATTGAACGCATTAATGTGGCGACCTATCAAGCGGTCTCGGGTACCGGTAAAGAGGCCATCGAAGAATTGGCGGGTCAGACGTACGCCTTATTGAGTGCCAAACCGGTGGAGGTTTCGGTCTATCCGAAACAGATCGCCTTTAATGTCTTGCCGCAAATTGATGTATTTCAAGACAACGGTTACACCAAAGAAGAGATGAAGATGGTTTGGGAGACGCAAAAAATCTTTGAGGATGAGACTATTTTGGTTAATCCAACCGCTGTTAGGGTGCCGGTTTTTTCCGGCCATTCGGAAGCAATCCACATTGAGACCCGCGACAAAATCAGTGCTGAAACGGCGCGTGAGTTGCTGGAGAAAGCAGACGGTGTGGTGGTAATGGATCAGCGTGAAGACGGGGGTTACCCTACTTCTGGCACAGAGGGTGCGGGGACCGATCCGGTTTATGTGGGTCGTATTCGCGAAGATATATCTCACCCGAGGGGTTTAAATCTCTGGGTGGTAGCAGATAATGTACGGAAGGGCGCGGCTCTGAACAGCGTGCAAATTGCAGAAATTTTGATTAATGAGTACTTATAACCTATAGTTAGAGCCACTTAAGTGGTTAAGTTAAAGTATATTCTATGGAAATGCTCCCAGTAGCATGACAAAAAAACCGCTAGGTTTGCGCTACTGGAAGGAGATAACTTGAGAGAGCGTGAAGATCGTGCGTAAACTAGCCTTAGCATCTGCCTTGTATTTGTTGTTGTCCTCCGGAACCCTTCAGGCCTTAGGGCTTGGGGAAATCGAGGTAAAATCGTCTCTAAATCAACGTTTGGATGCTCAAATTGAGCTGCTCTCCGTACGCGGAGCAGAAACTGAAGAGATGATTGTGACCTTGGCCTCGGAAGAGGCTTTTTCAAAGGCAGGTCTAGAAAGACCTCTTTTATTGACTCAGTTGCGTTTTTCTGTACAGCAAGATCTTCGCGGTAAACCCTATATTCAAGTCAGTAGCCAGAAGGCGGTGGTGGAGCCGTTTCTCAATTTTTTAATTGAGATTGATTGGCCTCGTGGTCGTTTGGTGCGTGAATACACCTTGTTATTAGACCCTCCTGTCTTTATGACTCAACCGCGTTCGCAAACGGGCGTGGTGTCAGCTCGGGTCGAACCTGAATCTATTGCTCGACCTGCACCAGCGATTCCTGCTCCGATTCGTCGCCCACCGGCCGTTTCTCCTGTTGGTGAGGGTGAATCCAGTCAGGCTCAGGCTCCTCGTCGAGGCACCTTGTTTGATCGGCGTAAGTCTCTGGCGGATCGTATGGAGCGTCAGCGTCGCGCTCGTGCGGCGGCTGTTGGTGAACGCTCTGTTGATAATGCCGCCACAGAACGTCGCAGTGTGCCGAGTAAAATGGCCTCTGTGCCTCTGGCCAAAGAGTTTCGCAGTAGAGTGGAGCCGGTTGAGTCTGAGACCGCTTCCGACTATGGCCCAGTGCGACGCAATGAAACGTTGTGGAAGATCGCCAGTCGTTCGCGTTCGTCAAATGTGTCGGTGCAGCAGATGATGTTGGCCATTTTGCGCTACAACCCCCATGCCTTTATTGATGACAACATCAATTTGTTGAAACGAGGGGTGGTCTTACGCATCCCAGATGCGGACGAGGCGCGTTCATTGACGGCGCGGGAAGCGATTGCACAAGTGGGTGAACACAACGCGCTTTGGCGTACCTTGGCAAGTCAAGGCCGAACAAAAGTGGTGGTGCAAAAACCCGTTAAAAAAGTGCCGACTCCGGTTAAAGTAACGCCTAAAGAGGTGCTTAAAGCACCCGCAGTGGTGGCTGAAAAACCTCAGTTTAAAGATCGCCTTTCGATTCAAGCGCCGGATAAAAACACAGATGTAGAAAAATCCGATGACCGCACTCAGATTGCACATAAGGAGCAGTCACAAACATCCGGTGTAAGCACAGCGGTGCGATTTGCTAAAGAAGAGCTGACTTCGGAAAAACTGCGTAATCGTGAGTTGCGTTCACAAGTGGCCGAGTTGGAAAAAACCGCCAGTAAAATGGATCAGTTGGTCAGTGTGCAAGAGTCCGAATTGGCAGAGTTTCAGGCGCGTTTGAAACGTCTGCGTGAAGAGCGTGAGGCGGCTGAAACGGCAAAAGAAAATGTTATTGAGCCGGTCGTGGTTGCTGAAGTAACCCCCGAACCGGTGGTAATCGAGCGTGGGAAAACGCTGGTTACGGAACAGGTGGAAGTCGTTGTTGAACAGGTTGAGCAAGAGTTGGTGCCCAGCGAGCCCTTGGTACCAATGGGTAATGAGGAGCCCATTGTGGTTAAAGAAGAGCCTCTGCCTGAGTTAACCGCCGAGGAGCTGCAAGCATCGAAAACATTGCCCAATTTACTGAATGCAGAACCTGAAGAAGGTTTGTTTGATGGATTGTTGAAACAGCCAGAACTGTTGATGGGGGCTGGTGGAGGTGCGCTGCTTCTATTGCTGGCAGGTTGGATGGTACGTCGTAAAAAAAGGGAGGAAGAGTCTGATGCTGATGTGGCTGATTTGAATCAATCGCAGCCGGTGTCGGATGCTGATAATACGAATGCTGATGGTGAGATAAGTGCTGAGGATGAAGAGCCGGACTTTGATGATGGTCATGGTGAGACCCAAGTTCTTGATCAAGATCAGATGGAGGACGTCACTCGTGAAGCTCGAGAAGCTCGAGTGCAAAATGAGCAAGAGGATTCCAGTGACTCTTTGGAGGCATTGGAGGACGAACTGCCTAAAGATGACACCATTGCCGAGGCTGATGTTTATTTGGCCTATGGATTGTATCCTCAGGCCGAGGATCTACTCAAGGCGGCTCTGAGAGACAAACCTGATCGTCAGGAGTACCAAGAGAAGCTGTTAGAGACCTATTTTGCTTCGAAAAACATTCCTGCCTTTGAAGAGAGTGCGACTGCCTTTAAAGAGACTTTGGGTGATGACAACAACTCTCTTTGGGAGCGAGTGGTGGTAATGGGTAAGGAGCTTTGCCCACGAAATGAATTGTTTGCCGGTGAAATCAGCACTGATGTTCAAGCGGCTGATTTAGCACCGGTAAAACCTGAGAATGCGGATTTTGAGCTGGATGAAACGGACA
>JAUZRS010000261.1 GCA_030950195.1 Gammaproteobacteria bacterium | reverse complement strand
GCCTTTGGCATCGACGATTTCAAAACGCATCTGCAGGTGCAGAGGCACGTTGGCGGCTTGCCAGCTTTCGTTTGGAACACGAACACCGCTCATGCGCAGCAGATGCTCCGCCATTGCCTGTGACAGCGGTGTGTTGGAGGGAGTGAGTGCCTGTAAACACGCTTGGGCGTAGTTGGGTGCGGGGACAAAATTACGGCGTAGATTTTTCGGCAGTGACTTGATCAGCGCGATCATTTTCTCTTCAAGCAGGCCAGGTACCAGCCACTCGCAGCGCCCAGAGGGGATCTGATTGAGTATCGCCAGCGGTACTTTCAGGGTGATGCCGTCATCGTCACTGCCTGGTTCAAAGTGGTAGCTCAAGGGCAGGTGTGCTCCAGCGACGTCAAACTGATCGGGAAAACGCTCGTCTGTGACCTGTTCGGCGTCGTGTTGCATCAGCTCTTCGACCTGCAGATGCAGCATCTTAGGCTCGTTCTGCTCGGTTTTTTTACGCCAGCGTTCAAAGGCGGGGCCGTTATAGATTTCGCTGGGAATACGTTGCGCGTAAAAGTCGTAGAGCTGCTCTTCGTCGATTAAAATATCGCGGCGGCGTGATTTGGCTTCCAGTTGTTCAACTTCGGCTAACAAGGCCTGATTGTGGTGGTAAAAGTCGGCTTTGGTCTGATAGTTACCGTTTACCAAGGCTTCACGCAAAAATATTTCATGAGCTTCAGCGGGGTTGATGGGGCCGTAGTTGATGCGTTTTTTTTCGTTGATAATTAGGCCGTAGAGCGCGCTTTTTTCGTAGGCGCCTACTTGGGCGTTGCGTTTTTGCCAGTGGACTTCAAAGTAGCTGCGGCTCAGCAGCTCGGGGGCTATTTTTTCAATCCAGAGCGGATCAATTTTAGCCACGGTGCGGGCGTAGACGCGGCCTGTTTCGGTGACTTCAGCGGACATGATCCATTTGGGGCCTTTTTTAGCCAGTCCAGAGCCAGGGAAAATGTGCAGTTTGCGATTGCGGGTGCCAAGGTACTCGCGTTCTTCGCCTTTGAGAGCCACATGACTGATCAAGCCGCTTAACAAGGCACGGTGAATGGCATCGTATTCGGCTTCGTTGTCGTTGCTGCGATGCTTCATTTCGCTCATCAAGCCACGCAGTTGTTTGTGGGTTTCGATCCATTCGCGCATGCGTAGGTAAGAGACGAAGAGGCTTTTGCACTGTTTGCGCAGCCGGTTTTGTGACAGCTCACTAGCCAGTTGTTGGTAGTGGTTCCAGAGGTTGAGCAGGCCGAGGAAGTCCGACTGCGGATGCCGGTGCAGAGCATGGGCTTGATCGGCGGCCTGTTGTTTTTCCAGTGGTCGTTCGCGGGGGTCTTGCACCGCCAAGGCACTGACGATGATCAACACCTCTTTGAGGCAGCCCTCTTGATCGGCGGCCAGCAACATGCGCCCCAGTCGTGGGTCGATGGGCAGCCGTGCCAGTTTGACTCCTAAGGGGGTTAATTGGCGTTCTGGGTTGACTGCGCTTAGCTCGTGCAGCAGGCGGTAGCCGTCGTTGATCAGGCGGTGGTCGGGTCTATCGACAAAGGGAAAGTGGTCGATTTTGCCCAATTTGAGGCTGCTCATCTGCAAAATCACTGCCGCCAGATTGGTACGCTGGATTTCCGGTTCGGTAAATTCAGGTCGTTGCAAAAAATCCTCTTCGTCATAGAGGCGGATGCAAATCCCTGCGGCGACACGTCCACAGCGCCCTTTGCGCTGATTGGCGGAGGCTTGTGAGACTTTTTCAATCGGCAGCCGTTGCAGTTTGCTGCGCAGGCTGTAACGGGAGATGCGCGCTAAGCCGGGATCAATCACATAACGAATGCCTGGCACGGTCAGCGAGGTTTCGGCGACGTTGGTGGCCAGTACGATGTGGCGGCCTCGATGGGGTTTGAAGATCTTCTGTTGCTCGCTGTTGGAGAGACGGGCAAACAGGGGCAAAATTTCGGTGTGCGGCAGGGCGTGACGACGCAGGGCTTCGGCGGTGTCGCGGATTTCACGTTCGCCTGCGAGAAAGATCAAAATGTCGCCGAGGGGTTCGCGGCTCAGTTCGTCTACGGAATCCAATATGGCTTGGTTTTGATTGCGGTCTTGTTCGTCGTTTTGATCGTTGTAGAGGGGGCGATAACGGACTTCTACCGGATAACTGCGCCCCTCGACTTTGAGAATGGGGGCGTTTTGAAAATGGCTGGCAAAGCGTTCGGGGTCGATGGTGGCGGAGGTGATGATCAGTTTTAGGTCGGGGCGTTTGGGCAGCAGTTGTTTGAAATAACCGAGCAAAAAGTCAATGTTAAGGCTGCGTTCGTGGGCTTCGTCAATGATCAGGGTGTCGTACTGCCAGAGCAGGGGATCGCTCTGAATTTCCGCCAATAAAATGCCGTCGGTCATCAGTTTGATGTAGCCCTGTTGATCGTTGATCTGGCTGCCAAAACGGACTTTATAACCGACACTGCCGCCCAGCTCGCTTTTTAGTTCATCGGCGATGCGGGCGGCAACGCTGCGCGCAGCCAAACGTCGCGGCTGGGTGTGGCCGATGAGACCTTTACAGCCACGCCCCAACTCCAGACATATTTTTGGCAGTTGAGTGGTTTTGCCCGAGCCGGTTTCACCGCAGAGAATCAGCACTTGGTGCTTTTCGATGCAGTCCATGATCTCTTCTTTGGCGGCCACGACCGGTAGATTGTCGGCGTATTCGGGCTTGGGGCTGTTTTCAATGCGCTGAGCAAGGCGTTGTTGAGAGGTTTTGATCTGCGTTTGCAATTTTTCCAGATCGTGGCTGTGGGGTTTGCCCTGTTGGGCGCGTTTTTTCAACCCGCGCCAGCGGCGTAAAAAGTGGGGCTGATCTTTGAGTAGGCAGGTTGAAAAGGTTTTATCTAGGTTGTTTAAAACAGTCACGGGGAGCATCCAGAGCAGAGTGTGTCCCGCAGGGTAAAAAGTTAGCTGCGAAAGGTCAAACGTCTGTTTGAAGTGGGTGGGTCACGATTGATCTGTTGAATTGATTTTTGTCTGATTTTCAGCGCTCTCTTCGGGGCTTGAATCGGGGTTTTGGCTCGCCTCGCGGTAAATTTGGTAGCGATTACAGCCGTTGTCTTTGGCGTGTTGCAGAGCGTGTTTTGCTTGTTGTGTCAGTTGGTCGCTGTCAGTGGCGTCGTCTGGGTAGAGACTGATGCCGATGCTGGCGGAAATTTTGAATTCTTGTTCAGCCAGAGTGATGGGAGAGCTAATAACATCGAGCATTTTATCGGCGCTGCGTTTTACCTCGTCCAGCTGCTGCAATTCGGGCAAAATAACGACAAACTCATCACTTGAAATGCGCGCTAAGGTATCTACCTCGCGCAGGCAGGTTTGCAGCCGCTCAGCAATGGTTTGGATCAGTTGGTCGCCTGTGGCGTGACCGGCGGCGTTGTTGACCTTTTTGAGGTTATCCAGATCGATGTAGAGCAGTGCGACTTGGTGCTCCTCGCGTTGGGCGTGAGATAGCGAGGTGAGCAGGCGATCATTTAGCAGTGGGTGGCTGGGCAGACCCGTTAGGCCATCGTAATAGCCGAGTTTATGCAGACGGCGCTGGTGTTCTTGTTGCAAGCTGGTATCGCTGTAAATACTGATGTAGTTGATCAGGTAACCGTTGCTGTCGTAGATGGCACTGATCTGTAATGAAGAAGGGTAGAGGCTGCCATTTTTGTGTTGGTTCCAGATCTCCCCTTGCCACCGGCCGTAGTGATACAAACTTTCCCAGAGTTCTTGATAAAATTTTTGTTCGTGGTGTCCCGAGTAGAGGACATTGACCTGTTCGCCAATGATGTCATTGGGTTCATAGCCGCTGTTGGCGGTGAAAGCAGAATTAACCGAGGTCACAAAGCCTTCTGGATCGGAGACCAGAATGCCTTCTGAAGTGGTTTCAATCAGTTTATCTGCCAGTTGCAGCTGTTGCTCGGCGTCTTTCTGTTTGCCGATGCTGCTGGTGAAGAGGCAGCAATACTCTTTGTTTTCGTGTTCGAGGTAATTAGCGCTGATTTCAATGGGGAATTCGGTGCCGTTTTTGCGTAGATGAGTGGCTTCAAAGGTGGTGTTTTGGTGGTTTTGAATCTGTTCCCAGATGGTTTCCAGCAACTCTTCGGTGATGTTCATTAGCACATCGGGCATCCGCATACTGAGCAGCTCTTCTTGGCTGTAGCCTAAAATCTGGCAGGCGGTTTCATTGACGTAGATGAATTTTGATTCTCTGTCGATCCAGAACATACCCTCTTTGGCGCTGTTCATGGCGTACTGATTCATCAATAATGCACGTTCGTTTAATTTTTGCTCGGTCAGATCGTCACTGATGCTGATAATGCCGAGAATATTGCCGTGTTCGGAACGAAAAGCGTGTTTGCGACTGCTTAACCAGCGCATCTGGCCATCGCCGCGTTTCAGGGCTGATTCCATTGATTCAATGGCGCGTCCTGAACGGTAGACCTCACGATCCAGTTTGTGCAGTTCAGCAGCAATGTCGTTGGGCAGCAGTTCGTAGTCGGTTTTGCCGAGGATGTCGTCGATGGAGCGACCGAGGAAATCGGCAAAACGTTGGCTGACTGCGACGTAACGAGAGCGGCTGTTCTTAAAGTAGGAGAGGCTGGGGGTGTGCTCCAACATCACTTGCAGTTCTGGGGAAATATGAAATTTAGCGGCTTTAGACTCTTTTTCGGCGGCTTTTGTTTCCAGTGGGTTGCCTTCAGCTTCGCGGCGCAGAGCAGGCAGGACGCGCAGAATAATAATTACGAGAACGGCAATGGCACTGAAAAAGCCAGTCAATAAGGGCAGTAGCTGAAATTCGGGTTGAGATGTGCTTGCCAAGAGACGATAGATGCTTTCCGTCAGCGGGCTGAGACTGACCATCGCCAGAGTGAGCAGCAATATGCGTATTGAACGGTTTTGAGCAGGGAATATTTTCCAGTAGCGCAAATAGGAAATTAGAATAATTACCCATAGCAGCGCAAGCACGCCATAGGTGTAAGGTATGATAGTAGCCAAACTATTCAAGATTTCCTCCACGCAGGGCAATGCTAACTGCGATTGTGTGATCCGCTAAACAGCAGAGCCAGGAGGAGTCACAGTTTATTGTTATGGGCTGAATACGGCTCAATTGGGACTTCTCTTATAAACGCTGTAAGGACGATCCTGACAAAATGGCTATTTTCCCCCAGAATGCTGCCCGATTTAGCCAGCA
>JAUZRS010000260.1 GCA_030950195.1 Gammaproteobacteria bacterium | reverse complement strand
TTGCCAAACATAATCCCCCCAGCAAGGTGCAGGGTGAGGTCGGGGTATTTTGCTTCAATATCTGTTTTGAGTTGGCGGGTGAAGGTGGCGATTTCGGCCATTGCGGTTTTGGATTTTGTCGGTTTCAGCACCTTGATGTTGATGGCGGTGACGGAGCCATCAACAGAGATTAAGTTTTTCACCAACAGGGGTTCGGAGAGGGCGATCTGTTTGATCTTGGCTATCTCTGCATCGCTCAGATCCTGCGGGTTCTGGTAGAGGTCTTCGACGATCAAATCGTCACCGTCGCTGTAACTGTGTTGGAAATTACTCAAAGAGCCGACACGACTGGAGTAGGGGGTGAACCACGCTCGTTCGGTGATCTCTTGCACCGCTTGCAAGGTACTGCGAGTGAAGACGTTGCCGTCTTTGGGTTCCACTGCGATGAGCACATTTTCGTTTTCGCTGAAGGTGTTTTCCAGTGCTTCTAAGGCCAGTAGTTGTGGGTTCTGTTTGCTGAAATAGACGCGGTTGTCGTTGTTAAAGGAGAGCTGGCCAATGCCGGTACCGGTGGCGATGACGATCAGCAGGGTGGCGAGTAAGATCCACCAACGTTGGGCGATGACCCAGTTGGCGAAGTGACGTTCAAAAGCGTCCATAATCTGTTCCTGTTTGCGCTGTGACGAAGCAGGAATTTTAGGCTAAAAAAGAGTGGCGGGCTATCACCCGAAGGGGTGATTTTTGGATGGAGAGGAGAGAGCTAAGGTTACTCAGTTTTAATCTCGTGTAGGTAATGCAAAGGCCACTTGATGTGTGGCGAGGGATGGGGCTTATAACAGGCTTGTCAGCAGTGGGGCGATTTCCACCACGATCACCAAACCGACCATCCACTTGATCAGCATCAGTTCTTTTTCTACTCGATGAATATCGGCTTTGGTGGAGAGTTGGGATTCGACGGCCTCGGAAAATAGCTCAGCGAGAGCGGCTGCTTCCGCTTTGGCGTGCTGTTCGGATATGCCAGCATCTTTAAGACGACGGGCAAATTTTAGGGTATCAAAAGTGACGGTGCTCATGCTGCTAAGGGTAACGGGGAGATAAATTTCCGTCAAGGCAGTCTCAATGCCGAGTCGTACGATGACCGTAACTTTGCGATTGTGGATGAGATTGGGTGTGATGTCCGTGGCCATGACCGTAACCGTGATGAGGTTTAAGAAGGCGGTGACAGCCGCTGCTGAGTAAAATAACGCTGAGCAGGGTGATGAGGGTGAATAATTTCATGCTGTTTTCTCCTGATGCTGGCGCAGAGCAACTAAACCTGCCAGTAACAAAATCAAGCCGATAGGCAAGTTGCCACTGCCGTAACTGTAGCTGTTGTAGCCCGTATCGTAAAAGGTTGGGGTGTCGTAGCTGCGATCTTCCAGTGGAATGGCGAGCAGGTTGGCATCATCCAGAGCACTGTAGCTGGTCACTAATTCATCCCAAGTGGCATCGTAGAGGTCGATGAGCAGATCGTAATGGCCGGGAAGGTAACCGTCTGTGAGCTCGGTCACCACTTCGTAATTGTCAAAGACGCTGCTGCTGTTGATCTGAAATACCTCGGTGGTGAAGTAGTGATTCCAGGGGCCGCCTTCGTAACTGAGGTACAGCTCCGCGTAGACAGGAGCTGAGCCGAAACTGACATCGGCATCAAAGGTGAGGCTGAAGTTGTGATAAAAACCGTCGAAGTCGTCATCCACTTCCAGATAAACCTGTGCATCAAAGACATGGAAAATCTGTGGGTCAAGCAGATGATTGCGCTGCTGTTTTTTCGGTTGCAGACGTTTGCCGTGCTGTTTCAGGCTGGGCTGTGTTTCTGCCGTCATCAACCCGAAAGCAAAACGTGCGTCAGGCAGCGCCTCGGTTTGCAAGCTGCCGATGGATTTGGTTTGGCGTTCTGAGGTTGTTTCGCTGCTCCAGCCATTGAAACTGATGCTCAGCAGCAGAAGGGAGATCAGTTTTAGCGTGATGGCTTTCATAGCGGCCTGTTCCTAATGGTGACGAGGACGAGGGTTGTGTTGACGGTGTTGGCGACGATGGCCGTTGTGCTGTTTTTTATGCTGCCGGTAGTTGTGTCGGTTGTAATGATGGCCGTAATGAATTTGTGGAAGATAAAAAAACGGCTCAATAATGATCTGGAAGGGCCAGTGATCGGCATGGCGATGCTGATATTGATGATGGTCTGGGTGCAGTTGGTGGGCTTGGCTGCTAATGGGTAAGGCCATTAGACTCAGGCTGGTGGCGAGTAACAAGATTTTAATTTCCATGAGGTGAACTCCGTCTCTGTTTTCGTTTTTATTTACATTGAGGACAGTATGCAGAGACGTAGCTGAACGGGGGCTGAATGGATTGGGTCGCTGTGTTTGGATTTTACAGTTGTTTTAAGCGCTCCGTGATGTTGTTATCCCCTTGCAACGGTGTCTCACAAGCAAACCCCTGACAGAGGTAAAGTGTGGTCTCTTTTGCCAAAATTTGTTGCTGGGTGAAGGGGGCAAAATCGTGCATCTGCTGCTGATTGTTTTGATTAATGGCCAAGCAGAGCGTGTGAGGCAGAAAGTGTTCTTGCAAAGGTGTGAGCAGTTCGGGGTTGATCTGCTGGCCGCTCAGTACCACGGTTTGCGCTGGCCCTTGGTAAAGGTCGTGGGCGGTGAGCAGAAAGGCGTGACCGGCAGGGTAGCGATTCAGCTCTTGAGCGGAAGTCTGTTGCAGTTGTTCTAAATAATCCTGCCATTTTGTCTCGCCGCTGAGGTGGTATAAGGTGGCCAGGTTGTGTGCCATCACCGAATTGCCGCTGGGAATTGCGCCATCGTGCAACGTTTTGGGGCGCATCACCAAGGTGCTCTCTGCGCTGGTGACAAAAAAACCACCATGTTCGTTGTCCCAAAATTGCCCTAGGGCAATCTCTTGCCAGCGCAGCGCGTGCGTTAGGTAATCGCTGTTGAGGCTGGCTTGATGCAGCTCCAGCGCGGCCCAGATCATAAAAGCGTAGTCGTCCAGATGAGCGGGCAGCCCTGCTTGATCGTTGCGGAAGCGTTTTTTCAGCTGGCCGTCGGCGTGACTGAGGTGGTTTAAAACAAAGGCAAAGGCCTTTTCGGCCTGTTGTAAAAACCGTGGCTCGCCGAGCAGCACCGAGGAACGTGCCAAGGCGGCGATCATCAAACCGTTCCAGTCGGTGAGGATTTTGTCGTCTTTCAGCGGCGGGATGCGTTTTTGTCGTTGTTGGTAGAGTTTTTCTCGCAGCGGCTGCCAGCGCTGCTGATCCGCTTCGCTCAAGGGTTGGCGTAGATGGGGAATGTTGTTGCCGTTTTTTTGTCGGCTGCTTTCGTCGAGAAAGTTGCCTTCGGTGTTGATTTGAAAGGTGGTTTGAAACCAATTCTGTTCGTCGTCGTTGAGGCACTCTTGTAATTCGGCTGTACTCCATATGTAAAACTTGCCCTCTTCGCCTTCGCTGTCGGCGTCTTCGGCGCTGTAAAAACCGCCCTCGGGGTGCTGCATTCGTTGCATCAGGTAACTAAGGATTTCTTCACTCACGTTCTGATAGAAAGGATTGTGGGTGGCGGCGTAGGTTTCGCTGTAGGCAAGCATCAGCATCGCTTGGTCGTAGAGCATTTTTTCAAAGTGGGGCAGCAACCATTGGTCGTCGGTGCTGTAACGATGAAACCCCAAACCAACTTGATCAAACAGGCCACCCAGACGCATGGCGGTGAGGCTTTTTTCTACCATCGCCAGTGCGGCGGGTTCGTCATTGCGCTGCCAGTACCGCAGTAGAAAGAGGTATTGATGCGGTGAGGGGAATTTGGGCGCGTGACCAAAACCACCCAGCTCGGGGTCGTAGTTATTTTGCAGTTGTTGAAAGCCGTTTTGCAGCAGCTGGGGTGAGAGGCTGCCACCTTGGTCTGCTGTCTTTTGTTGCAATTGTTGGGTGAAATTGAGGGCTTTTTTGAGCGTCTCTTGACGATCTTGCTGCCAAGCGTGGGCGATTTTTGGCAGCAGTTCCATCATGCCGATGCGCCGATAGCGGTTGTGTTTGGGAAAGTAGGTACCGGCAAACAGCGGGTGACCGTCGGTGGTTAAAAAACAGTTCAGTGGCCAGCCGCCTTGGCCGGTCATCGCTTGGCAGGCGCTCATGTAGATCTGGTCGATGTCGGGGCGCTCTTCCCGATCTACCTTGATTGCAATGCAGTGTTGGTTGATCAGTGCCGCCACTTCGTCATCTTCAAAGGATTCGTGTTCCATCACATGGCACCAGTGACAGGTGGCGTAACCGACGGAGAGGAAGATCAATTTGTCTTCACTGCGTGCTTGATCAAACGCAGCATCGCCCCACGGATGCCAATCAACGGGGTTGGCGGCGTGTTGCAACAGATAAGGGCTGGCTTCAAATACCAGACGATTCCAGTTTTCACCACCGTCTTCGGGTAGGGTTTTTAGGCTCTGGGCATCGGGTAGAGTGGGGCGGTGTGAGCTTGGCATGAGACTCCTTTGGCGGCTAAAAAGTGAGCGTTTTGTAACCAATTTGTGTAAGCTGCGTAAGGATAACAAGTTCGGCATGGTGCGTCAGTTTACTCTGTTTATTCAGGCATTAGTAAGCATGTTCACTTTATAGTGGTGCGGTGATTGGCATTGTGTCGAGATTTAAATTATCAGGGAGTGTGGATGTCTTATCGTGCTGTTGTATTAATGTTACTGCTGTTTTCCGGGGGAGTGAATTCACAGGAGGTGAATTTCCCTCAGGCGGCCTCTTTGCAACCGGCGGTGCAGTTTTGGACGCGGGTCTACACAGAGTTGGAGACTCGTTCTGGTTTTATTCACGACAGTTGGCATATGGCTGTGGTGTATGACGAACTGCACTTTAAAGAAGGTCTGAGTCGCCGTCAGCAGTCCAAAGTGGTGAAAAGCCGTAAGCGTCACTATCAACGTCTGCTACGAAACATTGCCAGCAAGCGGGGGCGTTATCTCAGTACGGAAGAGGCGAAGGTTTTTGCCCTTTGGCCAAAGGGTACAAAATTTTCTACTCTGCGAAAAGCGGCGAAAAACATCCGCTTTCAGCGTGGGCAGGCGGATAACTTCCGTCAAGCCATCATCCGTTCTGGGCGCTGGGAAACCTTTATGAAGCACACCTTGAAAGCGCAAGGGGTGCCGGAAGGGTTGTGGATTTTGCCCTTTGTGGAATCCTCTTTTAATCCAGCAGCGTATTCGAGTGTCGGTGCTGCGGGGATGTGGCAATTTACTCGCTCCACGGGGCGACGTTACATGCGCATTGATCATGTGGTGGATGAGCGTCGTGATCCGGTGCGCGCCACAGAGTCTGCTGCGCTGCTGTTGAAGCACAATTTTGGGCTGACCGGTCGTTGGCCATTGGCGATCACCGCCTACAATCATGGCGCTTCAGGTATTCGTCGTGCGGCGCAAAAAGTCGGCAGCAATGACATTGCGGTAATCATTAAAAAACACAAAAAAGGTAAGGGTTCGTTTGGGTTTGCTTCGCGTAATTTTTATGCGGAATTTCTTGCTGCTCGCCATGTGTTCAAACACCGTCTGCGTTATTTTGGTGAGCTGCAACGCAGTCGCCCTCAGGTTGAGGGATCGAGGGTAACAGTACCTTCTTACATAGACGCTCAGACGTTGGCGAGCCAGTTGGGGGTTGATTTTAAGGCGTTGAAAGGGATGAACTTAGCTCTGAGACCGGTGGTCTGGCGCGGCGATAAACGCATCCCGAAGGGCTATCGTTTGCAACTGCCTGCGCCGAAACAAGTCAAGTCGTATCGCGCCATGATGGCGAGCGTGGACGCGAATTTATTTTCTGCTGAACAAGTTCGTGACAGTTATTACAAGGTGCGTCGTGGCGATGCGCTCTCCACCATTGCCCGTCGTTATCGCATTAAGGTGCGGGATCTGATGGAGGCCAATGGCCTCAGCAGCCGTAATTTTATCCGCATTGGCCAACGCTTGACCTTGCCTCTCTCTCGGCCGCAACGCGCCACCACGATGCGGGTGGCGATGCACTCAACGTCTCGCCCAGTGAGCGAACTGCACGAGGGGCGTTATCGAGTGCGGCGTGGCGATACGGTGAGCAAAATTGCGCGTCGTTTTGCGCTGCAAGATGCGCAGTTGTTGGCGATGAATTCGTTGCGCAATCGCAATCGTATTGTCGTCGGTCAGTGGTTGCAGGTTAAAGCCGTAGAGAATGAAGAACCTGCTTTGCCGGTATTAGCACAAGTGGTGGCCAACGTTCCGGCGGTGGCCAGTGTTGAAGAGCAAGAACGGGTGGCGGAGTCGTTGCAGTTGCAGCGTGAAGTCATGGCTGAGGCAGCAGAAGATCAGGCCGTGCGCAGTGTGGCCAGCGAAGACCCTAGTGATTACACCGTTTTGGCAGGTAATCGAGTGGAGGTGCAGGCAACGGAGACCTTGGGGCATTACGCCAAATGGTTGGGAGTCAGCCAGAAACGGCTGCGGCGTTTGAATCGCATGTCGGCGAAAAAATCGCTGGTGGTGGGTAAAAAAGTACGGTTGCTGTTTGCTCGTGTTTCAAAGGCGCGTTTTGAGCAGCGGCGTTTGGCTTATCACCGCGCTTTGCAAGACGATTATTTCCAAAAATTCCGCATCAGCAGCACCGAGCAGCACGCCATTCGGCGTGGAGATTCGCTCTGGCGATTGGCCAAACGCACCTATAAATTGCCGTTGTGGTTGCTGCGTCAATACAATCCTGATGTGAATTTTAACGCCGTGCATCCAGGGATGAAGATCACCATTCCAAAAATTGAACGGCGTTTGCAGGGGGCGTTGGATGCGAAGGTGGAACCGTTGCGGGAGGCTAAGCGGTAAGGTGTTGGGATGTATCCGTTTTTAATTCAAAGCCAGTCGGCAACGGGAATGTTCTGTTGCTCTAAAAAATTTCGATTGTAGAGCCGTTGTTGGTAACGTGAACCGTGGTCGCCGAGCAGGGTGATGATGGTTTTTCCCCGCCCGAGTTTTTTGGCCAGCCGCACCGCTCCGGCAATGTTGATGGCGCTGGAACCGCCGAGGCAGAGGCCTTGCTCGTGTACCAGTTGATGCAGATAGGGGATCGCTTCGGCATCTGGGATCATAAAGGCTTCGTCGATGAGGGCATTGTGTAAATTGGCGGTGATCCTAATTTGGCCAATGCCTTCGGTGATGGAGTCGCCTTCGGCTCGCAACTCACCGTGTTTATAATAATGGTAGAGGCAGGCTCCCATTGGATCGGCCAGCGCAATCACCACGTTGGGGTTGTGTCCTTTTAGGCAATCACCCACCCCAGCCAAGGTACCGCCGGTGCCAACGGAGCAGATAAAAGCGTCTACTTTGCCTTCGGTCTGCTGCCAAATTTCTTCGCCAGTGGTGCGGGCATGGATGGCTCGATTGGCGAGATTATCAAATTGATTCATCCAGAGTGCGCCTTCGGCTTGGCTGTGGTTTAGTTCTTTGGCCAGCCGCTGTGCAACGTGGATAAAATTGTCGGGATGCGAGTAGGGTTGTGCTGCGACCAGATGCAACTCAACGCCGTTGGCTTTGAGGGTGTCGATTTTCTCTTGGCTCTGGGTTTCGGGCATCACCACTACAACCTTGTAACCCAAGGCGTGTCCGACCAATGCCAATCCGATGCCGGTGTTGCCTGCCGTGCCTTCGACCAAAGTGCCTCCGGCGTTGAGCTGGCCGCGCTCTTGTGCATCGCGTACCAGACCCAAAGCGGTCCGGTCTTTGATTGAGCCTGCGGGGTTCATAAACTCCGCTTTGGCGTAGATCTCACAGCCCGTTTGTGCGGAAACGCCGTGGAGCCGCAACAAAGGGGTGTTGCCGATGTAGTCTAGGATGTTGTTTGAGTTGTGCATGGTTTGAGTATAGGGGATGGTGCTTTTTTAGTGTGTAACACTCGTTTTTCAGTACGAATAGTGATAGCGCAATTGGGCAATAAACAGTTGATGGTCACTCACTTTGTAAACCAGTCGATGTTCATCGTTGATCCGTCGAGACCAATATCCAGATAAACCATGTTTGAGTGCTTCGGGTTTGCCTACTCCTTCAAAAGGAGATCGTTTGATTTCTTTAATCAGAGCATTGATTCGTTTCAGAATTGCCTTGTCTGTTTTTTGCCAATGTAAATATTCATCCCAAGCCTGTTTGGAAAAAATAAGGTTCATTTAAGCAGCTCTCTTTCAGTTCCCTCTCCAGCTTCAAGCTGGGCAATGGACTCAAGTAAATGGAGTGCGTTGGCCGGTGAACGGAGCAGGTAGGCGGTCTCTTCCATCGCCTTGTAATCGTCCAGCGAAATCATCACCACCGGCGACTCTCTTTTGCGGGTGATAATGACCGGCTCATGATCAGCACAAACCTTTTCCATTGTTTTTGCTAAATTGGCGCGTGCAGCGGTGTAACTGATGGCGTTCATAATCAGCTCCATAAGTTAAGAATTGTACTTAAAAGCGTACAGGTATTTTAGTTGAGCGTGATGAGTTGTGTCAACTGACTTGTGACTTGTTTGGGTGTCTGGAATAAATAATGTAATTACATTATAGTTACTTAATCCAGATTGATAAAACAACTTGGGGTGATTAACACCGCAACCCAGAGAGCACTTTGTAGGTGTTTGCAGGAGATGTTCGAGTATTAAAGCCGCTTCATCCCAGCAACAGACACAACCATATCGTGTAAATAATATTCCGTCGTTATGTTCGTCAACCCTGCCTGCTCAAACAACGACACAATGTCATCCTCCGCCATTTTGGGTGGTAATTTATGCCACGCCTTCATAGCCGCTGCTGAAAATCCACTGGAGCCTAATGAGGCTTGCAGTGATCGTAAGTCGTTGTCATTGAACTGAGCCGAAGGCACAAGAACGCTGATGGAACCCTCTTTTTTACAGCTGCGAACCAGTTCCGCCATTACTTTTTCTTGATCGGAGACAATGTTCAGTAGAGACGCTGCAATAACAGCATCAAACGTCCCTGTTTCAAAAGGCAACTCAACCGCATCTGCAACGTGAAAATCGAGATCAGGGTGTTTGGCGTTGGCCAATTGAATCATTTTTTCAGAGGCATCAATCCCCGTTGCAACGCTGCCAGATGTGGCAAGGTAGGCCGTTAGGGTTCCTGATGCACAGCCCACTTCGAGCACGTTGTCATTGATGGCAACGTGGCGGTCATCAGCCCACTGTTGCAAGGTGTTTTTATACCAATCCAGCTGATTGATTTTATCAAACAGCAGGGTCGGTTTAAACATAACCAGCAGCTTTATTTGGAGCTGAAAGTAAAGTGCGTTAAGCCAAGTTATCATGCAGCGCTGTTCTTTTTTGGCATCCACAAGAGTAAGAGAGCGCTGATCCAGATGGCATTAAACATGGGGAAAGCCGAATCAGCGATATTGATCACACCGGTCAATGTGTAGAAGATGCCTGCGCCTAAATCAATCAGCTGAATTAAGACCATAAATTGAATCCAAGCAATGTATTTCAGCGGCTCTTTGGCAATGTAAATAAATGCGATGCCGTAAGCGATAAAACGTGCGGCTAACATGGCCAGTGGGTAATAAATGTCTGCTTGTGGAATGCTGTGGCCAGTGTTTTGTAAAAACCACTCGGGTAAAAAGAGGTGTAAAATACCCAAGATAATTTGAATGGCTCCAACCAGATAGAGCAGATAGGTCGTCTTTTTCATTTTTATCGCCTTGTGTTAATGTGAGGTTGGATTTTAAGCATGTAACTATCATTTTGGAAGTAGTTACTAAAATGATAGTAAGGAGTTTTATGGATAGCTTAGTGAAAGAACAGCCGTGTGACGATGAATGTCCGGTAAAAAAAACCGCTGCAATTATCGAAGGCAAGTGGACGACGTTAGTGATTCGAGAGCTGCTGCCAGGTAAAAAGCGCTACTCGCAGATTCAACGTGCTTTAACGGGCATCAGTCCGAAAGTGCTGACCTCGCGTTTGCGGATGTTGGAGCAGAAAGGGCTGCTGACTCGAACCGTCTATGCCACTGTGCCGCCGACCACGGAGTATGAGTTGACCGAACTGGGGGAGAACCTTAGAGAGGTGTTGAATGCGATGGCGGAGTTTGGCAAAAATCTTTAGTGGGAGCTTTACAGATCATTGCGCTTGGTGGTGCCTTTTTTAAAGCGCAACGTCAGCAAAGAAACCCCCAACACCACCAAACAAAAACCAGCCAAATGGAAGTAAGTGAACTGTTCGCCTAAAAAAGTGACGGCCAAAATCAGCGTTACCAAGGGTCCTAATGTGCCGACAATGCCTGTTTGAGCTGGGCCGATGAGGCCGATGGCAGAGGAGATCATAAAACTCGGCACCACGGTGCTGAAAATCGCCAACAACACCGTCCAAAGTAGAATTTCATTATTGATCAGCACCTCATGCTCCATCAACAATCCGTAGTGGAGCAGCATAAACAGGGTGGAAAACAGCATCGCCACGCTGGTGAAAGGAACGCTGCCCAGTTTCTGAATCAACTGTTTACTAAAGAGCACATAAAAGGAAAACGACAGCGCTGAAAGCAGTACCAACAGCGTACCCAAAGCGATTTCAGCGCCGCTAAAGCGGGCTTCTTGCTGGTAAATTAGGCTGATCCCCAAATAAGAAAAAAGCAGCGCCAAGCCCATTTTTATGGAAAGCGGTTGTTTGAAAAAAAGAAAACCCAAAATCGCCACCATGATCGGATAGGTGAACAGCAGCATCCGCTCCAGCTGCGCCGAGATCAGCGCCAAGCCTTTCAGGTCGAGCAGAGAGGCGAGGTAATAACCGATAAAGCCCACCAACATGATCTTCAGCAGCAGCCCTGCGTGAGCCGTTTGGCGAAAGTGAACGTTGCTGCGCCACTGCCAGAGGGCGATGACAAAAAAGAACGGCGCAGCGATCAGCATCCTCAGCAGCAGCACCGATTCTGGGTCAGAACCGGCCGCATAGGCCAGCTTGATAAAAATCGACTTTACCGAAAACAGTGCCGTGCCAATGCTGGCGAGTATAAATCCTTTCCAAAAACGGTCACGTTCTGTGCTTACCTTTTTCTGCATGGTTTGAAATTTCATTAATGGATAAGGCCACGATGGCGGTGGCTGAGGTGGGAAAAGATGGGAAGTCTAACAAATCGGGCACTGAACTTTTGCGGCTTTTTTCTGCTTGGGGTCTCGATCTCATTGGTCAGTGTGGCGGACGATACGGAAATCTATGTGGGAGTGAATCAGGGCAGTGGCTCGGTTAAGCCCAATGTGCTGTTTATTGTGGACACCTCCGGCAGCATGAATGCAGCGGTGGAGACACAGGTGCCATACGATCCAGAGACCCGCTACAGCGGCTGTTTTGCCAGTGATAAAGTCTATTGGAGCGCCGATGGTGATGCGCCCGACGAGTGTGACAGTGAGCGTTGGTTTGAGCAGACGGCGAATCGCTGCCAAGCTTCTGCTGTGCCCCTTCAGAGCAGTGGTTTTTATCAGGATCGTTTGGCTTATTGGCAGGAGGATCAGCAACGCTGGCAACGTCTTTCTGATGATGAAAACAGGGCTGCTGTTGAGTGTCAACAGGATGGAGATCAAGCATTGGATTGGCGCTCTGTGGGAGCCAGTTACAGCCTCTATGCGGCCAATTTTTTAAACTGGAGACAACAGCGCGCCACCACCACTCGCAGCCGTTTGCAGATTGTTAAAGAGGTGGTGGCCAATGTGGTGGACAGCAGCGCCAACATTAATGTTGCTCTGATGCGTTTTGATCGTAATGGTGAGGGGGGGATGACCTCCTTTGCGATGCAGGATGTGGCCACGGGGCGAGAGGCGTTTATCACGCGTCTGAACGCCTATCAAGCGGGAGGCGAAACGCCGCTGTCGGAAGCTCTGTACGAAGCGGCGCTCTATTTTAGAGGCAATGAGGTGGATTACGGTCTAAGTTCGTATGGTAACGATTGGTTGCCGGAGCCGAGTGTGCTCTCTTCCCGCAGTGGGAATAACCCATCGTTGTATTCGTCGCCCATTACGATGCAGTGCCAGAAGAATTTTGTCATTTTATTGACGGACGGTGAGCCGACTTCGGATACCGATGCCAATGAAAAAATACCTGAGTTGCCGGGTTTTTTTGAAGCAACGGGTAAAACCAGTTGTTCGGGTCGCAGAGAAGACGACGAAGGTGACGGAGATGATGAAGATCACGACGGAGATGATGAAGATCATGACGGAGATGATGAAGATCATGACGGAGATGATGAAGATCATGACGGTGATGATGAGCGTAAATTACAGTCCCGCTCCAGCAGCAGCGATGAAGGAAAAGACGGCGAATGTCTGGACGAGTTAGCGCAATATTTGGCCAACCACGATCAATCTTCATCTTTGGCAGAGGATCAAAACGTAACAACCTACACCATCGGTTTTCAGAGTGATCAAGCGCTGTTGCAAGAAACCGCCGACAAAGGTAATGGCAGCTACTTTACCGCCGATGATGCTTTGGGATTGACCACGGCGTTTAGTCAGATCATCAATGAAATTTTGGCGGTTAACAGCAGTTTTGTTGCGCCTTCTCTCTCTGTGAATGCTTTTTCGCGTACCCGCCACCGCAGTGACCTCTATTTTGCCAACTTTAAACCGGCCACAAAACCGCATTGGGATGGCAATGTGAAAAAATACCGGCTCGACTTCTCCACCGGCAGCGCCCGCATCGTGGATAAAAACGGTGATTTGGCTGTGGATGAGCGGCGCGGTGGTTTTCGGGAGGGCGCAACCAGTTTTTGGACACCGTCCAGTGACGCTCCCGATGGCGGTGAAGTGACCTTGGGTGGTGTGTTGGCCAATCTGCCCAGTGAGCGCAATGTGTACACCTACAGCGGCTTTTCAGCGGCAGACAATGAATATCTGCCCTCACGTTTGAACCGCGTACATGAGGATAATATCGCCAATTTATCGCCTTGGCTGGAGATGTCAGCCACGGCGCGCAACCCCAACGCTGAAGAGGTTTTGCAGTGGGCTAGAGGGATGGAAGCCAAAGTGCTGGGTGATCCGTTGCACTCTTCACCAGCGGTGGTGCAGTACGGCGGAACCGAGGGCGAACCTGAGCGGGTGCTGTTTTTCTCCAGCAACGACGGTTACTTGCACGCCGTCGATGAGCGTACCGGTCAAGAGCGGTTTGCCTTTATCCCACAAGGTCTGCTGAAAAATCTACCGCTGCTGTACAAAAACACGACCTCTTTGCAGCGCCCTTATGGCTTGGATGGTTCGGTGATTCCGTGGGTATTGGATCTGAATCACAACGGCATTATCGAGCCAAGTTTGGGTGACAAGGTGACGATCTATCTGGGAATGCGTCGCGGAGGGCGAAATTATTACGCTCTGGATGTGACGGATGTGAGCTCGCCAACGCTGAAGTGGGTTTTGAAAGGCGGTGAAGGGGATTTTGTCGAGTTGGGGCAGAGCTGGTCTGATCCGGTGCTGGGTAACATTCGTTGGCAAAACAGAGACCGTTCGGTGCTGATTTTTGCCGGTGGTTACGATCCGCAACAAGATCAAAATCGCACTCAAAGCCCTGATGCACGAGGTCGAGCCATTAACATTGTCGATTCGGTGAGCGGCGAACGGCTCTGGTGGGCAGGGCCGCGAGGCTCTAGTGCCGATCTGGTGTTGAGTCAGATGAGCAACAGCATTCCGTCAAAAATCAATGCCATTGATGTCAGTGGTGATGGTTTGTTGGATCGTCTGTTTGTTGGCGACACGGCGGGTCAGGTATGGCGTTTTGATCTGGATGCGCGCAGCGAAACCATCAGCGGTGGGCGCATTGCGGATTTAGCCAATCAGACGGTTTCGGGCAACCGTCGTTTTTATCATCCAGTGGGTATTTCATTGATGATGGGACTGGGTAAAAGCCCTTATTTGGCTGTACTGATCGGCTCGGGGTATCGCGCTCATCCGTTGAATACGGAGGTGGAGGATCGTATTTATATGTTGCGTGATTATCATATCTACCAACCACCAGAAGAGTACCGGACTCTGACAGA
>JAUZRS010000026.1 GCA_030950195.1 Gammaproteobacteria bacterium | reverse complement strand
TTTTCGGCGGCATTTTGGCAAGGATCGCACTAAGGATGAGCTGCGTAACATCAGTGATGCACAGCTGGAACAAATTTACCGTTCGGGCTATTGGGATAAATGCCACTGCGATGAGCTGCCGGAGGGGGTGGATTATGTGGTTTTTGATGGTGCGGTGAATTCAGGCCCGAGTCGCAGCGCCAAATGGTTGCAAGGGGTCATCGGTGCCAAGCAGGACGGTGGTATCGGTCCAAAAACTTTGGCGAAAGTGGCGGAAGAAGAGCCGGTGTGGGTGTGTAATTTAAGTTGTGATCGTCGTTTGGCCTTTTTACAGAGCTTGCGAACGTGGAAGGTCTTCGGTTTGGGTTGGGGGCGACGTGTGGAAGGGGTGCGTAAACAAGGGCTGGAACTGGCCGGTTTTATCCCTTCGTTTGATTATGAGACGGTTAAGCTTGGTTCGCGAGGGGAGTGGGTGGAGAAATTACAGCGCGCTTTGGGTCTGCTGGTGGACGGGGTTTTTGGTGAGGGTACCGATGCTGCGTTGCGTGAGTGGCAAGGCAGTCAGGGGTTGCAGGCCGATGGCATTGCCGGTCGTAATACTTATCGAGCGTTGTATTTGGTTGCGTAGAGCTTAATGGTATTTAGGCTGGCAATGTTTTTTTTCAATGCAGATCAGATGCTGATTCCGGCGCAGTGCGCAGCATCTCTTTGCCTTGCAGCAAGAGAAAGTCCAGAAAGGTGCGCGCCGCTAAGGGGAGTTTTTTGTCTCTTAGATGCACCGCGTACCAACGATGAAACAGCGGGAAGCCTTGTACATCCAGCACGGCAATGTGGTTGTGCTCCAGCTCCAGACGTAAATTGTGTTTGGATAAAACAGAGATCCCCAATCCTGCCATCACCGCTTGTTTGATGGATTCGCTGCTGCCCAATTCCATATAGGGTTTGATTTTCAAATTCTGTTCGGCAAACAGACGGTCAATGGCCAGTCGTGTGCCAGAGCCTGCTTCACGGATCAAAAAACGTTCTTCTTGTAACTGTTGCAGGCTGATGTTATTGCAGTGGATCAGTGGGTGATTTCTGTGCGCCACCACCACCAGTTCATTGTCTACAAAAGGATAAGACTTGACCGGCAGCTCTTTGGGGACTTTGCCCATAATCAACAGATCATCTTGGTTAGACTTCAATCGTTCTAGAACCCGTGAGCGGTTGGTGACCTTCAATTTTGGTTCCACCAGTTGGTGCTGTTGGATAAAAGCACCGAGCAGATGGGGCATAAAATATTTGGCGCTGGTGATGACCGCGATGCGCAGTGGCCCTTTAATGACGCTTTCGAGCACGCTGGTGGACTCTTCCAACGACATGACACTGCTGAGGATGTCGAGCGCGGAGTTGTAGACTTCTTCGCCCACCACCGTGGTGTGCAGATGCTTGCCGGTTTTTTCCAGCAGAGTTTGACCAATGGTTTCGCTGAGCTTTTTCACCTGCATGGAGACGGTGGGTTGGCTGAGGTGCAGCTCTTCGGCGGCGCGGGTGTAACTCTCTAGGCGAACGACGGTTTCAAAGATCTGCATTTGGCGCAGGGTGAGTTGGCGAATAAAATTTCTGGCAAGCGGATTTTTCATAGATGATTCTCTATGGGTTGGATAGAAACTATTGATTTTGTTTTATACCTGAAATTCAGCAGAATAGCGACGCTGCGGTGATAGCCGCATTAATACATTTGTTGAACCACTGGAGAAAACAATGGCTAAGACTTATAACGCGGGTGTAAAAGATTACCGCGAAACATACTGGGAGCCGAACTACTCGGTTAAAGAGACCGACATCCTGGCGTGTTTTAAAATCACCCCTCAAGACGGCGTTCCTCGTGAAGAGCTGGCTGCTGCGGTTGCTGCGGAATCTTCCACCGGCACCTGGACCACTGTTTGGACCGATCTGCTGACCGATCTGGACTACTACAAAGGTCGTTGTTACGCGATTGAAGATGTACCTGGTGATGACACCTGTTTTTATGCGTTTATCGCCTACCCAATCGACCTGTTCGAAGAAGGTTCAGTGGTCAACATTCTGACCTCTCTGGTTGGTAACGTTTTCGGCTTTAAAGCCTTACGTGCTCTGCGTCTGGAAGACATTCGTTTTCCTCTCGCTTACGTTATGACTTGTAATGGTCCTCCTCAGGGCATCCAGCAAGAACGTGACATTCTGAACAAATACGGTCGTCCTCTGTTGGGTTGTACCATCAAACCTAAATTGGGTCTGTCGGCGAAAAACTACGGTCGTGCGTGCTATGAAGGCCTGCGTGGTGGTTTGGATTTCACCAAAGATGACGAAAACGTCAACTCACAGCCGTTCATGCGTTGGAGAGCTCGTTTTGACTTCGTGCAAGAAGCCATTGTGAAAGCAGAAGCGGAAACCGGCGAGCGTAAAGGTCACTACCTGAACGTTACCGCACCGACCTTCGACGAAATGATGAAGCGTGCTGAATACGCGAAAGAGATCGGTTCTCCTATCATCATGCACGACTACCTGACTGGTGGTTTGAGTGCCAATACAGGTTTGGCACAGTGGTGTCAAGACAACGGCATGTTGCTGCACATTCATCGTGCGATGCATGCGGTACTGGATCGTAACCCCCATCACGGTATCCATTTTCGCGTCTTGACTAAAGTGCTGCGTCTGTCTGGTGGTGATCACCTGCATTCCGGTACCGTGGTCGGTAAGTTGGAAGGCGATCGTGAAGCGACTTTGGGTTGGATTGATACCATGCGCGACTCCTTCATCAAAGAAGATCGTTCACGCGGTCTGTTCTTCGATCAAGACTGGGGTTCCATGCCTGGTGTGATTCCTGTTGCTTCTGGTGGTATCCACGTCTGGCACATGCCCGCACTGGTTAATATCTTCGGTGATGACTCTTGCTTGCAGTTCGGTGGTGGTACCTTGGGTCACCCTTGGGGTAACGCCGCAGGTGCTGCTGCAAACCGTGTTGCGGTTGAAGCTTGTGTTGAGGCGCGTAACTCTGGTGTTGAGCTGGAAAAAGAAGGCAAAGACATCCTGACCAAAGCCGCTGCTCACAGTCCAGAGCTGAAAATCGCTATGGAAACTTGGAAAGAGATCAAATTTGAATTTGATACCGTTGACAAAATTGACGCGGCTCATAAATAAGCCCGTTTATTTATTTGACTGACTTGAGTTCGCTGGGTTGTACCTCAGTGGCTTGAGTTCTTTTTAAGACTTTATACCTTTTGGAGACAATCACATGAGTGATATGCAAGATTACAACTCAAGCTTGAGCGATGCCGCTGTAAGCCGTAAGTTCGAAACTTTTTCTTACCTGCCTGCTTTGACCGTTGAATCTACCCGTGCGCAGATTCAATACATCGTTGATAAAGGTTGGAACCCTTCAATCGAACACACCGAGCCTCAAAATGCGATCAGTAACTATTGGTACATGTGGAAGCTGCCTTTGTTTGGTGAGACCGATGTTGATGTGATTTTGGCTGAACTTGCAGCCTGCCATAAAGCACATCCAGACAACCACGTTCGTCTGTTGGGTTTGGATAACTTTGCACAATGTGCGGGTACCTCAATGGTGATTTATCGTGGTACTGCTGTGTAAAGAGGCTTAGGTCATGACCTAATGTCCAAAAAAAGTCTCTGTTCGCTCGCTCGGTCAGAGGCTTTTTTGCTTTTGTTTTATTGGTTTTAATAATACGAGTAATTTATGGCGCGTCCAAATACATATGTGGGTGTTGATAACGAAATTATGGGCGGTATGACCGCGATGGGTAAGCTGGTTCGTGATGCTTGGGTCTTTGGTATTCTGGATGAAAGTGAGACCTGTGAAGGTTGGAATCTATCTCGCATTGATGCACTGCTGGACAGAGTGAATCGTGAATGGGATAAGTATGGTTGTTTGGTTTCCCATCTGCCTGCTGAATTACGCGAGAAACACGAGCGCATTCATAATCAAGCTATTCAAAATGCCAAAGAAGCTGGCTGGTCAGGTGAAGTGGAAACGGATGACGAAGGATAGATAGTAAAACAATAAGTGATATGGCAGAAAATTATGATCTATACCGTATTGTTCTTACGGCATAGATCATAATTTTCCCGATGACAGATCAAGTAGATAAAGAGAGGGTGAGCATGTCCGTTACTGAAAATGTTGTAGATGCAGAGCAATACCGAATTAAAGACGAGCCTTATTATGAGCCTGTCGGCAATGAGATCGCTTTATACGAATCAGCATATGAAGTGCGTATGCCGATGATGATCAAAGGCCCAACAGGCTGTGGTAAATCCCGCTTTGTTGAGCACATGGCCTGGAAGTTGGGTCGTCCACTGATCACCGTGGCCTGTAACGAAGATATGACCGCCTCCGATTTGGTCGGTCGTTTTCTGCTGGATAAAGACGGTACTAAATGGCAGGACGGTCCACTTACTACTGCGGCACGCATGGGTGCGATCTGTTATTTGGATGAGATCGTTGAAGCACGTCAAGATACCACGGTGGTGATTCACCCTTTGACCGATCACCGTCGCAGTTTGCCGCTGGATAAAAAAGGTGAATTAATTCAAGCGCACCCTGATTTTCAATTGGTGATTTCATACAACCCCGGTTATCAAAGCTTGATGAAGGATCTGAAGCAATCGACCAAACAGCGTTTTGGCGGTATGGACTTCGATTACCCTGAAGAAAAAACCGAAATCAGCATTGTCTCAAAAGAGTCGGGTGTGGATGTGGCTACGGCGGAAAAATTGGTTCACATCGCCCATCGGGCACGTAACCTCAAGGGTCACGGTCTGGATGAAGGTATTTCTACTCGTCTGTTGGTCTATTCAGGCCAGCTGATTTCCAAAGGCGTTGCACCTTTGGATGCGTGCAGCATGACCATGGTGACACCGTTGACCGATGACCCTGATATGCGTGACACCCTGAATGCCGCTGTTGAAACCTTCTTCGGTTAACAGCTTTAAGTCGGTGTGAGCAGAAGAGGTAATTGAATTAAATCGTCTCTTCTGTCGCGTGTTTTTCTGCTAACGATAGAACTTTATTATGTCAATTAATCTCGAAGATTACCAAGAGACACTGGCAGAAGTCGCGCCGGAAATTCGCGACATTATGGAAGCAACGTTTCAAGAAGCGTCGCGCGTCATGTCGCCCAGTGGTTTGCAAGAATACATGGACGGTGCCAAGACCCTCTGTAATTTAGGCCGAGGGCCGAAAGTGGTGACCTCCTATCTACAAGAGATGCCACTGGTAGCCAAAGAGTGTGGCGAAGACGTTATCAGTGACTGCTTGACTGCGGCGATGAAACTTTCTTCTATGACCTCCGGTGAAGTGGTGGCGCTGCTGTTCAGCAGCATGCCCACTGCTGCACGTAACCTCGGTGACGCGGAACTGTTTCGAGGTTACTTGACTCTCGTGCATCAATTGGCCTCCACTGCATCGCGTGGTGTGCGACCGATGTTAAACCATATTGATGAATTACTTTCTAAACTGACTCTCAGTGGTTTGCGTCGGTGGTCTCATTTTGGTACGCAAGCGTATCGACGTGATTTCAATAATTTGACCGCCTATTTTAATCTGGAGTCAGCGGACAGCCGTGCCATGCTGCAAAAAGAGCGTCGTGGGATTTTGTTTATCAAAACTCAACGCAAGCTCAATTTTTATCTGCGTGCGTTGTGGGGCAGAGATTTTTTCTTGCGTCCAACGGGAGCTGATTTCGCTGATTTTCGTCCCTATATAGAACACCGTATTTTACACCTCCCCGATGCCTTGGACGACTGTGGTGATGTGCCTGGGGTCGAGTTGTATCGTGCCACAGCAGCGCACATGGCGGCACACATGGTGTATGCAACCTCACCTATTTCTGCTGAAGGCTTAAGTCCTGCGCAGATGTTTTTCATTGGTTTGGTGGAAGATGCTCGTATTGAATACATTGCCATTAATGAATTCCCAGGTTTGAAAAAACTCTGGCGCTCTTTAATGGAGGTGCCTAGAGCTGAAGATGAATTGGTGGAACACCCCAGCATGTTGTTGCTGGAAAATTTTGCCAAGATGTTATTGGACTCCAGTGTCGGCTCCGATGATGTAGAACTGAATGCCATCGCTAAAAAATTCCACACTGAAATTGCCGAGCGGCAAGGGGATAATAATTTCTGCTGGCATCTGGGTTTGGACGTGTACAACCTGTTCTCCAAACGTAAAGAAGTGCCGAGTCTGCGTATTTTGGAGCGTATTCATATTCCTTATCGTGACGATAATCGTTACGTTTGGGAGTTTGAAGAGTTCGATATGAATGCCGAATTTGAGTATGTGCCTGCCAGTCAGCGCCAAGTTCGCAAGCAGGTTAGCGCCATTGAAATGGCTAATGAAGTGGATTGTGAATTGGCCGGTGATGATGCACAAGAGGTCTGGACTTGTGACACCAACTTGCGTCCTTATGAAGATGACCTGACCGATGAGCAGATTAGCTTCAACGACATGTGGGGTAAAGAGCCGGTTTCTGATCCGTTTCATTATCAAGAGTGGGATTATCAGATTCAACTGCATCGTCCTGATTGGGCGACGGTGTTTGAACGTCGTCAACCTCGCGGGCACGTTGAGGACATTCAAGCGATCATTGATGCTCATCGTCCTGTGGCGCACCGCATCAAACAGATTATTGACCTATTGACCCCTGCTGGGGTGCAGCGGGTGCGTAATTTGGAAGATGGCGATGAAGTGGATATTAACGCGGCTATTGATGCGATGGTGGCGATTCGGATGGGAGAGCAGCCCAACCCACGCATCACCATGCGTAATGTGCTTAAAACCCGTGATCTTTCCGTGGTGGTCTTGTTAGATCTCTCTGAGTCCACCAATGAGAGTATGGGTAATTCTGACAAAACCGTTTTGCAACTTACTCGGGAAGCGGCGACGTTGGTAGCCACGGCCATTGAAGGCATTGGTGATCCTTTTGCCCTGCACGGTTTTTCCTCTGATGGTCGTCACGACGTACAGTATTATCGTTTCAAAGATTTTAATCAGAGCTTTGACGATGAGGCGCGTTCACGTTTAGCGGGGATGCAGGGTGGGCTTTCCACTCGCATGGGGGCAGCACTGCGTCATGCGGGACATCATCTTTTGAAACAGCAGGAACGGCGTAAGCTGATTTTGTTGGTGACCGATGGGGAACCGGCGGACATCGACGTGCAAGACCCTCAACATCTGCGTCACGATGCGAAAAAAGCGGTGGAAGAGTTGTACAGTACGGGAGTACTAACGTATTGTCTGACCCTTGATCCACAAGCAGACAGTTATGTGAAACGCATTTTTGGGGATAACAACTACACCATCATTGACCACGTTGATCGCCTGCCCGAGCAGCTGCCGTTGCTGTTTGCTAGCCTGACGGGTTAAGTCCTGATTGCCATGGCCACTCGCATTGACAACATGCTGGTTTATTTAGCAGAGGTCGAGCAGGTGGATGCGGCGCTTTACAATCTCTGGCGGCGAGCCAAATTGAATTTAAACGTGCCGCTGCGCATTGAGTTGTCGGTGTTGCGTTCGATGGTGCTGATTGTGGAAGAAGATGATTGGGTGTTGGTGGATGCAAAGCAGGACGATCTGCCAGTGCTGGCGTGGATCAACTTTCAAGATCAGGGGCGCAGCGCTTTGCATACGCCCGTTACCTGTACTTTAAACCATTATCATTTTATGGCCGCCCAGCTGCGTGAGCGGGTGTTGGCTTTGCTGTTTGAAGAGCTGGATCAACGTCTTCATTTTGATAGAGAGTGATTGCGTAATAGACTAGGAATTACGGCTTTTTAACCATTTTCACTGGCGTCATTAAAACCACAATGCCAATGCGTGGGTTATCCAAGTAGTGAACTTCTTTACTGCGCATTTTTCGATGCCCTTGAATGGGGTAAGACTGAAAATAGACACGCGCTGTTTGCGCGGAGCCATTGAGAGGCTCGGCAGTAGAAACACGCTTTTGTTGAGTGAAACTCAAGTCGGTATAAAGGTGTAAGTAACGTTTAAGCACCACGGTTACGGTACCCTCAAGAGGGTAAATAAGTCGATTAACCGTCGTTGAAGGGGTGCTTTTATCCAGAACATCGGGCTGGATCGTAGGTCTTGAACTAAGAGGTTTGCCTGCTCGAATATGTATTGCAATGGCTTGTTTGGCAGGTAGCCCAGGTTGTCGCCAAGCGAGGTGTTGCAGCAGTTGGTAGCGTTTTGAATATTTAAGGTGATTGGCCTCTTTGTTCAACTGGTACGCCTCTTTAGGCAGGCCAATAAAACCGTCCTGTGATTTCTCCCAGTGCAGCTCTAAGGCCTTTTCTATATTTGCTGGAAAATAGCCCACTGGCCACTGTTCGTTGGGGTCGATGGGGCCAAGATGACGGAAAAAGATCATCTCAATGTCGTAATAACGAGGCTCTTTTTTTTCCTCAGCGTACAGCAGAGTACCGAAGAGGTTTAGTAGAATGAAGGCGGCGATGATTTTTTTCATAAGTGTTGGTCTTGGCTGGTAGGCAAAAATTATTTTTCAGTGATCAGTTGATCAAGCAGTTTCTCAATAAAGGCAAAACGGGTGTCGATCTCCTGTAAATCTGCGCTGAAGCGTAATACAAACGGTGGCTCAAAGCGATAGACGTTGGGCAATAATTGAATCAGTTTAATCACCTTGCCGATATCAATTTCAGCTTGTTCGTCAATAAGAAGGTGGCCATTTTTTGGCCCTGATTCGACCTTTTTAATGCCGATGGTTTTAACGCGCAGCTTTAGTTCTGAGAGTCGAAATAGGTTCTTTGTCTGTTCTGGCAGAAGACCAAAACGGTCAATCAGCTCCACTTGCAGTTCGCGCAGTTCGCTTTTGTTCGCTGCACTGGCGATGCGTTTGTAGAGAATGAGGCGATTGTGAACGTCCGGTACGTAGTCGCTCGGCAGCAGGGCAGGCAGATGCAGATCCACTTCGCTCTCTGCGTGCAGCGGTTGATCCAGCGACGGCGTTTTGCCCTCCTTGAGTGCTTTGACAGCGCGTTCCAGCAGCTCTTGGTAGAGGCTAAAACCGATCTCTTGAATCTGACCGCTTTGGCCATCACCAAGCAGTTCACCGGCACCGCGAATCTCCAGATCGTGGCTGGCCAGTGTGAAACCGACCCCCAGCTCTTCCAACGCTTCGATGGCGCTGAGGCGTTTTTGTGCGTTTGGGGTCATGAGTTTTTTCGGTGGGGTGAAGAGGTAGGCGTAAGCACGATGGTGCGAGCGTCCAACCCGACCGCGCAGTTGATGCAGTTGTGCCAAGCCGAGTTTGTCAGCGCGATTGATGATAATGGTGTTGGCGGTAGGGATGTCGATGCCACTCTCAACGATGGTGGTGCAGACCAGAATATTAAAACGTTGGTGATAAAAATCGAGAGTCACCTGTTCCAGTTCTTGCTCACGCATCTGGCCGTGGGCAACGCGAATCTGCGCTTCGGGCAGTAGGGCTTCGATTTGGCGTGCGATCAGATCAATGCTTTTTACTTCGTTGTGCAGAAAATAGATCTGTCCCCCACGAGCCAGCTCTCGCCGACAAGCCTCTTCAATCAGCTCGTCTTGCCACTGACTGACAAAGGTTTTGATCGCGTGACGGTGCGCGGGCGGGGTGGCGATAATGGAAAGGTCGCGCATCCCCGCCAAGCTCATATTAAGGGTACGCGGAATGGGGGTGGCGGTGAGGGTGAGAATGTCCACTTCGGCGCGCAGGGTTTTAAGCTGTTCTTTGTGGCGCACCCCAAAGCGGTGTTCTTCGTCGATGATCACCAGCCCTAGATTTTTGAATTTGATCGATTTTTGCAGTAGTTTGTGGGTGCCAATGATGATGTCCACTTTGCCCTCGGCCAGCGCAGCGAGGCTTTCGTCTTGCTGTTTTTTGCTGCGAAATCGGGATAGGGATTCAATTCGAAACGGCCAATCGGCAAAACGATCGAGAAAATTTTGATAATGCTGCTGTGCCAGCAAGGTCG
>JAUZRS010000259.1 GCA_030950195.1 Gammaproteobacteria bacterium | reverse complement strand
AGCCGTGATCTTCAAGGGCGGTTGATTGAGGCAGAAGATCAGCGTGGAGGAGCGGTGTTGACGGTGTACAGTCCTGAAGTGACGGCTGATCCCAATGCGGATTGGTTTCGTGATTTTTTCCCAAGGGCGCAAAAGGTCTATGAAGATCATGCCCAGCTTTGGCTCACTGCGCGTTTATTGCAGCAACGTGGTGGGTTTGAGATGCCGGAAGATGCACGTTTGTTGATTGAGGGCGTTTACGGAGTTGAGGCGGAGGATCAATTGCCTGAGAGTTTATTGAGCAATTGTTTTCAAGCGCAGGGAGTCGCAAAAGGGCGCAGCAGTGTGGCAAAAGAAAATGCTCTGAACATTGAGTTAGGCTATTGTTTTGATAGTAGTTTTAATTGGTGGGAGGAGGCGGTTACGCCAACTCGTTTGGCGGATGAGGAAAGTATGACGACTTATTTAGCGCGCTGGGAGGGGGGCTGCTTACACGCATGGGCGGCAGATCAGGCAGTGTTTCAGTGGGATTACAGTGCGGTTCAGTTGCGTGCTTCTTTGCTGGTGGAGACGTTTTTGCCAAAAGAAGTCACCGAAACTCAATATGAAGCGATACAGCAACAGTTACCGGCTCAGGGTAAGTGGAGCTTGCTGATGGTGCTGGAGCAGCAGGGTGATATCTGGGTGGGATGTGGCAAAAATGCTAAGGGAGAAACGGTGCGTTTGTTGTGTGACAGGGAACAAGGGGTGCGTATTGAATAGAAAAGAAAGCGGTGTTGGGTTGTCCAACATCGCTTTTTGCCCTAAAACGTTAGGGAACGGGGCGTTAATCAACGACTAACACGGTTGATCCCACAGGCGTGTGGGAACGTGTGCAGTGTATCAGCTCGGTTTTCAAATCCCAGCCTCTTTCTTATTTCCCCTCCATTGTCTTGCTTTTCACTTCCGGCAAAAAAACAATTAACGATTAACACTTATATTTTTGTTGATCTTTTCTTTTTCTGGGAGTACAGTTCATCTGTCTTTGAGATTAAGAGGGAAATCGGATGAGTTTCAATTTACTGCAAGAGCCATTTTTAGCGGTGCGCTGTCTGGATGGAAGATTAAAAAAAATCCCTGTATGGCAGATCTCTGATCCCAATGTACTGGCTTTGGCTGCACCACGGGCTGATTTTAATGCGGCTTTGGTGCAATTTATCTTGGGTCTGTTGCAGACGGCGTTTGCGCCAGAAGATGAGGATGAGTGGTTGGACTTTTTGCTGACCCCACCGACCCCTGAGACGCTTCAGTCTCGCTTTCAAAAACATGAAAAGGCGTTTGAGCTTCTGGGAGATCAGCCCTGTTTTATGCAGGATTTTGAATCTCAGTTGGAGGGTGAGGCTAAGCCCATTGCGGCCCTGTTGATTGAAACACCAGGTGGAAATACGCTGAAACAAAATACAGATCACTTTATTAAACGCGGTCAAGCTGCGGCGCTTTGCCCCTGTTGTGCGGCTACCGCGTTGTTTACTTTGCAAACCAATGCACCGGCAGGAGGCGTGGGGCATCGTACGTCACTGCGGGGCGGGGGGCCGTTGACCACCTTGGTTTGTGCTGATCCATTGGTGGACGATGAGGACACGCCGTCTTCTTTATGGCGAGATCTTTGGTTGAATGTTCTGCTGCGTTCCGAATTAGAGAGCAGCAGCGGCAATGCTTCACTGACGGCAGAGAGTGCGACTTTTCCGTGGTTGGCGGCAACGCGCAGCAGTGAAAAAAGCGGTGTGGATACGACACCGGAAGATGTGCATCCATTGCAGATGTATTGGGGGATGCCGCGCCGGATTCGACTGCTGGAAAGTGATTTGCCTGCGGCGGAGTGTGCTGTGTGCGGCGAGGTCAGTGACTCACTAATAGAGCAATTTGTGACGCGAAACTATGGGGTGAATTACAGCGGTGCTTGGCGGCACCCACTTTCACCTCACTACAGTGACAAACAGGGTATGCCGCTGTGTGAGCATCCACAGCCCGGTGGCTTTCCGTACCGATATTGGCTTACTTTTTCTCAAGACAATAAAGACGAGAATCGTTCTGCTGCCACGATTGTTCAGCGTTACAACAAGAGAAAAATAAAAGAAGCGCAGTTGCGTTTGTGGGTTTTTGGTTATGACATGGACAACATGAAAGCGCGCTGCTGGCATGAAGGTTATTTTCCACTCTATATCATTGATGATGCTGAAAGGCGTACCTGTTTTATTGATGAAGTTAGAGCCATGCTGTTGGGAGCCAAAGAGGTCGAGGGGTATGTCCGAGGCTGTATTAAGGAGGCGTGGTTTAAGCGCCCAAAAGATCATAAAGGGGATGTGAGTTTTTTAACTGCGACCTTTTATCAGCGCAGTGAAGCGGCATTTTATCGACAGTTGGCGGCTCTGAGTACGGTGGCGGAGAACAAAGAGCAGTGCCGAGATTTAATGGAGGTCTGGTATCAGAAATTGAGTTTGGATGCGCGTGCGCTGTTTGATGAGCAGGTGGTAAGGGGGGGGATTGTATTTTCTGATCCGCAGCGCATCAGCGCAGCGCATAAAAAATTATCTGGGTTATTACGTGGTAAAAAAATAAGGGCTGTTTTAAATATGGCCCCTTTAAATAAAAGGAGCGCAACATGAAAATTGAATTTTCCGCTGAAAGTGAATTGGGTAAGGCGGTGCAAGCGTGGTGGTTGTCGCTGGAGTCGGATAACGGTGGACGGGCGGAATTGCGGCGGGCGAAGACGTTGACGACGGTGATTGTCTCTCCCTGTTTTCAACGACTTTATGGCCAAGTTAGACCCTTACTGAGCTCCGATCGGGGGGATTGGCCGAGTCGTCTGGCCATGATTGCGGTGGTCTTGGCGCATGTGAAGCAGGCCGATAATACGGAGATTGCCATGCAGTTGGCCAGCCCTAAAGCGGGGGGGAGCAAGGCTCGTTTGAGTAATTTACGCTTTCGTCGTCTGCTGCAACGCAGCCGTGATGATGTGTGGTTGGCGTTGGTGAGGGTGTTGCCGATGTTGGATCGAAAAGCCAATGTTTTTGATTTGGCCAACAGTCTTTTTTATTGGGGAGATAAAGTAAAGCAGAGGTGGGCGTACGCTTATTTTGCTAAAGCGTCTGTCAAATAAAGCGAAGGTTGATGTGTTTTTTCTCTTTTTTATTTTGTTGTTAGGAGTGGTATTTTATGAGCCGTTTTATTCAGTTGCATCTTTTAACCTCTTATCCACCTGCGAATTTAAACCGTGATGATTTGGGTCGGCCAAAAACCGCAGTGATGGGCGGAGCGCCGCGTTTACGGGTCTCTTCACAGAGTTTGAAGCGCGCATGGCGAACCTCAGATCTGTTTCAAGAGGCGATGAATGGCCATGTGGGAACACGCACCAAGTCAATGGGGGTTGAGATTTTTAACCGCTTTATTGAGGCTGAGGTAAAAGAGAAGCAGGCGTTTGAGTGGGCAAAATCAATTGCTGAGCCGTTTGGTAAATTAAAAGTGGACAAGGATCTGGCGAAAAAATTAAAAGAATCGAATGCATCCGATGAGGAGCGTTTGAAGCTCTATCGAGAAAATGTGCAGATTGAGCAGTTAATGCACTTCAGTGTTGAGGAGCGAGCGGCCATTGATGATCTGGTGGCGGTGGTGATTGAGCGTCAAGAGGCTCCCACAGAAGATGAATTGAAACTGTTGCGTAAGGATCATACGGCGGTGGATATTGCGCTGTTTGGGCGCATGTTGGCTTCCTCTCCAAGTTTTAATACCGAAGCAGCGGCACAAGTTGCTCACGCCATTTCGGTGCATAAAGTTATGGTGGAGGATGATTTTTTTACCGCAGTGGATGATCTGAACAGCGGTAATGAAGATATGGGTGCGGGTCACATGGGGGAGACGGAGTTTGCCGCCGGTCTGTTTTATCTCTACCTCTGCATTGATTGCAGTTTGCTGGTGGATAATTTAGGTGGCGATGAGGCGTTGGCCAAGAATGCTCTGGCGGCGTTGATTGAGTCGGCGGCAACGGTGGCTCCGACGGGAAAACAGAACAGTTTTGCTTCTCGGGCGCGAGCTTCGTATCTGTTGTGTGAGGCGGGGAATCAGCAACCGCGTTCGCTGTCAGTGGCGTTTTTGAAGCCGGTCAGGGGTGCGGATCTGTTGGGCGATTCGATCAAGGTATTGGAGCAGTGTTATGGGGATATGGATCGGGCTTATGGGGCGTGTGCGGATCGTCGCTCGGCAGTGAATGTGGTGCAGGGTGAGGGGACGTTGGCTGAGTTGATCGCGTGTGCCACGGAGTAAGTGATCATGAGATCGTATCTGTTGGTTCGATTGTATGGGGCGATGGCCTCGTGGGGTGAACACGCCGTTGGTGGGCCGCGCTTATCGGCAGGCCGTCCGACGAAATCAGCGGTGGTGGGTTTGTTGGCCGCTGCTTTGGGGGTGCATCGTTCAGAAGAAAAAGCGTTGTTGGCGTTGCAGCGGGGGTACGGTTTTGCCGTGAGAGTGGAAGCTGCTGGGGAGTTGTTGCGGGATTATCACACCACACAAGTGCCGTCGGCGCAGAAAAAGGTGGTTTACGCCACTCGTCGTGAGGAGTTGCAGAAGACTGAGAAGAAGAAAATCAATACGATTTTGTCACAACGGGATTATCATCTTGATGCGTGTTACAGCGTTGCTTTTTGGTCTCGTGAGTCAGCGCCATACGCTTTGAGTGTGTTGCAAGAGGCGCTGTACGAGCCGAAATTTGCGCTCTATTTGGGGCGTAAATCCTG
>JAUZRS010000258.1 GCA_030950195.1 Gammaproteobacteria bacterium | reverse complement strand
CCAGATGTATCGTCACATCGCTGGGGAGCGTCTGAAGCGTTTACACGCACAGCATCACCCGCGTGCTTAGATGTAGGCAATGGCCTTGTTGCTGTGTTGTATTTAATCCGAAATTTAAGAGGAATAAAGTCTTATGATGCAATCTATAGTGATCGCTATTTTACTGTTGTTGGCATTTTCATCAACCGCTGCGTACGCTTAATTAAGGGTTAACCTGTTGTAATAACTTCGATGCACACAACGACGTGTGTCGTATTTCGTGTAATGAATTTGTAGAGAATAAAAATATTATGAAGTCGTCTATATTTACCGCTGTTTTGCTGTTATCCATTTTTTTTCCGTTGGAACAGGCTCAATCATCGGAGCCGCTGGCTTCTGAGGCTGAAGGGGTGGTGGTGTTGCGTGCCGCCTTAATGAAAAAGATGCCCAATTTGCCAGTAAAAAGCATTGTCGAAACGCCAGTGAAAGGCATTTACGAGGTGCTGTACGGTTCGCAAGTGGCCTACCTCAGTCAAGATGCCCGCTACATGTTTGATGGCGATTTGGTGGATCTGCATTCCAGTGAAAATTTAACCGAGGTGCGCCGATCTGAAGGGCGGTTGGCGGCATTGGAGGCGGTAGGAGAGGATCGTATGTTGGTGTTTGCCCCCAAAGAAGTGAAACATACCATCACCGTTTTTACCGATGTGGACTGCGGTTACTGTCGTAAACTGCACAAAGAAATTGCTGAGTTGAATAAGGCGGGGGTGAAGGTGCGTTATCTGCTTTATTCCCGTGCCGGTGTCGGTTCAGACAGTTATAACACCATGGTCAGTGCGTGGTGTGCTGATGACCCCAAAGCGGCGTTAACCACGGCAAAATTGGGCGGTACAATTGAAGCGCGTCAATGTGACAACCCCGTTAAGCAGCATATGGCGGTGGGTCGTGCATTGGGTCTGCGGGGGACACCGATGATTGTTTTAGACGATGGATCCCTGATCGCGGGCTACCAACCGGCAGCGCAATTGATTGCCACCTTGTACAAAAAGTGATGGTGAGCGCGTCTTTCTTCACAGAGCCGTTTATAATGCCGTCTCTTTAACGGCTGAGTTGACCTTCTTTATGCAGCATTTTGTGTTGCCGGTACGGGTTTATTACGAAGATACCGATGCGGGAGGCGTGGTTTATCACGCCAATTACGTGCGTTTTATGGAGCGAGCACGCACTGAATATCTGCGTCAACTGGGTTTTGAGCAGTGTGATCTGATGCAGCGCGGAGTGGTGTTTGCGGTTCGTTCCATGCAGCTTGATTTTTTAAAGCCCGCTAAGCTGGATGATCTTTTGAAAGTGGACGTTGAGGTTCAGCGTTTGCAGCGGGTCAGCGTGACGTTTTTACAAACGGTGTCGGCAGCTCAGAATGACGACCTTTTTTGTCGGGCTGAGGTGAAAGTCGCCTGCATTGCACATAAGGCGTTTCGTCCTTGCCCCATTCCCGAACCTTTAATGGAGGCTTTTCGTCGATGAACGCAGATCTTTCTTTTTTCCATCTGGTGAGTGGTGCCAGTTTTTTGGTGCAACTGGTGATGTTGCTGTTGTTGCTTGCCTCGATTTTTTCTTGGGCGTTGATTTACCGTAAGTGGCAGCAGTTAAAACAAGACAAGGAGCAACTTGAACGTTTTGAAGATCGCTTCTGGTCTGGGGGTGAGCTTTCCTCACTGTATAAAGACCTCGCCCCTCGGCGTGAAAATTTGCACGGTTTGGAGCGTATTTTTGAAGCGGGTTTTTCGGAATTTGCCCGTTTGCGTCAACAAACGCATGACCCAGAGCAGACCTTGGCGGGGGCGATGCGGGCGATGCGGGTGGTGTTGTCTCGGGAGACAGACCGAGTGGAAGCGCATCTGTCGTTTTTGGCCACGGTGGGTTCCATTAGCCCCTATGTGGGGCTGTTTGGCACGGTTTGGGGCATTATGAATTCGTTTCGAGCCTTGGGGGTGGTGCAGCAAGCCACTTTAGCAATGGTCGCGCCTGGCATTGCAGAGGCACTGATTGCCACCGCGATGGGGCTGTTTGCGGCCATTCCTGCGGTGGTAGCCTACAACCGTTTTGTCACCGAGAGTGATCGTTTGCTGAACGATTACGATAATTTTCTCGAAGAGTTTGCCACTTTGCTGCACCGTCAAAGCCTCAGTGTCGCGTATGAGAAGAGCGCATAAATGGCGCGTTCGCGAGACAAGCGCCGCAAGCCGATGGCAGAGATCAATGTGGTACCTTATATTGATGTGATGCTGGTTTTACTGGTGATTTTTATGATCACCGCGCCGCTGTTGCAAAGTGGTGTTGAGGTAAGCTTGCCACAAGCGACGGCCAATGTGATGCCAGAAACGAAAACCGAACCGCTGTTGTTGACCGTCAGTTTGGATGGTTCTCTGTATTTGAACATTGCGCAAAAACCAAAGCAGGTGTTGACGGAAGAACAGGTTTTGGCCTTGGTTGAGAAGGCGTTGAGATTGCAGCCGAAGCGTCAGGTCTTGGTGCGAGGGGATAAAAACGTCGCTTACGGTTTGGTGGTGCGTGCCATGGTCCTCTTGCAGCAGGGTGGTGCGCAGCAGGTGGGATTGGTGACCGAAGCGGCGGAGCCGTAATCGTCATGTTAAAAGAGCTGTTGAAAAAACCATCATCGTTGCTGATCTCCCTCTTTGTTCATCTGTTTGTGTTGTTTCTATTGTGGTTTTTTTCTGCTGGCAGTCCGACCCCTAAGCCAAAGGTCAGTGCTGAGATTAAACCAGTGCAGGCGATTGCCGTTGATGAGCAGCAGCTGGATCAGGCTTTGGCGCAGTTGCAGCAACAAGAACGTCGAGCAGTGGAGCAAAAGCGGCTGCGTCAGGAAAAAATAGTACAGCAACGCAAGCAGGTAGCTGAACGCAAAGCTAAGGAGCTAAAACAGCGTCAAGCGGAACAGCGGCGTAAAGAGCAGGTTAAAAAAGAGGCGGAGCAGCAGCGAAAAGCGGCAAAGAAAACTAAAATAGAGCAGCAGCGTAAGGCTGCGTTGGCGAAAAAACAGGCAGAAAAAGAGCGCCAAGCGGAGTTGAAGCGTCAGGCGCTATTAAAGAAAAAAGCGGCAGAGAAGCGTAAAATCGCCGCAGAAAAGAGACGCCAAGCGGAGCGGGTGCGTAAAGCAGAGGAGGATAAACAGAAACGGCTGGAATTAGCGCGTCAAGAGAAGTCCCAACGTGAGGCAGAGGCCAAGCGTCAAGCGGCTTCTGCGCAGCAGGCGCGACGTAATCGTCTGTTATTGCAGTACATGCGTGATATTCAGCAGCGGGTGGTGCGTAATTGGGTGCCGCCCAGCAGCGGTAGTGCCGGTATGAGTTGTGAGGTTAGCGTGGTGCAGCTCTCCAGTGGTACCATCATTGACTTTCAGGTGGCCAATTGTCGTGGCGATGCGGCGTTTCGGCGTTCTGTTGAGTCGGCTATGGGGCGTTTAATGGCCTTGCCGCCTGCGCCAGAACGGTCGTTGTTTGAGCGTGAAATTAAATTTAAGTTTAAAGGTTAATTGAAGGTGTGTTGTTTGAATATGCGTGTTTTAAGCCGAGTGTGGATATTGAGCCTGTTACTGTGTGGTCATGCGTGGGCGGTATTGGAAATTGATATTACCCAAGGGGTGCAAGGGTTGCCGATTGCGGTTAACCCCTTTGCTTGGCAGGGTGATGGCGAGGTTCCCATGGATTTGGCTAAAATCGTTGATGCCAATCTGGCGCGCAGCGGTCAATTTTCACCGCTGCACCGTGAGGATATGCTCTCTCAACCCCGTTCTATTTTTGAGGTTCGCTTTGCCGATTGGCGTGCCTTGGGTATGAGTTATTTGTTGATTGGCAAGTTGCGTTTCATCAGCGATTCAAAACGTTATCAGGTGGAGTTTCGTCTCTACGATGTGCAACAGAGCCAGCAGCTTGAAGGGCGGCTTTTTTCCAATATTAAAGCCTCGCAACTGCGGCGCGTGGCACACAACATCAGCGATTTAGTGTATAAAAAAATCACCGGTATGCAAGGGGCGTTTAATACCTTGGTCTGTTTTATTTCGGCGGAAGGCAGCGGTAAACAACGGCGTTTTAAATTGCATGTGGCGGATTCCGATGGACATGGGGCTAAAACCATTCTCAGCTCGAAAGAGCCCTTGATGTCTCCGGCTTGGTCGCCTGATGGTCGTCAACTGGCCTATGTCTCTTTTGAAAAAGCCAAGGCAGCGGTTTATGTGCAGCAGATTAACAGCGGTGAACGTCAGCAGGTGTCGGCGTTTAAGGGCATTAACGGTGCGCCCTCTTGGTCGCCTGATGGGAAAAAACTGGCGTTAATCCTCTCTTATAATGGCAACCCCGATGTGTATTTGTTGGATTTGCAGAGTAAAAAATTGCAGCAGTTGACCGGTAACAGCGCCATTGATACCGAACCGGTGTGGACTCCCGACGGTAAGTCCATTATTTTTACCTCGGATCGCAGTGGCGGCCCG
>JAUZRS010000257.1 GCA_030950195.1 Gammaproteobacteria bacterium | reverse complement strand
AGGCGATTCTGTTTATCAAGGATTAAGGGAGTAAACTCTCCTGGTTGACCCACAATCGCACTCTGTGCCAATTGCACAGACCAGAGGGATAAAGAAGGCGTTCGATAACCGCCAAAATCCTCTGTTGCATAACAGACACGATCCGCAAATTGAACCAGCTCCAGACAGACGTGCCCCGCGCTGCTCTGAGCTGTGAGCAGCAGGCAGGCCAGCGCCAAACTTGGCTCCTCTGACTCAGACAAGCTCAACATAGAAAGAGTAAAGTGCAGCTCAAGATCAGAGAGGTGACCTTGTTTATTTAAGTTCGCCAATTGTGTCAACATAAATACCATGCCTAAAAAAGGAGAATAAACCGAGGTGACAAACCTCACTCTTTATTATGATTGAAGCCCCCCAACAACGCCAAACCTCTTCGCTCAGAACCGTGCTAAAACTGTTCGCCGTTTTAATGTTGCTGAGTCTGGCAGTGGGTTTAGCGCCACTCTATTTGCACTTTAATCACCAAACCCAATTAGAAAATGTACTTGAACGCGGTGAACTGATCGTCGCGACCATCAACAGCGCCAGCACCTATTACGAAGGCCGAGACGGAGCACAGGGTTTTGAGTACGAATTGGCACTCGCCTTTGCAGAATTTTTAAACGTCAAACTGAAACTGGTCACCGCCAGTCAATTTCAAGACCTTTTCCCTATGGTCAGCCAAGGTCAAGTTGATCTGGCTGCCGCTGGCCTCACCGTCTCTTGGACTTATAAAACAGCGCTGCGCTTTACAACTCCCTACCAAGAGGTTCGCAATCAGCTCATCTACCGCAGTGGCACACCCCGACCTAAAAACATAGCCGACCTAGAAGGCAAACGAGGCGCGGTGGTCAAAGGCAGCTATCATCAGTTGCTACTGGAAACACTGCAAGCAAAACAACCTACATTGCAGTGGCAAAACAACAACAGCAGCCAAGAAGAGCTGTTAAACCAAGTCTGGGATCGTGTGTTGGATTTCAGCGTAGTGAACTCCAATGTCTTACGCCTCAACCAACCTTATTACCCCGAATTGCGCGTCGCCTTTGAACTCTCACGTCCACAAAAATTGGGCTGGGCGTTTCGCCGTCAAACAGACGACAGTCTGTACAACGAAGCCCAACAGTTTTTTAAACAGGTGAAAAAAAGCGGCCTTATAACCCAGCTGCAAGAGCGTTATTACGGCCACATCCGTACCTTTGATTATGTCGATACACGCCGTTTTATGCGCCACATTAAAAGCCGCCTGCCAAAATACCTCACCCATTTTAAAAAGGCCGCCCAACAGAATCGGTTGGATTGGCGACTGCTGGCCGCCCTGAGTTACCAAGAGTCACACTGGCAACCCAACGCCGTCTCACCTACTGGAGTCAAAGGCTTGATGATGTTGACCCTAAAAACCGCCAGCCAAATGGAGGTAGAAAATCGGCTTGACCCCAAACAAAGTATTTTTGGTGGCGCACGTTATTTTGCCAAACAGCTGCGTCGCATCCCAGGTCAGGTGCTCAACCCCGACCGAGTTTGGATGGCTTTGGCCAGCTACAACATCGGTTACGGCCACCTCAAAGACGCGCGACGCATCACCACCATGCGCGACGAAGACAATCGTCAATGGGTGGATGTAAAAAACAGCCTGCCTCTGCTGCGGCAACGTAAATGGTATAAACAAGTGACTTACGGCTACGCCCGTGGCAATGAAGCACTGCACTATGTAAAAAACATCCGCCAATATTACGATATTTTAGTCTGGATTACCGACAAAGAGAAGCAGCAACAAGAGAGACAAAAACCACAAAAAAGCAGTCAGAAAGAACCATCCAAAAAAGGCGACCCCATTATGCCCAATATTCCAAGCCCACTTTAGGCGCTACTGATCTCCATCAAAAAAATCATCCAGCGCCCGCATCAAAGCCAGCGACGGGCGACTGAAAAACACCCCCGTCTGCTCTTCATCTTGACCTGCATCGGCGTTCATACCGCGTAAAAAAAGATAATAAACACCACCAAAATGGCACTCATAATCATAATCTACCAACCGACAGCGCAAATAACGGTGCAGCGCCAACGCGTAAATTAAGTACTGCGCCACATACCCCTCTTGCAACATCGACTCTTGCATCGGTTCCACGCGGTAATCTGCATATTCATCACCCAAATAATTGGACTTATAATCCAACAGGTAAAACTGACCCTCAAATTCAAATACCAGATCAATAAAACCTTTCATAAAACCACGCACTTGCCGCTCTTGCCGCGAGGTCAA
>JAUZRS010000256.1 GCA_030950195.1 Gammaproteobacteria bacterium | reverse complement strand
TGAGATGGTAAGCGGCCTCGTCATAAAGCAAGCGCCTCAATTTAGCGGGGAACAAAAAGTTAAGCGACTCGAAAGAGTCGCTTAAGCTAAACAAACAAGGGCTGTTACCAGCCAGATTCTGTTTATTCGCTCTCTTCTTGTACAGAAGAAGAGGTATCAATGACTTTACGGCCTTTGTAAAAACCATCTGCGGTGATGTGATGACGCAGGTGAGTTTCACCTGAAGTCTGATCAACCGAAAGAGTGGCGCTGCTCAGAGCATCGTGTGAACGACGCATGCCACGACGAGAAGGGGTTTTGCGACTTTTTTGTACTGCCATGATTCAATCTCCGAAACACTATCAATAAATAGAAGCAACATGAAACAATAAGTTAATGTTTCTGTTTCGCTTTGTTAAAATTTTCCAGCACTGCAAACGGATTTTTTCGTTTTGCAATACCGTCATTCTCTGAAATTTCGCTCTCAGAGCCTGTCTCTTCTTCTGTTTCAGAACAAAATTCTGAAACAGTGTGTTTAGCCACCAGAGGTAAACAGAGAATCAACTCATCCTCAAATAGATCCGTAGCGTGAATGACCACCAGCGGATCGAGGATAATGGGATCAAACTGCTCAGGCAGTTGATCCGCTTCACTCTCATTTTCAATAAGTGCTAAACAAAATTCGTTTTCAACGTGCAACCGCATCGGCTTCAAGCAGCGTTGGCAGGTCAATGAAAACTCTGCCTTGAGCTTGCCCTTAGCGTAACGCACACCGGACACCTCATTACCAAAAGTCACTTCAATAGTGACTTTCCCTGAATTATCAAGGAGATAACCGGTAAGACGTTTAAAATGAGACAGCAAAATTCCCCCTGAAAAGGAGACATTTTTTTTTGCTAAATCAAAGGGTCTGATCTGTATGGGAAGCGGTGCGAACATAAGCGCGCAATCATAAAGGAGAAGCGGCCTAAGTGTCAAAGCCTTGTTTCGGGCTAATTTATTGCTTATTTGCGAGCGTAGGGGAATTTTCACTGGGATTCCCGCTCTGACCATGATATAGAAAACTCTAGAGATTCCTTTTTACCGCTTTACCGCTTTACCGCTCAGTTTTGCGAAAGGAGCTTGAACCTTGATCAAAAAAATCTTGATCGCCAATCGTGGCGAGATTGCGGTGCGCATTGCACGCGCCTGTGCTGAGATGGAGATTGTCTCGGTGGCGGTCTACACTGATGCTGATCGGCATGGTCTGCACGTTAAAAAGGCCGATGAAGCCTACAACATTGGCCCTGAATCCGTGGCGGGGTATCTGAATGTGCATCGTTTAGTTGATTTAGCCTTGGCCACAGGCTGTGATGCACTGCACCCTGGATATGGTTTTCTATCGGAAAACCCCGAGTTGGCGCGTCGTTGTGAAAAACGTGGGATTACCTTTATCGGCCCTCGTTCGGAAGTGATTGCACGTATGGGGGACAAAATCGCCGCTCGTAGTGCGATGATGGCCGCTGGGGTGCCGGTGATTCCCGGCAGTGAGAGCAATTTGGCCAACATCGAAGCGGCCTTGAGTTTGGCCGCTGAAATGGGTTATCCGGTGATGCTCAAAGCCACCAACGGCGGCGGGGGGCGAGGGATTCGCCGTTGCGATAATGACGATGAGCTGCGTTTTAATCTGCCTCGGGTCAAATCGGAAGCCACCAAAGCCTTTGGTCAAGGCGACATCTTTATGGAAAAAGCCATCGTCAATCCACGTCACATCGAGGTGCAGGTGATGGGGGACTCGTTTGGCAACGCCATTCATCTGTTTGAACGGGATTGCTCCATTCAACGTCGGCATCAAAAGTTGATCGAAATTGCCCCTTCACCGCAGATCAATGCAGAACAGCGGGCGTGGTTGGGTGAAATGGCGGTGCGCGCCTGCAAGGCGGTGGGCTATGAAAACGCCGGTACGGTGGAATTTTTGCTCGATGAACATAATCAGTTCTACTTCATGGAGATGAACACCCGTCTGCAAGTGGAACACCCCGTTACCGAAAGCATCACCGGCATTGATCTGGTTCAGGAACAGATCAACGTCGCCTCTGGCAAACCCTTGAGTGTACAACAAGAGGATCTGGCGGTGAACGGCATGGCGATGGAGTTTCGCATCAACGCCGAAGACCCGAAAAACGATTTTCTGCCCAGTTTTGGCCGCATCACTCGTTATTTTGCTGCTGGAGGGCCAGGGGTGAGAACCGATGCCGCGATCTATTCGGGCTATTACATTCCGCCTCATTACGATTCAATGTGTGCCAAATTGATCGTTTGGGCACCGGATTGGCCACGTCTGTTGCGCCGCGCCAAACGGGCGCTAAACGACATCGGCGTTTATGGGGTGAAAACCACCCTTCCTTATCAGTTGGAAATTTTAGAGTGTAAAGAATTTCAAGCGGCAACGTTTGATACCCGTTTTGTGGAGATGCACCCCGAGTTAATCGACTACTCGGTAAAACAAGATCCGCGCAGCGAGGCGGTAGTGATTGCCGCCGCTATTTTTGCGCACCGTTGCTGTACCGCACATGCCAAACAAGAGGATTGAAATAATGCCTGCTGTAAAAATCACTGAGACGGTTTTGCGTGATGCTCATCAGAGCCTGTTGGCCACACGGATGCGTTTGGCCGACATGTTACCCATCTGCCAAAAGTTGGATCAGGTGGGGTATTGGTCACTGGAGTGTTGGGGTGGGGCGACCTACGATGCCTGTTTGCGCTTTTTGAAAGAAGACCCGTGGCAGCGACTTCGGCAACTGCGTGAGGCGCTGCCCAACAGCCGTACCCAGATGTTGCTGCGTGGGCAAAATCTGCTCGGCTATCGCCACTATTCTGATGATGTGGTGCAAAAATTTGTCCAGTTGGCGGCCAACAACGGCATGGATGTGTTCCGAATTTTTGATGCCATGAACGATGTGCGTAACCTTCACACTGCCATTGATGCGGTTAAAAAAGCCGGGAAACACGCGCAAGGTACGATCTGCTACACCCTCAGTCCTGTTCACACCACGGAGCAGTTTGTAACGATGGCCAAGGCGCTGGAAAATCGCGGCTGCGACAGTGTGGTGGTCAAAGACATGGCGGGGTTGTTAACCCCCAGCGCAGCGGCGAATTTGATGCAGCAGTTGACCCTTGCGGTCAGCGTGCCGATTCATCTGCACAGCCACGCTACTTCAGGGCTGGCGGACATGGCGCAGTTGAAGGCGATTGAAAACGGCTGTTATCACATCGACACCGCCATCTCCTCGATGGCCAACGGTGCCAGTCATCCGCCCACGGAAAGTATGGTGGCGGCGTTGGCGGACAGCGAGTACACCACGGGTTTGGATCTGCCGCTGCTGCAAGAGATCGGTTTTTACTTTAAAGAGATCCGCAAAAAGTACCATCAATTTGAGAGTGAGTTTACCGGCATTGATACCCGTGTGCATGTCAATCAAGTTCCGGGTGGAATGATCTCCAATTTGGCCAATCAGCTTAAAGAGCAGAACGCCACTGAGCGTATGAACGAGGTTTTAGCCGAGATCCCCAAAGTGCGCGCCGACTTAGGTTATCCGCCGTTGGTGACACCCACCTCACAGATTGTCGGCAGCCAAGCGGTCTTTAATGTCCTTTCAGGCGGGCGTTATAACAACATCAGCAATGAGGTCAAACTCTATTTTCAAGGGCGTTACGGCAGAGCGCCTGGCACGGTCAGCGAAAAAATTCGCCAACTGGCCATCGGTAATGAAGAGGTCATCGAGGTGCGTCCCGCCGATCTGTTGCCACCAGAGTGGGATAAATTAGAGCGCAGTGCCGGTGAAAACGCTCAGTGTGAAGAAGATGCCATGATTGTGGCGATGTTTCCTGATTTGGGATTAAGCTTTTTAGAAGAGCGTGAAGAGGGTACCTTGACCCCTGAATCGCTGGAGCCGATTTCCAACGGAGAACCGGCAAGCACTGCGCCTGTGGAGTTCACCTTGACTCTGCACGGTGAAAATTACGACGTTAAAGTGACCGGCAGCGGTCATGAGTCCGATGGTCATCGTCCGGTTTATTTGACTCTGGATGGGGTGCCAGAGGAAGTCTTGGTCGAAACTCACGCGGAGATGATGATGGGTGGCGGGGCGGTCAGCAGCAGCCCTACCAGCAGCAGTGGGAGACAACGTGCTACGGAACCGGGTCACGTGACCACCTCCATGCCGGGTACGGTGATTGAGGTGTTGGTGAAAGAGGGCGATCAGGTCAGCGAAGGTCAACCGGTGTTGATTACTGAGGCGATGAAGATGGAGAGTGAAATTGCCGCTCCCATTGCAGGGGTGGTGAAAGGAATTTATGTGCAGAAAGGGGAGAGCGTAAATCCTGATGAGGTGTTGTTGGAGATTGAAACTGACTGAGATGGGATGTTTTGTCGTATAAAATGTCTTACACTGCGTAAGACATTTTAGGTGAGATAAGCAGATGATTACTTTGAGGTTGGATGCCAAACTTGAAAGCAGTGTTGTTGAGGCTGCTCAGAAATTGGGGTTGAGTAAGTCGGAGTTGATCCGAAAAAGCATCGCTGAATTTATTGAGAAGTTGGATAAACCTTCTGCTTGGGAGCTAGGTGCTCCCATTTTTGGTCAATATGGCAGCCAATATGAAAGTCTATCGAGAGATAGAAAAGCATTGCTTCAAGAAAAACTTCAAGAAAAACAAAAACAACGATGAGAAAAATTTTGATTGATTCAGGGCCTCTGATTGCTCTGTTTGATCGCAGTGATAAGTACCATCGTTCTTCTGTAGACTTTATTCGGGATAACCACTGCGAACTTATCACGACACTTGCCTCGGTTACCGAAACATTGCACCTGCTTGATTTCAATAGAAAGGCTCAAATAGGTTTTCTCAGTTGGGTCGAGGCGGGAGCGGTTTCAATAGAGGCGATAACACCAAATGATTTTGGTAGAATTAGAGCATTAACCATTAAATATTCCGATCTCCCGATGGATTTTGCTGATGCCTGCTTGGTATTTTTGGCAGAAAAACTGAATATTGATCACATTGCGACCATTGATCGAGATTTTGATGTTTATCGACGTAATAACAAGCATCCCTTTACAACCCTGATTAAATAAACCGCCGACGTTTACAAAGGTTTTCCATGAAACTCGTTTTAGCATCCACTTCACCCTTTCGTCACGAACTGCTCTCTCGTTTAGGCCAAGCTTTCGAAACGGCTGCTCCCGATTCTGATGAGAGTCGTTTTGACAATGAACCGGCAGATAAAATGGTGCTGCGTCTGGCGGAGAAAAAAGCCCGCAGCATTGCAGATAAGTTTCCCAAGGCGTTGATTATCGGCTCCGATCAGGTGGCGACGGTGGATGATCTGATTTTAGGCAAGCCGGGCACGCACGAAAAAGCGGTGCAGCAGTTACAGCACGTTTCTGGAAAATCGGTGCTGTTTCATACCGGATTGTGCCTGTTAAACAGTGAAACGGATCAAGCGCAGAGGGTGTGGGTTCCTTTTGAGGTGACGTTTCGCAGCTTGAGTGATCAGCAGATTGAATCTTATCTGCTAAAGGAGAAACCGTATAACTGTGCGGGCAGTTTTAAGTCAGAAGCGTTGGGGATTACCTTGTTTGAAAAATTGAGTGGCGATGATCCCAGTGC
>JAUZRS010000255.1 GCA_030950195.1 Gammaproteobacteria bacterium | reverse complement strand
TTCCTTGATAATCGCTTCTGCTTGAGAGAGCTGCCCTTTACCACCATCGACAAAGATAATTTCTGGCAGGGAAGATTCTTCTTTAATCAGGCGGCTGTAGCGTCTCTGTAGCGCTTGTGACATGGCGGCATAATCATCCCCAGGGGTGATATTTTTGATATTAAAGCGTCGATACTCGCTTTTGAGTGGACCTTCGGCATTAAACACCACACAAGAAGCCACAGTGGATTCACCTTGAGTGTGGCTGATATCAAAACACTCCATACGTTGCGGTAGGGTTTCGAGCTGTAATAGGTTCTTAAGGGATTGCAGGCGACGGTTCATGCCCGCACGGGAGGCGAGGCGACTGGTGAGGGCAATTTTGGCGTTATTAACTGCCATCTGCATCCAGCGCTGCCGTTCACCACGCAGTTTGTGGCTCAACTTTATTTTTCTCTCCGCTTTTTGGCTAAAGGTTTCACTGAGCAGAGTTTGGTCTTGCAGAGCGTGGCTGAGCAAAATTTCACTGGGTATCTCTTGTTGTAAATAAAATTGGGTCAGAAAGGCGTACAGAACGTCGGTTACCTTATTGTCCAGTGTTGTTTTAGGAAAAAACGCTTTGTTGCCTAGGTTGCGTCCATCACGAATAAAAAACAGTTGGACGCAGTTTTGGCCGCCTTCTTGATGGCAAGCAACCACATCCAGATTGCCGCGTTCACCGCTAACGTATTGTCGTTCTTGAACGATTTTAAGGGCTCGAATTTGATCACGAAAATGCGCTGCTTGTTCAAATTTTAGCGCTTGAGAGGCTGTTTCCATCTGACTAATGAAAGTCTCAACCACCTGATTGCTTTTACCTTCCAGAAAAAGGCGGGTATTAAGCACATCAAGGGCATACTCTTGTTCACTGATTCGACCCACACAAGGCGCTTTGCAGCGTTTGATCTGATATTGCAAACAGGGTCGGGAGCGATTATTAAAAAAAGAGTCATCACATTGACGTAACTGAAACAGCTTTTGTAATAGATAAAGGCTCTGTTTGACCGCATGGCCATTGGGGTAAGGGCCAAAGTAGCTGTGTTGCTCGTTACGCCGTCCACGATGGTAGGCGATGCGAGGGTAAGGGGCCGAGGTTAGCTCAATGGAGGGATAGCCTTTGCCGTCACGCAGAAGAATATTGTAACGAGGTTGATGCTCTCGGATCAGGTGAAACTCAAGAATCAGTGCTTCCGCTTCGGTGTGGGTGACGGTGGTTTCAATGCTCTGAATTTGGCTGACCAGCAAACGGGTTTTTTCAGAATCGACCTCTTTACGAAAATAGCTGCTGAGACGGTTTTTTAGGTTTTTGGCTTTACCAACATAGAGAATTTTTTGTTCGGTATCGAACATGCGATAAACGCCGGGCTTTCTGCTTAGGTGTTTTAAAAAATGTTCAGAATCAAAGGTGTGAGCGGAGGAGGGCATTGTCTAATACGCTGCGTATGCAGCGCCAATTATGAAACGATGGGCTGTTCGTTAAGGCCGTGTTGTTCTGCCAGCTTCATCAGCTCCACTACGCTGGGTACGGATAATTTATCCATCAATCTGGATCGGTAGGTGCTGATGGTTTTGGGACTGAGACAAAGGCGTTTGGCAATGTCTTGAGTACGCAGTCCTTGTGAGATGAGCATGATGATTTGCAATTCACGCTGACTGAGACGATCAAAGGGAGAGTCATTGGATGGATCGAGGGCGGCAATGGCCAGCTTTTGCGCAATGTCCGGTGAGATGTATGGTTTGCCTTTGTGGATGGTTTCGATGGCCGTTTGCATCTCACTCAGGCCGCTGTTTTTACTGATGTAACCGACGGCTCCTGCTCGTAACAGAGTTTTTGGAAAAGGGTCGGCGGTATGAGCCGTTAGAATAATGATTTTCTGCTTGGGGTTCATCTGTAAGAGGCGATGGGTGGCTTCTAAGCCGCCCATGCCAGGCATGGAAATATCCATTAAGATGATTTCAGGTTTCAGTTCCGCTGCCAGCCGAATGGCTTCTTCGCCGCTGGCCGCTTGTGCCAGCACGGAGATGTGCGCTTGGTCTTCGAGCAGGCGGCGGATGCCTTCTCGAATCAGCTCATGGTCATCGATGATCAGTAGGGTTATCACGTTGATAACGATCCGCCTTGGTTAGAGTGTCTCAGAAGTTTACCGCATAATTTCATGAAAAAAACTGAAAAAAAGCAGCCTTAATAGACAAATAAAGGATATTAAGGCAGTTTTTAATATTTAACCAAGGCGGATCCCCAAGTAAACCCACCACCAAAGGCCTCCAGTAGCACCGTCTCACCGCGTTTAATGCGACCGTCACGTACCGCTGTATCTAAGGCCAACGGCACGGACGCGGCGGAGGTATTGCCATGCTCGCCAACAGTCACCACCACTTTGTCCATCGACATTTTTAATTTACGCGCGGTGGCCTTGATAATGCGAATATTGGCTTGGTGTGGCACCAGCCAATCAATGTCGCTTTTTTCCAAATTGTTGGCCGCCAGTGTCTCTTCAGCGATGTGGCCTAAGGTATTGACGGCGATTTTAAACACCTCGTTGCCTTTCATCTCAACGTAAGCGGTGGCATCCAACAGCTCTTGGTAACGAGACACCCCTTGAGGCAGCTGCAACAGGCTGGCGTAATCGCCATCGGCATGCAGGTGAGTGGAAAGCACACCGGGTTCTTCGCTGGCTTCCAGCACCACCGCACCGGCACCGTCACCAAAAAGAATGCAGGTGTTTCTATCATTCCAATCAACGATGCGTGAGAAGGTTTCAGCACCAATGACCAAAGCACAGGTGGCGCTGCCAGACTTGATAAATTGATCGGCCACACTGAGTGCGTAGATAAAACCGGTACAGACCGCTTGCACATCAAATGCAGCGCAACCGTGAATGTCCAAACGACTTTGCAGCAGGCAAGCGGTGCTGGGGAAAATCTGGTCGGGAGTGGTGGTAGCAACGATGATTAGATCAATGTCGCCTTTGCTTTTGCCAGCGGCTTCCATAGCACGGCGACAGGCGTGTTCAGCCAAGTCACAAGTGGTCTCTTCTTTTGCCGCGATGTGGCGCTCTTTAATTCCCGTGCGTTCTTGAATCCATTCGTCACTGGTATCCACCATTTTGGCTATGTCGGCGTTGCTTAAAATGGTCTCGGGCAAGTAACTGCCGGTGCCGCTAATGCGTGAATATTTCACACGTTCTCTCCTTCTAGGAGGTGTGTTTCAAGATGTTTGTGAATGCGATCAGGGATGGCGTTGGCCACCTCTTCAATGGCAATTTCGACCGCATTGGCAAAGGCTAAAGCATCGGCACCACCGTGACTTTTGATTACGATGCCTTGCAAACCAAGCAAGCTGGCACCGTTGTAACGCCGAGGGTCAATGCGTTTTTTCAGTGATTTGAGCACCGGCAGTGAAAACAGCCCCAAAAGTCGTGTAAACCATGAACGATTGAACTCCTCTTTCATCGCATTGGCAATCATTTTAGCCACCCCTTCACAGGTTTTCAGCGAGACGTTGCCGACAAAACCGTCACAGACCACCACATCAACACGGCCATTAAAGATGTCATTACCTTCCACAAAACCGATGTAGTTTAGATTGCTGTTGGCGAGTAATTTAGCCGCTTGTTTGACCTGCTCATTGCCCTTGATCTCCTCTTCGCCAATGTTTAACAAACCGACTTTCGGTTTAGCAATGTTGTCCAAAGAGTGACTTAGAACCGATCCCATAACGGCAAATTGATACAGGTGTTCGGCACTGCTGTCGATATTAGCACCCAGATCAAGCATGTGGGTATGTCCGCCAACGGCAGGCAGAGTGGAAATAATGGCAGGGCGGTCAATACCAGGTAGGGTTTTGAGCACGTAACGCGCTGTGGCCATTAGCGCCCCAGTATTGCCCGCACTGACACAGGCATCTACTTCACCGCTTTTGACTAAATTAATCGCCACACGCATGGAGGAGTCGCGTTTTTTACG
>JAUZRS010000254.1 GCA_030950195.1 Gammaproteobacteria bacterium | reverse complement strand
GCAGCCTGCTGATGAGAAGTTGCCGTTGCAGATTCCGCTGCGTATGGGTTTGCTCTCGTCCAGTGGCGAGGCGTTGCCCTTGCGGTTGCAGGGTGAAACAGAAGCCGATGGGATTGAGCGGGTGTTGGAGATCACGGAGGCCGAGCAGAACTTTGTCTTTGAGGGTATAGAGGCTCAGCCTCACCCCTCTCTGTTGCGCGGTTTTTCAGCGCCAGTGATTTTGCAGATGGCGCGCAGTGATGAGTCATTGGCTTTGCAGATGGCGCACGACAGCGATGCCTTTAATCGTTGGGAAGCGGGGCAGCAGTTTTCTCAGGGTTTGCTGCTTAAGTTAGTCAAAGCGGTGCAGAGCGGTGCAAAATTGCAGTTGCCGGAGCGCTTTATCGCGGCCATTGCCAAGCTGTTAGAGGAATCTGAGGCCGATCCGGCGTTTGCCGCTGAAGCGTTAACGTTGCCTTCTGAATTGATGTTGGCCGAGCAGATGGCGGTGATTGATGTGGATGCCATTCACGCGGCGCGTGAGTTTGTCCGTGTGGCGTTGGCCAGAGCCTTAGAGGGGCGCTTTACCGCCGTTTATCAAGCCAATCTGACCGAGGGTGACTATTCTCCGGATGCACGTTCCATCGGCAAACGACGGCTGAAAAACGTCGCGTTGGCCTATCTGGTGAGCCTGCAAAACGAGGCGGCGCTGGAACTTGCACAGCAGCAGTTTGCAGCGGGCAGCAACATGAGCGATGTGATGGCGGCGTTAATGGCGTTAAATGGGGTGGCGGGAGAGGTACGCGAAGCGGCTTTAAGTCGTTTTTATCAGCAGTGGAAGCAAGACCGTTTGGTGATGGATAAATGGTTCAGTTTGCAGGCGATGGCGCAGTTGCCCGACACATTGGAGCAGATCAAAGCCTTGCGTCAGCACGTTGATTTTGATCTTAAAAACCCGAATCGGGTGCGCTCTTTGGTTGGGGCTTTTGCGATGAGCAATCCAGTGGTATTTCATCAACAGGATGGTGCGGGGTATCGTTTTTTTGTGGATCAAATTATTGAGCTGGATCGATTCAATCCGCAAATTTCGGCGCGCTTGGCCACGGCTCTGAGTCGCTGGTCACGTTACGATAAAAATCGCCAAGAGTTGATGAAAGGGCAATTACAGCGCCTTGCCGAGCAAGATCTCTCCAAAGATCTGTTTGAAGTGGTGAATAAAAGTTTAAAAAACTAAGGGGAAGAAGAGCATGAAGAGATTTTTAAGTAGAAAAAACAGCGTATTGGCGCTGTTGTCGATGTTGCTTTTGTCGCCGATGAGCTTGTGGGCGCACCACACAGAGAGTCATTTTGATGACCGTTCGCCACACAAAGTGGTCTATCAACTGAATAAAGCCGATCCGGCTTATCATGATCACATTCTGTTCTCGGTCGGCGCGGTGTTGCGTAAATACGGCGATGATGTGGAGATTGTGGTGGAGGTGTTCGCTGAGGGCATTCACTTGTTGGCCAAAAATCCCAAGCGCCCCGTGTCGGAAAAAGTGCAGCAAAAAGTACGTTCGTTGGCCGATTACGGCGTGGCGTTTCATGCCTGTGAGAATACGATGAAATCCTTGCAGTGGGAGCAGAAGGATATGGTTGATTTTGCTAAAGTGGTTCCCAGTGGGGCGGATGATCTGATGTTGTTGCAAGAGCGGGGTTTTTCTTACATTAGTTGGTGATTTTGATAATTTTGGCGTGCTTTAGCACTTTATTCTTAATTATTGAGATGTCGGTCACAAAATACTCGCAAGAGCCGTACTGCTTTTAAGACTGGATTCAGCTGAATGTCATAATCTGAACTTGTTTCGTATATATGACACTCAAGGAAGACAGTACTTCTGCACTTTAGCTTTTGGGCGTTTTTAGCGCAAAGAGAGGCGGAAATATTGCAGGGTGGTTGAGTCTTGGATAGACAATCAAAGGTGCGCCGTTATGTCAGTAATGTTTTATGTTGTGGTCGGAGTGGTAAGTGCTGTTCTGCTGTATCAATTTTCGTTCTATTTTTCGCTGTTGCGGATGCGAGGACGGCGAGTTGTTGATATGGCGAACACTTCTTTTTTTAAGCCCAAAGGTCGAGTGTTGCTCTACTTTTACAGTGATCGCTGTGCGCCGTGCCGTGACATGACTCTGTTGGTGGACGGTTTGATGTTGGAAAATAACAATGTGGTTAAGTTGAATGTGCAGCATGATGCAGTCCTGGCGCGCGCTTTGGGCATTCGTGCCACCCCCACTTTTGTGGTGGTTGATGATGGCAAAGTGAGCAATGCGCTCTTGGGTGCGCAAAGCATTAAAAAATTACGCTCCCTGTTGAAGCGTGTTGTCGGTAAGACATCGCTGTCTTCAGTGCAGCCGATGTAGCGTTTGTGTTTACTCTGAGGTTTTAAGCCGTTGCAGTTGTTTTTCAATCCGTTTGACCGAGATGGGTGCCGTTGTTCCCAGTTGCTGGGCAAAGAGTGAAACCCTCAGCTCTTCCAGCATCCAACGCAGTGTTTCCAATTCAGGCTGTTGTTCCAATGGCCTATTTCGCTGTTTTTCTAATTGAGTTTTACAGGCTTGCCAGAGCGGTTGCAGCGTTAAACGGTGCTGTCGATCTTTTGTGGGCGCACGTTTTAGTGATTCCAGGCGGCGTAAAATAGCCTGCAAGTAACGTGGGTAATGGCGTAAATTCTCCTGTGGGGTTTGAGGCAAAAAACCAGCGTAGATCAGATGTGCCAGTTGTTCTTTGATCTCAGCGATGGCGTCAAGTTGATTCAGACCAATGTTGCCTTTGATTCTCACCTGAATGGCTTGGTGGTGCGTCAGAATTTTTTCCAGTAAAGCACTTAAGTGGTTGCCCTGTTCAATGAGCTGGCTTTTGCCTAACTCAAGCTGTTTATAAAAGCGTTCCCTATCTTGTGGCAGGTCTTTATCACGGATAAAACAGGCAAAAATAGTCGCATCAATCAGATCCTCTTTCAGTTTGGCGCAGTTGTCGATTCGATGGTAGGCAAGACAGAGTTTCTGGATATTGGGTAGCTTACGGCGCAGGTATTTGAGCGGCTCGTTGAGCTGCATTTTGTAGAGCTGACACAGCCCTGCGGGCATCACTGCTTGGGCTTTTTCTTTGCTAGAAAAAAGTCTCAGCGCAAGGTTTTTGCCCTCTACACTCAAGGCGGGGTAACCGATTAAAGTGATGCCGTTTTGTTCCAGTTCCAGTTCCAGTGATTCTGGCAGTGTGCCAAAGTCCCAAGCTGTGATGTTAGCCTGTTCAAAACCGTGCTCGGGCGCTTGGCTGATGCTGGCTTCCACTGAGCTTTCCAAACCCTGTTGCAATTGTTTTAAATCGCGCCCTTGTTTGAGAATGTTGCCTTTGGCATCGACGATTTCAAAACGCATCTGCAGGTGCAGAGGCACGTTGGCGGCTTGCCAGCTTTCGTTTGGAACACGAACACCGCTCATGCGCAGCAGATGCTCCGCCATTGCCTGTGACAGC
>JAUZRS010000253.1 GCA_030950195.1 Gammaproteobacteria bacterium | reverse complement strand
AAGCGGTAGAACTGTTGGCGAATTTCTGCTTCTGAGATTTCGGCGGGGGCGCGTGGGTCTTTTTTCGGCAGTCGGTCAAAATGCTGTCGCCATTGCAGGTCGAGGGCGTTGGGGTTGCTGAGGTACTGTTCGTACTGCTGTTCTAGGTAGGCGCTGTTGGCTCCGTTGAGGTAGGAGTCGGGTTCGGTGCTGGGGTGTGCGTTGTTATCCCTGTCGCTCATGGTGCGCGGTTCCTCCACGGTTTCTCGCTCTTATGATCATGACTGCTAAAGTAGTGCCATAACGGATCAGGTGGTGAATTAAACGACGTATAGACCGTGATGGTGGGCGGTTACGACCGGTTTTGTTGCTAAGTGGGATCGAAGCCACTGTTTTGGGGTGGTTGCAGCGATTATCGTTGTTCTCGTAGAGTCACTGTACTTGTTGAAGCGGCTTTGCCCAACGGAGATGTATTAGCCATGCTTCGCACGCTGGGTAAATGCTTATAAAGTATGGATAAATAGCCATATATTTGCTATTCTGTACTTATGAGTAAATCAAATTTTGAATGGGATGAGTCAAAGAATATTGAAAATCAGCGTAAGCACGGTGTTTCTTTTAATGAAGCCCAATTTGCGTTTATGGATGAAAATCGTGTAATTGCAGAAGACTTAATTCACAGTCAAGAAGAAAAGCGTTATTACTGCTTTGGGTTAAATCAAGATAAAACAGGGATTCTAACTGTTCGTTTTACTTATCGTTCTGGGTGTATCCGAATTTTCGGTGCGGGTTATTGGCGAAAAGGAAAAAAAACTTATGAGCAAAATTCAATACAGCAATGAACCCATTGGTGAGTTTAAAATGGTAACCGACTTTTTACCTTCTCCCTCTGAATTGGCTTTAAAAAATAAAAATACAAAGATTACTATTTCTCTTAGTTCTGATAGTCTTGCTTATTTTAAAGATGTTGCGGAAACACATCATATGCAATATCAAAAAATCATTAGGCAATTACTGGATGACTATGTGGAAAATCAAAGAAAAGTGCTAACAAAAAAATCCAGCTGATCATTTAAACCGTGAGTTATTACAGATTATTGAAAATAGATTTTCAGATTTTAGCTACTTTCGGGGTTTTCCTGATTAGGTTCTCTAAGAACGACTTATGATCATTGCCCTTGCAGCCACTTTTTCCGAAAACAGGACAGATTACCCTTTTTTAATGCTGTTCAAATCGAGCGGCTTCCTTAGTTTTCTCTACCGAAAACCCACCGTTCTGTGTGGCAACCACGACATGCTCAATGGGTTTCTCCTGATTCAAAAGAGAGGGGGAAACCAATTGAATCAGCCGCTGTGTTAATGATGTTTAGTTTAGCAAGGTTTGAAATTATGGGTACAGAGGTAACGTTGTTTTTATTGGTATTTGTGGTCTGGTTCTGGTGGGGCGGTACAAAAGCGCGTGAAAATGCAATGCGACGAGCGCAGCAGGTGTGTGAGCGGCAGAGCGTGCAGTTGTTGGATGGCAGTGTGATGTTGAATCAGATGCGCCTGAAACGAGACGCAGCGGGAGCAATCCGTGTGGCGCGCCTTTATCGCTTTGATTTCAGCCTCGATGGGGTGGAACGTCAGCAAGGTTATGTGTTGCTGCTGGGTGAGCGGGTGATGGATGTGCGTTTTCCACGCATCGAAGCACCAGAGGATGCCTCAAGGGACTCACCATGAGTTTGGAAGCCAATCTCACACGGGTTTTGACCTATGCATGTAAAATCAATACGGCGATTGTGCTGGCGGCGTTTAGCAGCTATGTTTTGGCCGCCTACGCTTGGAGCGAGGGGCAGAGCGTGGGGGCGGTGGTGATTGCCACTTTGGGTTATCTGCTGTTTCGTTCATTGGGGCAGATCAGTTTTAATCTGACTTGGCAGCATTTTCAGTCACAAAAAGAGTGTGCGGCGCTGTTTCATTATCTGGATGCGGATAATTTGCGTTGGAGTAAAGAGAAGTTGCTGGCATTGTTGCAGCAAGAAAAGATCAATAATAGTTTTTCTAATGGAGAAATAAAAAAATGAGTAATTGCGCTTGTGGGTCAAAAAAACCATACGATGAGTGTTGTGGTGTTTACATCAGCGGAGCGCAAAAAGCGCCCACCGCCGAGGCGTTGATGCGTTCGCGTTACACCGCTCACACGATGGCCAATATGGAGTACATCGTAAAAACCCAGCATGAAAAAACCCGCGCGGAGATTGATCTGGAACATACCCGCAGTTGGGCAGAGGAGTCGGAGTGGCTGGGGCTGGAGATCGTCAATACGGAAAAAGGCCAGCCCAGTGATGAGCAAGGATTGATTGAATTTATTGCTCATTACAATTATAAGGACAACCGTGAAGCACATCACGAAGAGAGCTTGTTTCAGCGCGAAGGCGATGAGTGGTTTTTCCTAGATGCCCGTGCGCCAAAAGTTTCTCAGGTGCGCCGTGCTGAGGCCAAAGTGGGGCGTAATGATCCTTGTCCTTGTGGGAGTGGTAAAAAGTATAAAAAGTGCTGTGGCAAGGCGTAAGAATGCTGATTGATAAGCAGTATAAGGCTATTTTGGATGTGAAATTGGTGGGCGATACTGGGATTGAACCAGTGACCCCTGCCGTGTGAAGGCAGTGCTCTCCCGCTGAGCTAATCGCCCCAATAAGATGGGAGCGCGCATTGTACGGTTTTTTCAGCGAGGATCAAGGAAAAAAATGGCTTCAGCCAAAAAACCAATAACCCACCGTCACCGCTGCTGCCATGCCTGCGAAATCGGCAATCAGCCCCGCTTGCACGGCGTAGCGGATTTTATGCACTCCAATGGCTCCAAAATAGACCGCAATCACATAAAACGTGGTCTCGGTGGAGCCGAACATGATCGCCGCCATTTTGACGATCAGGCTCTCCTCACCGTGGGTCTGGATCAGTTCGGCCAAAATGGCCACCGAACCACTGCCGGTGAGGGGGCGAAAAATAGCCATTGGCAGCAGTTCGCTGGGAAAACCGATGAGTTCAAACAGAGGAGCCAGCAGAGTGGCGATAAACTCCATTGCGCCACTGGCGCGAAACATTCCAATGGCAAACAGAATGGCGACCAAGTTGGGGATGATCTGTACCGCTGTGGCAAACCCCTCTTTAGCACCGATGACAAACTCCTCATAAACGGGGACTTTTTTTAGCAAACCGTAAACGATAATGGCGACGATCAGCAGTGGCAAAATCAGGCTGGAAAAAAAGCTCATGAGGCTTTTCCTCTGCGAGCGTAGAGTTTGGCCGCGATAATGGCTGCGGTGGTGGAAGCCAGCGTGGCGAGAATAATGGGCAAAATCAATTCGCCACTCTGTGCGCCAAGCAGCGCGATCAAGGTGACAGGGGGCAGGAGTTGCACGCTGGAGGTGTTGAGGGCGAGAAACATGCACATCGCATCGCTGGCCTCTTTTTTATTCTGATTCAGTTCCTGTAACTGCTGCATGGCACGGATGCCCATCGGCGTGGCAGCGTTGCCCAAACCCAGTAGGTTGGCGGTCAGATTAAGGCTGATGCTGCCAAAGGCAGGGTGATCTTTGGGCACGTCGGGAAACAGCGGCGCGAGCAGAGGGCGTACCAGCCAGACCAGTTTTTTAATCAGGCCACTCTGTTCGGCAATGCGCATCAGCCCCAGCCAGAGCGCCATAATTCCCGCCAGCCCAAGCGCCAATTTAACGCCGAATTTGGCCATATCAAAGGCGGCTTCGGTGATGGCCTTGAGCCGAACATGATGTACTTCGGGCAGCACGAGTTGCACGGAGCCGTTTTGTTGCCCTTTGGGGGTGATGCTTAAACGCAGTGGGGTTTTTGTATCTTGTTGCGCTGCAATGTTTTGCCAGTGCGGGGGCAGGTTTTGATCGGGCTTGAGTTGCAGTTGTTGGCCTTGCCAGTGAGCGTAAAGCTGCTGTTTTGGCAGTTGAATCAGTACTTCGCCTAATTCATTTTGGCTCAAGCGGGCATGGATGGTCTGGCCGTTTAACCAACGGTTATTGAGTTCATCGCTGATGTCTTGGCCAACAGCGGAGAGCAGGCTGATGATAATCAACCCTGCCCAGAGATAATTCATCACGGTTTTTTGGCTCGCTTACTCGGAATCATGGAGTAGAATGGCAAAAATTTTACCACGTTGTCACAGAGGAACGTTTTATGGAGCACGATTTTTGGCATCAACGCTGGAGTAAAGGGCAGATTGGTTTTCATCAAGTGGAGACCAACGCTCATCTGCAAAAATATTGGTCTGATGTAACGGGCAATGAGGCGGGTTCTGTTTTTGTGCCACTGTGTGGTAAAAGCTTGGATCTGCTTTGGTTGCAGCAGCAAGGCCATGAGGTGCTTGGGGTTGAATTGAGTCAAAGGGCCTTGCAGGATTTTTTTGCTGAGAACCGGTTGGCGGTTAAGGCAGAGCAGCAGGGTTCTTTTGAGCGTTTTTCTGCTGAGAATGTGACGCTGTTTTGCGGTGATTTTTTCGCTTTGGGTGAGAGCGAGCTAAAAGGTTGTCGCTTGGTGTTTGATCGGGCGGCATTAGTTGCACTGCCCGATGCGATGCGAGTGGAGTACGCCAATAAGATGGCTGAGCTGCTAAGTACCGGCAGTAAAATATTATTGGTAACGATGGAATACCCGCAAGAGCTGATGTCAGGCCCGCCCTTTTCTGTGAGTGAATCTGAGGTTGAGTCTCTCTTTTCTGCTCACTTTGAAATAGAGCAAAAAGAGGTGTTTGAGATTCCAGCGAAAGGCGAGCTGCAAGAGCGTGGTTTGGGTGGTTGGTATGAAAAAATATACGTGTTAACTCGGAAAGAGGATTAAGTGATGTTGGCTGTGGTTAAACAGGTTCATGTTATTTTTGCGTTGTTGTCGATTGCCGGTTTTTTACTGCGCGGTTTTTGGATGATGAAAAATCCGCTGTTATTGCATTTGAAGTTGGTCAAGGTATTGCCGCATGTGGTGGATACGGTGTTGCTGCTCAGTGCGATTAGCTTGTTGGTGATGTACGGTTGGAATCCGTTGGATCAGAGTTGGATTATGGCCAAAATTGTGGCCTTATTGCTCTACATCTATTTGGGCACCGTGGCTCTAAAACGAGGCAAAAGCAAGTCGGTTCGCAACATGGCGTTTGTGGCTGCGGTGGTAACCTTTGTTTATATCTACGCCACGGCCATCAGCCATAACCCCATGCCGTTTTAAGCGTAATGAGATTATGGCAAAACGAAGGCGTAAAGCTGAGATAAAAAAAGGCAGTGCAGCTGAGCCGTTTGCCGCGCTGAAAAAGCCCCAAGGTTTCTGTTATTGGGACGGTGATGTGTTGGTTTTGAATGTCTTAGGGACACCTGCTGCCAAACGGGATGCGATTGGTAAGGTCAAGGGTGATCAGCTGAAAATCAGTGTGACTGCCGCTCCTCAAGGGGGTAAGGCCACGGATTATATGGTGGCTTTTTTGGCTAAACGCATTTTTAAGGTAAAAACCTCGGCGATTGAGGTGGTGTTTGGGCAGACGAACATCAATAAGCAGTTGCGTATCCGTACACCTGAATCCTTGCCAGCGGTGATTGAGGATTTTTTGTCTAAGCGAATGTAATAACGTGTGTTGCTCAATTACCTCGGGGGGTAATCTTCCAGTGCGCGAGCGATGTTACGAATCAAACCAGGGCCTTGGTAAATCAGTCCACTGTAAACTTGTATCAACGTGGCTCCGGCATCAATTTTGGCCTGGGCATCGGCTCCACTGGATATTCCTCCAGCAGCGATAATTGGCAGAGTGCCTTCCAAATGTTGAGCCAGCTCGCGTACCACTTGTGTGGATTTTTTCATTAAGGGTCTGCCGCTGAGGCCGCCCGTCTGTTTTGCGTGTTTGTTGTGCTCAATGCCTTCGCGGCCACTGGTGGTGTTGGTGGCGATGACTGCATCAATGCCGTGTTCCATCAGGCTGATGGCGATGGCCTTGATTTCTCTGGGACTTAAATCGGGTGCAATTTTAACCGCCATTGGCACGTAGTGACCGTAGGCGTGTTGCAGTGCTTTGCGCTCGGCTTTGAGGCTTTGCAGCAGTTCAACCAGAGCGCCACCCAGTTGCAGAGAGCGTAAGTCGGGGGTGTTGGGGGAGGAGATATTGACCGTGATGTAATCGGCTTTGTGATAAACCTTACGCAAGCAGTAGAGGTAGTCATCGGTAGCATTGGCAACGGGGGTGTCGAAATTTTTGCCAATATTGATTCCGAGTACGCCGCGAAATTGGGCTTTTTCCACCTGATCCAGTAGGTAATCAACCCCTTTGTTGTTAAACCCCATACGATTTATAATCGCTTGTTGATGGGCAAGGCGAAACAGACGGGGTTTTTCATTGCCTGCTTGCGGGCGTGGGGTGACCGTACCGACCTCCAGAAAACCAAAACCGAGGTTGCTCAGAGCGTTGATGTATTCGCCATTTTTATCCAGGCCCGCTGCCAGTCCCACAGGATTGCAGAACGTCAGACCCATTGCGCTACGAGGCGAGTGCGGTACGCGACTTTTCATAAAACGGGCTAACAGGCCCTGCTTTAGTAGGCGATCAAGACCTTTTAGGGTCATGTCATGGGCTTTTTCGGCATCGAGGGTAAACAGCGCGCTGCGCAGAAGTGGATAGAGCATAATAAATTAAAGGTCGTCGTCGTTGTTAATATTGGGTGATTGTGTCGGATTGAGTTGATAGCTCAAAAGTATGTAATCAGGATTGTTCCAGATCAGATCCACATGCCAGCCTTTTTGTGACCAACGGTCATGGGCAAAACCTTTACCGGCGTTGATGGCGTTTAAACGCGAGCTGCGTGAACTGGCGTACGCGGGGAAGTAACCGAGTACTTCGGCCTTGCGATAGAGGCGCACCAGTTTGCGCTTCCACGTTTCAAAGTTGATCCAACGGCCCGGTGGTTGTTGGCGACTGATGCGCACAATCTGTCCCTTTTTAGCGTCAATGATCAATAGCTGGTTTTTCTGTGTGATTTTGAGTTGCAGGCCTTGTTCGGAACGATTGCGTTTAGCATTGGGATGAGTGGCCAGCAGTTCATCTACTGATCCACCTAAGCAGTAGTGTTTGAAGACCACTTTGAGGCACTCGTCATTGGCCGACAGGGACGGAGAAAGCCCCAATAACAGCAGACCGATCAAGGCGTGTGTAAAACGGTAAAAAGAGGTATGAGCTGACATAGAACGGTTTTTAATCACGTGGTTGCGCTCTCAGAGTTGAATGATGGGCTTAAGCCGCGCAGTTTTAGCAGCAGCACGTATAATACCCCTTTGTCTTTTGAAAAGCTTAATGAATGAACGTTTATCCTGATAAATTACCGGCTTCCTTGAAAAAACACATCGCTCCGATCTATCTGATCTACGGTGATGAGCCGTTGCAGATGCGTGAGGCGGTAGATGCGGTACGCGCTCGCGTTCGAGCTGAAGGTTATTTGGAACGTGAGGTGCTGGATGTCACCCCAGAGTTCCGTTGGGATCAATTGCAATCCAGTGCTGACAGTTTGTCGCTGTTTTCCAGTCGTCGTTTGTTGGATCTGCGCTTGCCCAGTGGTAAACCGGGCGCGCAGGGCAGCCAAGCGCTGCGAGATTACGCCCAACGTCCGCCAGAGGATGCGGTGTTGCTGATCAGCTGTGGCAAACTGGATAAAAGCGCCCTCAAAGGAGCATGGTTTAAAGCCTTGGATGCCCTTGGTGTGACGGTGGCGGTGCGGGAGATTCCTCGGGCGCAGTTGCCACAGTGGTTGAATCGTCGTCTGCTGGCGAGAGGATTGCACTTTTCTGAAGAGGCTGTTGCGCTGTTGGTGGAGCGAGTGCAGGGTAATTTGTTGGCGGCGATGCAGGAGGTGGAGAAACTCGAACTGCTGCACGGTAAGGGAAATATCTCCGCCGAGCAGGTGGAGCAAGCGGTGGCGGACAGCGCGCGTTTTAGCCTTTATGCCCTCAGTGAAGCGGTGTTGTTGGGAGACATCGAGCGCGTGCTGCGGGTTTTTTATGGGCTGCAAGCGGAAGGCACGGCGGCCAACCTGCTGCTTTGGTTGTTGAGCCGTGATCTGCGCTTGCTGGCGCAGTTGAGTTTTCCGGCAGGCGCGCTGCCAATGGCCAAACTGGGCATCTGGAGCAGTCAGCAGGGATTTTATCAGGCGGCTTTAAAGCGTCTCAGCTACGCGAAAACCTTACGCTTGTTGCAGCGTTGTGCTCAAATTGAACGGCTGGTGAAAGGCCAAGAGAAGGGTGATGCGTGGCAGGCACTGTTGCAATTGGCGTTGACCATGGCGGGCTTTCGTGTCTTAAAACGATGACGTGAAACAGCTCTTTTTGAGTTGTTGGTGTGCGGCTCAGGCTTTCTTATAGAGAGTAGCTGGTCTACTATAGGCCACTTTCTTTTTTCCTAATTTTGCTTGAAATAGGGTGTTTTTTGGATTTCTCCATTTTTTTACCGTTTTTCCAGCCCAAACTGAAACGAAAACCATGACTTTTGATGTTGTAACTTATATGGCCAGTGTGGGACAGCAGGCGCGTCAAGCGGCGCGCTTGCTCAGTCGTGCCGACAGTGGCTTGAAAAACCGAGCTTTGTTGGCGATTGCTGAGGTGTTGTTGGCTAAAAGTGAAATTTTAACCCAAGAAAATGCCAAGGATTTGTCCGCTGGGCGCAGCAACGGTTTGGATTCCGCACTGTTGGATCGCCTCGCGTTGACGTCCGATGGGGTCATCGCGATGGCGGAAGGCTTGCGTCAAGTGGCCGCGCTGCAAGACCCTATTGGCGAAATTACGGATATGAGCCATCGCCCTTCGGGCATTCAGGTGGGTAAAATGCGCGTTCCTCTGGGAGTTATTGGCATTATTTACGAGTCGCGTCCCAATGTGACCGCCGATGCGGCGGCGCTCTGCTTGAAGTCGGGCAACGCGGCCATTTTGCGCGGCGGCTCCGAGGCGATTCACAGCAACCGTGCCATTGCGGTCTGCATTGCTGAAGGTTTGCAAGCGGTGGGGCTGCCCGCGACCACGGTGCAGGTGATCGACACCACCGACCGAGCGGCGGTGGGTGAGCTGTTGCGCGCCAAAGAGTTCGTGGATGTGATCATTCCTCGTGGTGGTAAAAATCTGATTGAGCGAGTCAGTCGTGAGTCATTAGTGCCGGTGATCAAACATCTGGACGGCATCTGCCATGTTTACATTGATGATGATGCGGATGAGGCAAAAGCGCTTAAGATCGCTTTGAACGCCAAAACCCATCGTTATGGGGTTTGTAATGCGATGGAAACCTTGTTGATTGCTCATTCCCGTGCCAAAGAATTGCTGCCCAAGCTGGCGGATTTGTATGCTGAAAAAGATGTGGAATTACGCGGCTGTGCGGCCAGTTGTGCCATTGTGGAATCGATGATTATGGCCACCGCCGAGGATTGGGATACAGAATATTTGGCTCCCGTATTGTCAATTCGAGTGGTGGCTGATATGGAGGCGGCGATGGATCACATTGAGGCGCACGGCTCTCATCACACCGATGTGATCGTGACGGAAAATTACAGCAAGGCGCGGCGTTTTCTGCGCGAGGTGGACTCCAGCTCGGTGGTGGTCAATGCGTCGAGTCGTTTTGCCGACGGCTTTGAATACGGCTTGGGGGCTGAGATTGGCATCAGCACCGATAAGCTCCATGCCCGTGGACCCGTGGGTCTGGAAGGGCTCACCAGCCAGAAGTATGTGGTGTTGGGTGACGGCCATATTCGTCAGTAACGTGAGAGCGCAGCCATGAGCCCCATTGGTATTTTTGGTGGCACCTTTGATCCGGTACATTACGGTCATTTGCGACCGGCGCTGGAGATGCAGCAGGATTTGAACTTGTCGGAAGTTCGATTTATTCCTTGTCGCATTCCACCGCATAAAACCAAACCCAAAGCCAGTGTGGAGCATCGTTTGGCGATGTTGCAGTTGGCGTTGGAGGGTTTGGAGGGCATGTGTGTGGATCAGCGTGAGCTGCAACGAGAGGGGATTTCTTATATGGTGGATACCTTGACCTCCCTGCGTCAAGAATTGGGTGAACGACCCATCTGCTTGATTTTGGGTATGGATGCCTTTGCGGGCATTCATCGCTGGCATCGTTGGCGAGATCTGCTGCGTTTGGCGCATCTGGTGGTGGCCTCACGGCCTGGGTCTGAGGTGCCTCTGCGCGGAGTACCGGGTGATCTGTTACAACATTTTTCTACCCGACAACCTCGTCGCCTGTTGGAAAAACCGTCGGGGGTGGTGCTGTTGCACCCTGTGACACAATTGGATATTTCCGCCACTCAGACCCGCAAATTGGCGGCTAAAAGTGGTGATTTGCGTTTCCTGATGCCGGAAAAGGTGCGCAATTACATTGAACAACACCGGCTCTATTTATCGTGATTGGACAGAAGAATTATGCAAAGTGAAGCGTTATCCGCCTTGGCTCAAGAGGCGTTGGAAGACCTGAAAGGGATCGATATTGTGGTGTTGGACGTGCGCAAAAAAAGCAACGTCTGTGACACCATGATCATTGCCAGTGGCACCTCGCAGCGGCATGTAAAGTCATTGGCACAGAACGTTGTGAAGGTGATGAAATCAAGTGGTGAGCAGCCTTTGGGTATTGAAGGCGAGAGCGAGGGTAATTGGGTATTGGTGGATTTGGGGGATGTGGTGGTGCATGTGATGCACCCTGAAACCCGTGAATTGTATTGCTTAGAAAAGCTCTGGTCTCTGGATGCAGAGACGGCGCGTCAAGCCGCCTCCTCCTGACACAGCGGTGCGTATTCATCTGATTGCGGTGGGCAATAAAATGCCCAAGTGGGTGGAGCAGGGTTATCAGGAATACACCAAACGCTTGGGCGCTGAGTGTCGCTTGGTTTTACATGAGGTGGCCGCTGCCAAGCGGGTGAAAAATGCACTGGTTGAGCGGATGAAAGAGGAGGAGGGGGGGCGTATGTTGGCCGCCATTCCAGCGCGCGCGCATGTGGTGGCGCTGGATTTGAGTGGCAAAACATGGTCAACCGCACAGCTGGCGGATCAGCTGGCCAATTGGATGCCAGCAGGCAGCGATGTTGCGCTGCTGGTGGGTGGGCCTGATGGTCTGGCTGATGCCTGTTTGCAACGAGCGGATCAGCGCTGGTGTCTTTCACCGCTGACCTTTCCTCATCCGCTGGTGCGGGTGATTTTAGCCGAGCAGCTTTATCGCGCTTGGAGCTTCTATCGCAACCACCCCTATCACCGCTAACGAACTCGATTGATTTATAGAGGAGAAGAGCATGATGGGCGAGGAACTGTTGATCAATATTACCCCGCAGGAGACGCGGGTGGCGGTGGTGGAAAATGGCGCATTACAAGACGTTTATATCGAACGTGAGCGTTGTTTGGGCATTGTAGGTAATATTTATAAAGGCCGTGTGGTGCGGGTGCTTCCGGGGATGGAAGCGGCCTTTATTGATATTGGTCTGCAACGTACCGCTTTTTTGCACGTCTCCGATATTGCGTGTAATGCCGGACGTAAAGGCGAGGGAGAAAAACGAACAATCAATGAGCTGTTGCATGAGAGTCAAACTCTGCTGGTGCAGGTGATCAAAGACCCTTTGGGCAGCAAAGGTGCTCGACTGACCACGCATCTAACCATTCCTTCTCGCTACTTAGTCTTTATGCCCGGTGAGTGCAATGTGGGCATCTCCAGTAAAATTGAGGGTGATGAAGAGCGTAATCGGCTGAAAAATATGCTGAAAGAGTATCGCCAAGAGCTGAAGGGCGGTTACATCATTCGTACCGCTGCGGAAGGAGCGGAAGAAGGGGCTCTGCTGCGGGATGTGGATTTTCTGGATAAATTGTGGGCGGTGATTCAAGAGCGGGTTAAGAGCGTGGAAAAAGGCGCTCTGGTACATGCGGATTTGCCTTTGAAGCTGCGTACCTTACGCGACATGTTTGGCGGTTCTATTGAACGCATTCGAGTGGATTCTCGCGAGTCTTATCAACAAATGAAGATGTTTGCCGAGGAGTTTTTGCCAGAGATTTTGGATCGCCTCGATCACTACCCAGGTGAGCGGCCGTTGTTTGATATTTACAATGTGGAAGACGAAATCCAAAAAGCGCTGGGACGTAAGGTGCAGCTCAAATCCGGTGGTTATCTGATCTTTGATCAGACTGAGGCGATGACCACGGTGGATGTGAACACGGGAGCATTTGTTGGTCACCGCACCTTGGAAGAGACCATTTTTAAGACCAATCTGGAGGCGGCACAGGCGATTGCACGGCAGCTGAGATTGCGTAATTTGGGCGGTATTATCATCATTGATTTTATCGACATGTTGCGTGAAGAGCATAAAAAACAGGTGTTGTGGGCATTGGAGAAGTGTCTGGAAAAAGACCACGTAAAAACCCAAGTTTGTGATGTTTCCGCGCTGGGTCTGGTGGAGATGACGCGCAAACGTACCCGAGAAAGTCTGGAACACGTGCTCTGTGAGCCTTGTTCAGAGTGTAAGGGTTCGGGATCGGTGAAATCGCCGGAGAGCATTTGTTATGAGATTTTTCGGGAGATTTTGCGTGAAGCACGCCAATTTGATGCCAAAGAGATGATGGTGTTGGCTTCTCAGGATATGGTGGACATGCTGTTGGATGAGGAGTCCAACAGTTTGGCGGAGTTGGAAGGTTTTATTGGTATCTCTACCCGTTTGCAGGTGGAGGCGCTTTATACCCAAGAGCAGTACGATATCGTATTACTGTAGTGATGTGATGAAAGGCATCTTAAACAGAGTGTGGGGATTTTCTTGGATGTTGTTGGCGGTAGCTTTGATTGCCGCTGCGGTCTTTGTGGGAGCGATGCGTCTGTTATTACCCTTTGCGGCAGATTATCGCGCCGATGTGGAGCAATGGGTCAGCGACTATCTGCAAGTGCAGGTGCAGATTGAAAAATTGGATCTTCAATGGCGTGGTTTTGCCCCCAGCTTAAAGCTGGTCAATATCGGCTTGATCGGTGCGGAGTCTGGTGAGGAGGAGCTGCGTCTGGCTGAAGCGTACATTGATTTGGATCTAGCCGGAGTGATTCGTCACCATCGTTTTCAGATTCGGCGCATCAGTCTGGAGGGGTTAAGCCTAGAAATTCATCGGGATCTTCAGGGCAACCTCTCTTTGGCCGGTTTGGATGCTGAAGGTGCTTCTGATGGTCGTCAATACTTGAAGTGGTTGCAGCAGGTTCGGGGTCTGCAACTGCTCGACAGTCAGCTGCATTTTTACGACGAATTGAACGATCAGAGTTACCGTTTTGATGATGTGGACATTCAGGTTCGCAATGAAGGTGAGCGGCATCGTCTGTGGGCAAAAGTCGATTTGCCGTTTCGTTTTGGTAAAACCTTAGAGTTTGGTTTGGATTTTGAGGGGCCCGCTCATCACCCCGAGTTGTGGCAAGGGTTGTCCTACTTCAAAGCCCGTCGTTTGCGGCTGCACAATTGGCTGGAATATTGGCCTGAGAGTCCATTTCAGATCGAGTCGGGCTGGTTTGAATTTGAACTTTGGAGTCGCTGGGATCGGGGCCAACTGACCTCTTTAAGTGCTAAAACGGCACTGGCAGAGTTGTCTGTTGCCTCGCGTTCAGAGCCGTCAGAGTTGCAGACCTTGAAGAAATTTTCCGCCAATTGGCACTGGCAGCCGGAAAAATTGGGTTGGCGTTTGGATGTTAATCAACTCAAGTTTCAGAGTACAGCAGAACCTTGGCCGCTGGGTGGGTTTAGTTTTTCCTCAAATGCCAGAGGTCTGACAAAAGCCACCGAGTTGGTTTTTTCTGCTGACTATTTGCGTCTGCACGAACTATTGCCGCTGTTAAAAATGATTCCTAGCCGCTCGTTTGAGTCTGAAGTGCGACACCTGTTGCTGAATGTGCAACGGCTTAACCCGCATGGTGAAGTGCAAGATTTACAGTTGCAGTATCGCCCTGATCAAACGGGTTTGCAGGGACTTGATTTACACGCAAAATTTAACCAGTTGGGTTGGCAGGGTTATGAAGCCCTGCCCAGTGTGCAGGGTTTGCACGGTGCAGTTGAGGTTGATGCTAAATTAGCAACCCTGCTCTTGGACAGCCAGAAGGTACGTTTTGAATTGCCGAGTCTGTTTCGCCAACCCCTGCACCTCAACCAGCTGCAGGGGGCTTTTCAACTGAGCCAAAATGGGGCGGAGTGGCAGCTGCATTCACCGAAGTTGCAGCTGGCCGCAGAGAGTCTGGCTATCGTATCCCGCGTGGAGCTGCGTTTTAAACCGCAACAAGCGCCTTTTTTGGATCTGCGCGGCCATTTTTTGCGCGGAGATTTGAGCGCCCTCTCGGATTATTTACCGGTTGGTATTATGTCGTCAAATTTAGTTAACTGGTTGGATAACAGTATTAAAAGCGGCGAACTCAGCTCAGGTGAGCTGCTTGTGTACGGTCAGGCGGATCAGTTTCCTTTCCGTGATCATGAGGGCGTGTTTGATATCGGCTTGGATTTGGATAAAGTGAGTTTGCAATATGACCCCCGTTGGCCTGAAATTGAGCAGTTGAAGGCGAAATTACACTTTTTTGGGCCGCGCTTGGATATTCATGCCGCTGCGGCCAATTCTCGTGGAATTGCTTTAAGTGACAGCCAAATTACGTTTGAAGATTTGCAGCAGGCGCAACTGCGAGTGGATGCCAATTTAAGCGGCAAACTGCAAACGATGTTGGATTTTGTCCGTCACAGCCCATTAAAAACCTCGGTGGGGAATTTTTTATTGGATTTGCAGGCCAAAGGTGAAGCAACTTTAGGCTTACAACTGGACATTCCTCTTGCGGCAACACAACGTACCAAAGTTTCGGGTGTGCTGAATTTAAACCAAAACCGCCTCAGTTCAAAGCAGCTAAATGTCCGTTTGAGTCGCTGTGATGGAGCGATCAGCTTCAGTGAAAAAGCCTTCGTGATTAAAAAAGTGCGGGCACGGCTGAATGGCCGCCAGTTGCGGATTAAAACGGCGTTGCTAAAAGATAAAAACCAAAGCGTGACCCGTTTGAGTTTTCGTACTCAGCAGAAAGCGGCTACCTTGAGTAAACAATATAACGTGGCTCTGGGAAATTATCTGCATGGGCGCTCTTTATGGCAATTGGATCTGGACATTCCACATTCTGATTTTGGCTCACCTCTGTTGCGTTTGAGCAGTACGTTAAAAGGTACAGAGGTCAGTTTGCCAGAGCCCTTTACTAAATCGCAGCAAGAGGTGAAAAGACTGTTATTGGAGACTCGTTTGGCTTCGGGTTTGGGTGTGCAGACTTTGCGTTTTCAATACGGTAAAGCAGTACGCGGTCTGTTTCAGTTTGAGCACCAACGCAAAGCGGTCAAGTTGGTGCGAGGTGAACTGCGTTTTCATGACGGTGAGGCTGAATTACCCGTTGCTCAAGGGATTCGTTTGGCTGGAACTCTGCCCGAGTTGCCGCTGGATCGTTGGTTGGCGGTGATCCAAAATCAAACTGATTCTGGGGGTGGTGAAGGGGCTGAGGATCTGTTGGCGGCGGTGGATCTGAAAGTGAAACAGGCGACCCTGTTTGGTAAACCGCTCTTTCCGGTGGCGTTGCAGTTGGAGCGGCAGCCGAATAACTGGATTGCTCGTCTGAACAGCGACGGAGTGCGGGGGCGCATGATTCTGTCGAGAAAGGACTTTATAAACCAACCCTTGGTGATCAATCTCTCGCAGTTGGATTTGAGTGCCTTTCAGCGAGCGGGTTTAGATGAGGGCGCTGCATCATCGGAAGAGTGGTTGATTAATCCGCGTTTGTTACCCCCTCTGAAAGTCTCCATTGAGGAGTTGCGCTGGGGAGAGCAGCGTTTGCGACAGGTGCAGTTGCAGACAAGGCGTGAAGTCGATGGTCTGTCGATCCGGCGTTTGGGTTTTACCAACCCGAATCTGGAAATGCTGGCTCAAGGCTATTGGCGTTCGGAACAGAGTGCGGATCGCAGGGCGGTGGTGGCGCAGCAGAGTCGTTTGAAATTGACCATCAGCAGCGATGATTTGGGAGCAGGCTTTCGGGATTTGGGGTATGTCGATGCAATTCATGAAGGTCATGGCACGTTGAAAGCGAACCTCTCTTGGCCTGGATCGCCTTTTCAGCCTCAAGCGGCGACGCTGAAAGGCAATCTGTCGATGTTGTTTAAAGAGGGGCAATTAAGCTCTCTGAATCCGGGGGTGGGGCGCATTTTTGGTCTGTTGAGTTTGCAGGCCTTGCCTCGTCGTTTGTCGTTGGATTTCAAAGATTTTTTTAGCAAGGGGTTTGGCTTTGATCTTATTAAGGGCCGTTTTTCTTTTGCTGATGGTCAGGCCTACACCAGCAACATGATGATGAAAGGGCCGATTGGGCATGTGTTGGTCAAGGGGCGCACCGGTTTGGTAGCACAAGATTACGATCAGGTGATTACCATTAACCCTAATTTGGCCGGTTCACTGCCTTTGGTGGGGTTGTTGGCCGGTGGTACAGGTGTGGGTCTGGCGGTTTTGGCTCTGGAGGGAATTTTGAAGTCCATGGGTGCAAAAGTCGAGGAGCTGGGACAATTAAAATATACTCTGAGCGGAAGTTGGGCGAATCCCGCTTTGGTGCTGGTGGCGGGAGAGAGTTTTGAGGATGCAAATGACGATGAGTTGTAGTTCGGTAGTACTGCGTTACGCTCTATTAATGGGGTGTTTGTTATCAGAGTCACTCTCTGCACAGGCGTTGTATGCCATCTCTGCTGAGCAGTGGTCGCAGCCGCGCAGCGGTGAGAGGGTGATGGCCTTGCCAGCGGTTGAACCGTTGCTGCAAGGTTGGCGTGACGATCCGGCACAGCGGATTGAAGTGCTCTATCCGGGAGGGGAGAATGGATTGTTATGGGCAAAGGAGCTGCAAGATTGGCTGGTGGCATTGGGAACTCCCTCTGCGCAGATTCAGATCCGTGTTGGCAGTCAAGCTGCGAACCGTTTGCAAATAAAAATTTTAACCTCTAAGGAGTAGGTGCAGTGAGTACAGTTGCAGCAATTCAAATGGCTTCTGGGCCAAACGTGCAAGCAAATCTATTGGAAGCAGCGGGGTTAATCGGCAACGCAGCTGAGGCGGGTGCTGAGCTGATTGTCTTGCCGGAAAACTTCGGCATGATGGGGATGAAACCAGAGGATGTGCTCAAAGTGATGGAGCAACCGGGGGCGGGCTTGATGCAGGATTTTCTCGCTGACCAAGCGAAAAAATACGGCATTTGGTTGGTGGGCGGTACGGTGCCATTGAGCAGCAGCGATGAAAAAAGGGTGCGTCAATCGTGCCTGTTGTTTGATGACCAAGGTGAGCAGGTGGCGCGTTACGACAAACTGCATCTGTTTGATGTGCAGATCGAAGAGAGCGGCGACAGTTATCATGAGTCGTCGGTGATTGAACCTGGTAACGAGGCGGTGGTGGTGGATACGCCGTTTGGTAAATTGGGTTTGGCGATCTGTTATGACCTGCGTTTTCCTGAGCTGTTTCGACAGTTGGTGGATAAGGGCATGGAGATCGCGGCGGTGCCGAGCGCCTTTACCAGCATTACCGGTAAAGCCCATTGGGAGCCGTTGGTGCGCGCCCGAGCGATTGAGAATCTGAGTTATGTGGTGGCTGCTGCACAAGGGGGCTATCACATCAACGGTCGCGCCACCTACGGTCACAGTGTGATTGTCGATCCTTGGGGGAGTAAATTGGCTGAGATGTCACAAGGTGTGGGCTATGTTTCGGCACGGTTGGATCGAGAGCGCCTTAACAGCACGCGGAAAAACTTCCCTGTGATCGAGCATCGTCGTCTGCGTTGTGAGATGGTTTAGGGTTTAAAGCCTTTCGTCGTGCGAATAAAGGCAATTGTTGGGTCTGAGGATTTTAGTCAGACCCCGCTTAGACTTAATTGGTACTTTGTGCTTTAATCCGCCCCCATGTCCTTACCACTTCCTCTGTTTATCGGTCTGCGTTACACCCGTGCCAAACGGCGTAACCATTTCATCTCTTTTATCTCCCTCACTTCGATGCTGGGCATTGCCCTCGGGGTGTTGGCGTTGATCACGGTTTTGTCGGTGATGAACGGCTTTGAAAAGGAGCTGCGCGAACGCATCCTTGGCATGGCCGCTCACGCCAGTATCTCCGCTAATGTGGGTCATCTCAGTGATTGGCAACGTGCTGAACAGCAGGCCTATCAGATCCCCGAGGTGGTGGGCGCTGCGCCTTACATTGAGGGTCAGGTGATGATGGTCAATGGCCAGCAGGTGAGCGGTGCGGTGATTCGAGGTGTGTTGCCCAGCCATGAACCGAAGGTCTCCGAAGTATCTGAAAAGATGAAAGAGGGGAGTTTAGATGATCTGAAGGCAGGGCATTTTGGTATTGTGCTCGGTTATGATCTGGCGCGTTTTCTCGGTGTTGAGGTGGGCGATAAAGTCACGATGGTGACCCCGCAAGCCAACGTCACACCGATGGGCGTGTTGCCGCGTTTGAAACGTTTCAGTGTGGTGGGGATTTTTCAGGTGGGGATGTACGAATACGACCGCTCCAGTGCCTTGATTCACATTGACGATGCCGCTCGTCTGCTGCGGATGAAAACGGGTGAGGTGACGGGAGTGCGTTTGCGTTTGATGGATCTGTTTCAAGCGCCGCAGGTGATCAAACGTCTGAAGGAAGAGCTGGGGTTTCAGTACTGGATCACCGATTGGACGCAGAAAAATCAGAATTTCTTCCGTGCTGTTAAAACAGAAAAAACGGTGATGTTTGTTATTTTGGCGCTGATCGTGGCGGTGGCGGCTTTCAACATTGTTTCAACCTTGGTGATGGTGGTGACGGACAAGCAGGCAGACATCGCTATTTTACGCACCTTGGGACTGACCCCTGCCAGCACCTTGCTGGTGTTTTTGGTGCAGGGCACCTTGATCGGTTTGATCGGTACGTTTTTAGGTGTGATGGGTGGGGTGGCGCTGTCGCTGAACGTTGGTACCTTGGTGCCGATGTTGGAGAGTTTCTTAGGGATTCAGTTTCTTTCCCCTGAGGTCTATTACATCAGTGAGTTGCCCTCGGACCTGCATTGGGATGATGTGGTCAACATCGCCATGTTGTCCTTTGGCATGACTTTGTTGGCGACGATTTACCCTGCGTGGCAAGCGTCGCGAGTCGATCCGGCAGAGGCGTTGCGTTATGAGTGAGATTAAGGTGCCGGTGGTGGAGTGTCGCCAATTGCAGAAAAAATTTGTGCAGCGCGGTATGGACGATGTGACCGTTTTAGAAGGGATCGACTTTGAGGTGCAGGCAGGGGAGCAGATCGCTATTGTTGGCAGCTCGGGCAGTGGTAAAAGCACACTGTTGCACTTGATGGGCGGTCTGGATACCCCCAGCTCTGGTGAGGTTTGGGTAGGTGGGCAAAATATGGCGCGTCTCTCGCCTGCGGCGCGCGGCACCTTGCGTAACCAAGAGATGGGTTTTGTCTATCAGTTTCACCACCTGTTGCCGGAGTTCAGTGCCTTGGAGAATGTGGCCATGCCGCTGCTGATTCGAGGTCTGAGTTTGAAAGAGGCGCAAAAGCAGGCCAAGCCACTGCTTGACGAAGTGGGTTTGTCACACCGTTTGCAGCATAAACCAGGTGAATTGTCGGGGGGAGAGCGTCAGCGCGCCGCCATTGCTCGTGCCTTGGTGAGCAAGCCGCGCTGCATTCTGGCCGATGAGCCGACGGGGAATCTGGATGAGCACACCGCCGAGCAGGTGATGGCGCTGTTTTTGGATCTGAATCGTGAGTACCACACCAGTTTTGTGGTGGTGACCCACAACCTCAAATTGGCGGCGCGGATGGAAAAAACCATGCGCCTCTCTGACGGTGGTTTGTACCAACAGTCAGGCACGGATCTTTAATTACCGAATCAAATTCAAAAACTCATTGCGGGTGTTGATGTCCTCGCGGAAGCGCCCCAGCATCACCGAGGTGGTCATCACCGAGTTCTGTTTCTCTACCCCACGCATCATCATGCAGAGGTGTTTGGCTTCGATCACTACACCAACACCAGAACCGTTGGTGACCTCATTGATGGTTTCGGCGATCTGCTTGGTGAGAGTTTCCTGAATCTGCAAGCGCCGCGCGTACATATCCACAATCCGAGCAATTTTTGATAGCCCGATCACCTTGCCCTTCGGCAGATAGGCCACATGGCACTTGCCAATAAACGGCAACATGTGGTGTTCACACATAGAATAGAGCTCGATCTCCTTGACGATCACCATCTCATCGGTGTCCGACTCAAAAATAGCGCCGTTAACCACCTCTTCCACGCTCTGTTGATAACCCCGAGTGAGAAACTGCATCGCTTTAGCGGCGCGTTTAGGCGTGTCACGCAGTCCGTCACGGGTGAGGTCTTCACCGAGGGAGCTGATGATTTCTGAATACTGTTTTTCCATGAGATAGCAGGCCTTAGGAGAAATAAAAATCGAGCGGCGCATTTTACGCCAACAGAGCCAGAGTTAATACCATAAAAATGGCGAGGGATTTGGGGGTAAATCGAACTCACAGCGTAATCAGTGTCAGATATTGGAGAGGATTCAGCATAATTAAGGGGTGCTTTGATGTATTTTTTAAGTCGTCCTGCCATGAAAAGGGTACGCAAAAACCTACCTCCCATCTCTGCCACAGAACGTGCTGCCCTTGAGGCGGGCAGTGTTTGGTGGGAGGCTGAGCTGTTTCAGGGTAACCCCGATTGGGGCAAGCTAGAGAACGTTGGCGCTCACCCTCTGAGCGATGAAGAGCAGGCCTTTATTGAAGGCCCAACCCATGAGCTGTGTCGTTTATTGAACGATTGGCAGATTACCCATCAACTGCACGACTTGCCGCCCGAGGTGTGGGCGTTTCTCAAACAGCGGCGTTTTTTCGGCATCATCATTCCAAAACAGTACGGCGGTCTCGGTTTTTCAGCCTTGGCGCATTCTGAGATAGTGATGAAAATTGCCAGCCGCTGTGGCAGTGCGGCGGTGACGGTAATGGTGCCCAACTCCTTGGGGCCGGCAGAACTGCTGCTGCACTACGGCAGTGAAACCCAAAAGAACTACTATCTGCCCCGTCTGGCGCGCGGCGATGAATTGCCCTGTTTTGCGTTGACCTCGGCGCGTGCCGGTTCCGATGCCGGTTCCATTAGCGATTATGGTGTGGTCTGTCAGGGGCTGCATCGCGGCAAGCAGGTGTTGGGGTTGAGGGTCAGTTGGCAAAAACGCTACATCACTTTGGCTCCGGTAGCGACGGTGTTGGGTTTGGCGTTTCGAGCCTATGATCCCGATGGCCTGTTGGGTGGTGAGGTCGATCTGGGCATCACTTGTGCCTTGATTCCAACCGCTACAGAAGGGGTGCAGATCGGTGAGCGGCACATTCCTCTGGATATGGCCTTTCTGAATGGCCCGACCACGGGTTCAGAGGTGTTTGTACCATTGGAGTGGATCATTGGCGGTGAGGCTAATTTGGGGCGTGGCTGGCCGATGCTGATGGACTCTTTGGCCGCAGGAAGAGGCATTTCGCTGCCTGCCTTGGGGGTGGGTTACAGCAAAATGGCCTGTTTCACCACGGGTGCGTACACCCGTTTGCGTCAGCAGTTTGGTGTGCCTCTTGCTCGTTTTGAAGGCGTGGAGGAGGTGCTGGCACGCATGGCGGGGTTGACCTACATGATGGATGCGGGACGGCGTTTGACCTTGAGCGCCTTGGACAGCGGTGAGCAACCGGCGGTGGTCTCCGCCATTTTGAAACACTATTTGACCGAAGGCGCACGCACGGTGGTGACGGCGGCGATGGATTTGCACGGCGGGCGGGGCATCTGTGTCGGGCCTCGGAATTATTTGGCGCTGGCTTATCAGAGTTTGCCGGTGGCGATTACTGTTGAAGGTGCCAATATTCTCACCCGCAACTTGATTATCTTTGGTCAAGGGGCGTTGCGCTGTCATCCGCATCTGTTGGCGGAGGTAGAGGCTGCGCAGAGCGGGGATCTGGCGTGTTTTGATCGTCACTTTACGGCGCACCTGCGGTATCTGTTGAAAAACAGCGGACGATCTTTTTGGTCGGCGTTGAGTTTTGGTCGTGGTTTGCCGAGTCCGGTGGTGGGGTTTGAGGGGCGATATTATCAACATCTGGGGCGTTACAGTGCCGCTTTTGCTTTTTTATCCGATGTGGCTCTGCTGAGTTTGGGCGGTGAGTTAAAACGCCGCGAGCGAATTTCGGCGCGCTTTGCCGATGCTTTGGCCTACCTCTTTTTTGCCTCGGCTCTGCTGAAACGTTTTGCCGCTGAGGGGCGACCGAAGTCGGATCGAGTGCTGTTGCAGTGGGGCTGTGATTATTGCCTCTATCAAATTGAACAGGCGCTGTTGGCTCTCTGCCAGAATTTTCCTCGCCGAGGCTTGGGTCTGGTGTTGCAGCGTTGGGTTTTCCCCTTGGGTGTGTGGCGTAAACCGCCCAGTGATGCTCTGGATCATGCACTGGCAAGGCTGATCACAGAGGACGGTGAGGCTCGGCAACGGCTCTGTGATGGCCTTTATCAGTGTGGTCAAAAAGAAGATCTCTGTGGTCGCATTGAAGTGGCATTTCAGGCGCAGTTGTTGGCAGAACCGATTCAACGCCGTTTGTCTCAAGTGTCACCGCAACCCTTTGATTTGGAGTACGCCGAGTGGCTTGAGAAATTGTTGCAGGAGTCCTTAATCACTTCCGCTGAAGCGCGTTTGTTGCGAGAGGCGGAAAGGGCGGTGCAGGAGGCGATTCAAGTAGACAGCTTCAAAGCGGAGGAGCTGCGGCTCTGTTCGGTTCCCAATCGAGCGGCTTGAATTTGATTTGGTTTTTGTTGGGGTTATGACCCCAACCTACGGTATTTTTAATCCATGAATGGGGTGGTTAAGATGAGAGCACTCAATCAAATGCAAACAGCGGCGGTGTTGGGTTCTGGGGTGATGGGAGCGCAAATTGCCGCTCATCTGGCCAACAGTGGCTTACAGGTGCGTTTATTTGACCTCTGCTCAGAATCAGAGGGTCAGCCGAACGCTTTGGCGGAAAAAGCCTTGCGGGGTCTGGCTAAACTCAAGCCGGAAGCGTTGCTGGATAAAATGGTTTTAGCGCGCATTCAAGCGGCCAATTACCGTGATGACCTGCCTCAATTACGCCACTGTGATCTGGTGATTGAAGCGGTGAGTGAAAACCCAAAGATAAAAAAGGCACTCTATCAACAGGTGGCAGAGCAGTTCAATCCTGAGGCCATTTTTGCCAGCAACACCTCGGGTTTGAGCATTGAAAGGTTAGCCGCTGCCTTGCCGATTTCGCTGCGGCCTCATTTTTGTGGCATTCACTTTTTTAACCCACCGCGTTACATGCACTTGGTGGAGCTGATCGCCCACTCGGGCAGCGATGCTGAAATGCTCGATTTTCTGGAGGCGTTTCTCACCCACCGCTTGGGCAAAGGGGTGATTCGAGCACGAGACACGCCGGCCTTTATCGCCAACCGCATCGGTACCTTTTCCATTGTCTCCATCTGTCATCACGCCGAGCGTTTTAAACTGGCTCCAGTAGAGGTGGATCTGCTCACGGGGAAGCTGTTGGGGCGACCTAAAAGCGCCACCTATCGCACCATGGATCTGGTGGGGCTGGATATTTTGGCGGCGGTGGTGGGTTCGTTAAGAACGCGGTTAACGGATGATCCGTGGCAGCAGCAGTTTACCCTGCCGAGCTGGATTATGGATCTATTGGCGAAAAAGGCATTGGGACAAAAAAGCGGCGCGGGTGTGTATAAAAAGGTTGAGGGTCAAATTCGGGTTTATCAGCCTGATCTGGGTGAGTATCGAGTCAGTGCGGCGAAAATAGCGCCGGATCTTGGGGCGCTGTTTGCCATCAAGGATCCACAAAAACGCTTCGAGGCGTTGTTGGCTTGTGATGAACCACAAGCGCAATTTCTGCGTTCGTTGTTGGCCGATCTGTTTCATTACGCCGCGTTTCATCTGGAGGAGATTGCACACAATGCAGCGGATCTGGATCTGGCCATGCGTTGGGGATTTGGTTGGCAGCAAGGGCCGTTTGAACTGTGGCAATCGCTGGGCTGGCAGCTGGTGTCTCAGTGGTTGCAAGCTGAGATTGAAGCGGGGCAGACGCTTTCAGATGCTCCGCTGCCCGATTGGGTGTTTCAACAGTCGCAGATTCACGGCAAGCTGGCTTCGTGGTCTGCCTGTGACGGCGTTTTTCAGCCCCTTGCAGAACATGCCGTTTATCAGCGTCAACTGTTTCGGCCTCGGCCTGTTGGTGTGTTGCCATCAGAGAAGATCACGGTGGTGGAAGAGGGCGAAGGAGTGCGTCTCTGGCACAGCGGCGATGGCCTGTTGGTGCTGGGCTTTGAGAGCAAACTGCACACTGTGGATCGTGCGGTGCTGGTGGGATTGCTGCGGGCGATTGCGTTGGCGGAAAGGGAGTTTAAGGCGTTGTTGATCTGGCAGCCGCACGCGCCTTTTTGTGCCGGTGCTAATTTGAAACTGGTGTTGGAGAGTGTGGCGGCAGGTCAAGCGGATCAGGTTGAAACGCTGGTGGAGCAATTTCAGCAGGTGAGTCTGCGTCTCAAGTACAGCACTGTTCCCACAGTGGCGGCAGTACAGGGGCTGGCGCTGGGCGGCGGCTGTGAGTTGTTGCTGCACTGTGATCGAGTGGTGGCCGCGCAAGAGAGTTACATCGGTCTGGTGGAGACGGGGGTGGGGCTGGTGCCTGCCGGTGGCGGTTGCAAAGAGATGCTGTGGCGCGCTTTGGAGGGGCTGCCTGAGGGGGCTGATCCGCTGCTTCCTGTGGCGGGTTATTTTGAGCAAATTGCCATGGCTAAGGTTTCGGCTTCGGCGCAGCAGGCCAGAGCGTTGGGTTATTTACGGCCTGCGGATCCGATTGTGCCTCATGTGGATGAGTTGCTCTATGTGGCTAAACAGCAGGCGAAGGCATTGGCGGAGTCCAATTACTTGCCACCGTTGCCGATGAAAATACCTGTTTTAGGTCGCAGCGGTTTGGCAACGTTGAAGGCCAAGCTGTTCAATTTGCGTGAGGGTGGTTTTATCTCTCCTTACGATTTTACGGTGGCCGAAGGTTTGGCGCGGGTGTTGTGCGGCGGTGATCTGGAGGCGGGCAGTCGAGTGAATGAGGGCTGGGTTTTAGCTTTGGAGCGCGAGATGTTTATGGCTTTGTTGCGCAACAAAGAGACGCAACAGCGCATCTTGCACACCTTAAAAACCGGCAAACCGCTACGTAACTAAGAGGAGCATCAGCATGGCCAGACAAATTCAAGCGGCTTATTTAGTGGCGGCGAAACGCACCGCTATTGGCAAAGCGCATCGAGGTGCCTTAGCTCAGGAGCGCCCGGACGACCTGTTGGCGCATGTGTTGAAGGGGGTGATGGAATCTGTGCCGCAACTGGATGCGGAACAGGTAGAGGATGTGGTGGTGGGCTGCGCCATTCCTGAGGCGGAGCAGGGGTTGAATGTTGCGCGCATGGCGCTGCTGCTGGCGGGGTTGCCGGAATCGGTGCCAGGGGTGACGGTGAATCGGTTCTGTGCCTCGGGTCTGCAAGCGGTGGCGCAGGCGGCGGATCGCATTCGTCTCGGTGAGGCGGAGGTGATGTTGGCAGCGGGTGTGGAGAGCATGAGCTTATTGCCTATGAGCGGTCATCGCCCGAGGCTCAATCCGCGTATTTTTACAGATGAGCGACTGGGCATTGCTTACGGTATGGGGTTGACCGCTGAGACGGTGGCTCAGCGTTGGCAGGTGAGCCGTGAAGATCAGGATCGCTTTGCTTTGCAGAGTCATCAGCGCGCGTTGGCGGCGATGAAACGAGGTGATTTCAATGCAGAAATTTTGCCTTATGAGGTGCTGCAGCGACGGCCAAATTTGGTTACTGGCGTGGTTGAAATTCAATCACATTGGCTGAGCGAAGACGAAGGGCCGCGCTGCGATACCAGCTTAGAGGCGTTGGCAAAATTGTCGCCTGTGTTTGCTGCACGCGGTTCGGTGACGGCGGGCAACAGCTCGCAAGTAAGCGACGGCGCGGCGGCGCTGTTGCTTTGCAGTGAAAAAATCCTTATGCGTTACGGTTTGCAGCCTTTGGCACGCTTTGTTGGTTACTCGGTGGTGGGGGTGGCTCCAGAAATTATGGGCATCGGGCCGCTGGCAGCGGTACCCAAGCTGCTCAAGCAGACGGGGGTGAAGCAACAACAGCTGGATTGGGTTGAGCTAAACGAAGCGTTTGCGGCACAGAGTTTGGCCGTCATTCGAGAGTTGGGTCTTGATCCGGCCAAGGTGAATCCTAATGGTGGTGCGATTGCCTTGGGGCATCCTTTGGGCGCTACGGGGGCGATTCGTGCAGCGTCTATTCTTCATGCGATGCAGCAGCAGGATTTGAGGTATGGAGTGGTGACGATGTGCATCGGGACGGGGATGGGGGCGGCAGCACTGTTTGAAAGAGAGGTGTGATGATTATCTGAACAGTTTTTATGATAAGCGGTACTCTTTTTGAGTTTATCGGCTCTAAAAAAAGATTTAATGGCAAACAGAGCTGTACATTATTTTTCTAAGGCTTAGACTTGTCAGCCTCTATAGATCAGAGGCAAGGCCAGAGTGTAGGACGGCTTTGGAACTAGACGATGGAGTCATAATCATAATTAAATCTTAGGGGGACTGCATGAGTCGCCTGTGTTCTGCGTGTTTTTTATTGCTTGGAATGGCATTTTTAGTCGGGTGTGATCAGAGTGTGCAGTTGGGAACGCCACAATCTGTTAAGACCCTAACTTTACCTACGGTGAATTCGACTTTTTTAGCTGAATTTGACCCTGCAAAAGGGGTGTTACCCTTTCCTAATAACCTGTTGTTTAGCGGCTCTACCGAT
>JAUZRS010000252.1 GCA_030950195.1 Gammaproteobacteria bacterium | reverse complement strand
AGCAAGCGCGTTTATTAACCCTGCAAACCGCCTTTGGTGCAGCCAAATTGGCACTGGAGTCCAGCGACGATCTCACCACCCTACGGCAAAACGTCACCTCCAAAGGCGGCACCACCGCCGCCGCCCTGCAACATTTGCAACAAGGCGGCCTAGAAAGCCTATTTGATGGCGCACTGAAAGCCGCCCACGCCCGCTCCATTGAGCTAGGAAAAATACTGGGAGAACAGTAATGGAAGCCAACTACGGCGGCAACGCCCTCAGCTTTTTGATCAATACCTTGGTGGACATCTACGTTACTGTTATTGCGGTGCGTTTTTTAATGCAGATGGTACAGGCGGATTATTACAGTCCCGTGGCGCAGTTTGTGGTCAAAGTAAGCAACCCCTTACTGATGCCCCTGCGCCGCATCGTGCCCGGCTTTGGCGGCCAAGACATGGCTGCACTGCTGCTCTGTTGGTTGCTTTTTCTGGCCAAATTAGCGCTGCTCAGCAGCATGGCTTTGGCCATCAATGTCGCGGGGTATCATCTGATCACACAAGAAACCTCCCTACTCAGCTTGATGATTTTGGCCGCCGTCGATCTGCTTGGCCTGTTTTTCAGCATTTTTTTCTTTTCCCTCATCGTGCAAGCACTGCTCAGCTGGATCAATCCTGGCAACTACAACCCCGTGACTCAACTGCTCTATCAGATCAATGCACCGCTGCTCAAGCCGGTACAGCGCCTGATCCCGCCCATCAGTGGTATCGACCTCTCACTTATCGCACTGCTACTGGGGCTGCAACTGCTGAAAATGTTGCTGATTCCACCGCTGCTCAGCTTGGCCTAGATGCGACACGCTGGCTCATTTGTTAAACTGTGCCGGATAACAGACCCTGCCTCAGCTCTTGGATAATTGATTATGCCCAACCCCCTGCCTGCCGACTCTGTTGGTTTGGTTCAACCCCAAACAGCGCATTTTTCTGAACCGTTGCCACTCGATGGCGGCAAAGAATTGCCGCACTACGATCTCGTCTACGAGAGTTACGGTCAGCTCAATGCAAAAAAATCCAATGCCATTTTGATCTGTCACGCCCTCTCAGGTGATCAACATGCGGCGGGTTATAACAGCCTTGAGGATAAAAAACCAGGCTGGTGGGAGAGCGCCATCGGGCCTGGCAAAGCGATCAACACCGATCATTTTTTTGTCGTCGCGGTCAACAACCTCGGCGGCTGCAAAGGCTCTACCGGACCTTCCAGCCTCAATCCAGAGACTGGCAAACACTACGGCCCTGATTTTCCCATCGTCACGGTACGCGATTGGGTCAACAGCCAGCAGCGTTTTATGCGTTATTTGGGCATTGATGTCTGGGCAGCAGTGATTGGCGGCAGCTTGGGTGGAATGCAGGTTCTACAATGGTCAATGGATTACCCCGAACAGATCAAAAATGCAGTGGTCATCGCCGCCGCACCCAAGCTCAGCGCGCAGAACATCGCCTTTAACGAAGTGGCGCGCCAAGCGATCATCTCTGACCCCGATTTTTACGCGGGACGCTACTACGAACACGATGCCAAACCCCGCCGTGGGGTGATGCTGGCGCGGATGCTGGGCCACATCACCTACCTCTCCGACGATGCCATGCGGGCTAAATTTGGTCGTGAGTTACGCTCGGGCAAAATCAACTACGGTTTTGATGTGGAATTTCAGGTCGAGAGTTATTTGCGTTATCAAGGGCGTTCGTTTGTGGATCGTTTTGATGCCAACACCTATTTGCTGATGACCAAAGCACTGGATTATTTTGATCCTGCTGCTGAACACGGAGACAGCTTTGCGGCCGCCCTTAAACCCGCCACGGCTCAATTTTTGGTGTTGTCCTTTACCTCCGATTGGCGTTTTGCTCCCAGTCGTTCACAAGAAATTGTGCAAGCACTGGTGGAAGCAGGCAAGTCGGTCAGTTACGCCACCATCACTGCCAATCACGGCCACGATGCCTTTTTAATGCCGATTCCTGATTACCTTAATATTCTCAGCGCCTACTTACAACGCATCGCCGACGAGTTTCCCACATGAATCAGAACAGAACCGACCTGCAAGGTCGTCCCGATCTACAGATCATCAGCCAATGGATTGAACCTGGCGCGCACATTCTCGATTTGGGCTGCGGTGACGGCACCCTACTTGCCTATCTGCAACAGCACAAACAGGTCACAGGCTACGGTTTGGAAATTGACCCAAATAACATCGCCGAGTGCATCCGCAAAAACGTCAATGTAATTCAAATTGATCTGGACAAAGAAGGCTTGCAGATGTTCGCCGACAACCGTTTTGATTATGTCGTCATGACCCAATCGTTACAGACCATGCACGTACCGGATCG
>JAUZRS010000251.1 GCA_030950195.1 Gammaproteobacteria bacterium | reverse complement strand
AACCGCCGCTGCGGTGACGCTGTTGATTGATCAAACAGCACCCCAAATTACACCACCACTGAATCACATTTTAGAGGCAACAGGCGTAATCAGTACGTTGACCTTAACGCCGCCAACGGTACTGGACACCTCGCCCGTGACCTTGAGTCACAATGGGCTGAATGCTTATCCTTTGGGTGTCACCTCCATTACTTGGACAGCGGTGGATGTGGTTGGTAATCGTGCTACGACGATAGAGACGGTGACCGTAGTGGACACTCAAGGGCCTTTGATGGGGCTGAATGGCAATGCCAATGTGACCTTAAAAATCAGCACTCCTTACCAAGAGTTGGGAGTGACTGCTGTTGATTTGGTGGATGGGGATGTGGGTGCGTCAGTACAGGTCAGCGGTATGGTTGACCCTTTTACCTTGGGCAGTTACACCCTGCGTTACGATGCTCAAGACAGTCGAGGTAATGCTTCTTTTGTCTTAAGAACGGTGCAGGTAGTGCCTTTGCACGTTCCAGTGATCACGCTTAATGGTGGCGATGTCAGCTTGGAAGCGGGTGACAGTTATCAAGATGCCGGTGCCACGGCGCAGGATGATCTGGGTAATGATTTAAGTGCCAATGTGGTGGTTAGCAGTACGGTTAATACCTATGTTCCTGGGGTTTATTCGGTGCTTTATCAGGTCAGCGATCAATTTGGCAATTCTGCGCAATTGAGTCGGGTGGTGACGGTGTTGGATCGTACGCCTGCATCGTTGGCCTTGTTGGGCAATGCCAATGTGACCATAGAAGCAGGTGAGTTTTATCAAGAGGCGGGTGTCATTGCAACCGATATTGTGGACGGTGATCTTAGCGCAGCAGTGCACATTTCAGGGCAGGTCAACAGTGCGCTGCCGGGAACGTATCAATTGAATTACCGCGTTCGTGATGTCGCGGGTAATTTGAGTGTGCCTGTGCAACGTACGGTGCGGGTGCAAGACACCACAGTGCCTGTGTTGATGCTGCCTTCAGATGTGATCGTGGTGACGGAGACGCTGTTAACGGCGGTCGATTTTGGTCAGGCGACGGCAAACGATCTGTTTTCAGTGAGCCTCAGCCACGATGCGCCAAGCCGTTTTCCTCTTGGTGAGACCCTTGTCACTTGGGTAGCCAGCGATTTTTATGGCAATCAAAGTCAAGCACAGCAGAAGGTGACGTTGCTGGATCTCACTGCGCCCCGTCTCACCTTATTGGGTGAGGCGTCGCTTTCTATCTTGCAAGGTGAGCTTTATCAAGAGCCTGGCTTTGAAGCTTTGGATCAGGTGGAGGGGGATCTCTCTGCCCAAGTACAGGTGAGCGGTCAGGTGGAGAGTGAGGTGGCTGGGATTTACACCTTACGTTATGCCGTCAGTGACAGCTCGGGCAATGCAGCCCCTGAGCTGATTCGTACGATCTGGGTGATCAGTATTTTGGACAGTGACGGTGATGGCATTTTGAATGAATTTGATCTGGATGACGATAACGATGGTCTGTCAGATCAGGTGGAAGGTTTGTTAGACAGCGATGGTGATGGTGTTCCTGATTATTTGGATCTGGACAGCGATAACGATGGTCTGCCGGATCTACTGGAAGCTTTGGGTGTGGATGAGGGCAACGATGGTCTTTGGGATCAGTTTGTAGACCTGGATGGCGATGGTCTTTCCGATGGCTTGTTGCTGATGCCGTTGAAGCCGATGGATACGGATAACGATGGCCTGCCCGATTATCTCGATAACGATTCAGACAACGATACCTTGATGGACATCATTGAAGCCGGTGGTATGGATTACGACAACGACGGTCGAGTGGATCAATTTATTGATCAGAACGGTGACGGTTGGTCGGATCAGTTCAGTGATCGGCCGCTGCCGCTGTTGGACAGTAATCGTAATGAGATTACTGATCAACTGGACAACGAAATTAAATTCAGTTTGAGCACCTCGGTGACGGGAGTGGGCAGCGCGGAACCCTTTTGGTTGTTGATGCTGTTTTCTTTGTTGATTTTACGACGGAAGAAATTAGCAGCGCTCTCTTTTCTGCCGATGTTGGCTTTTTCACCGGTCAGTTACAGTCGGACTTCCACTGCTGTTGATGCGAACCTTGAACCGTTACCCAATCCAACTTGGTCGTTAAATGTATTGACCGGCATCAGTCGTTTGCAGCCGAGCCGAACTCAGTTCGGGGTTGATATAACAGACAATCGTGCCATGAGCTTGGGTTTGGCGGTTGGTTTTCAATGGCATAAAGAGTGGTTGTTGGAAGGTTTTGCGCTGGATCTGGGTGAGGTGCGTCTCAAACATCGTTTGGCGCAGATTGGCGATCTGGGCAGTTTGGCTTACAAAGCCTATGGTCTGAGCCTCGAATACCTGATTCAGCTGCCGAAAAAAAAGCTCAGACCTTATCTAAAAGGGGGGTTGCATATGTTGAGTACCGAGGCTACGGATTCGAGAATTGCATTACGCAATTTGAATGACATCGGCATCCATTGGGGTGCCGGTTTTTTGTGGCCGATTAATTCTCAGTGGGGTGCTAAACTGGATTACAGTCACTTTGATCGTGATGCTCAAGTGTTGGCGCTGGCGTTTCAGGCTCGTTGGGGTCGCTCTTCTAGCGTGGTGAAAACGGCTTCGCTTCCGACTCCCGTTGGCGTACAAAGGCAGGCGGTTGACGTTAAAGAAAAGCCTGCTCAGGTTGAGCCGTTGTTAATTCAATTGCGAATTGGTTTTGCCTACGATCAGTCTATTTTATCTGAGGCGGGGCAGACTGTTTTGCACAATTTGGCTTTGCAGTTGATGCAACATGATGAGGTTGTTTTGCTGCTGGCAGGGCATACAGACAGTCGTGGCAGCCGAGATTACAATATGCAGCTCTCTTTAGAGCGTGCCAACGCGGTGCGGGACTATTTGCTTCAGCACGGTGTCAGTGGTCATCGTTTGCAGGTCACAGGTTATGGTGAACGCCACCCGTTAAGAAATAATGCAACGCTTGCTGGACGAGTAGAAAACCGCCGAGTTGAAATTCGCACTCTGTTGCCTTAATGGCTTAAAATGGTGGGATAAAATTGTAGAGAGCCAGAAGGGGCTCTGTTTATCCACTGTTTAGTTAAGGTTTTTTTATGTCCGCTCAGTCCGATCCTTTTTGGCATTCTCGCCGTTTGCGTTTTTTATTCTTTTTAACCCTCTTTCATTTTGCTGCTTTCTTGCTGTTTCGGCTCGGTTTTCTAATCTCTTTTTGGCCCTCTGATTCGATTTCGGTTGCCACCACCGTGCAGGCGTTTTATCTGGGAGCCAAATTTGATCTGCGCTTGGCGCTGTTGTTGAGCTTGCCTCTGCTGCTGTTGGCGGCACTGCCGCGCTTGAATCTGCTCTGTCGGAGTGGCTTTAAAAACCTCGTGTCGGTTTATCTGCTGCTGAGTTGGGGGTTTGTTTCACTGGCTTATTTTCTCGATTTTGGCCACTACGCGTATCTCAGTGAGCGCCTGAATGCCTCGGTACTGCGTTTTGCTGACAACGCTGAGATCTCGGCCGATATGTTGTGGCAGAGTTATCCGATGGTGAAAATCACCTTGTTGTGGCTTGTTCTTTGGGTTCTGTATGGTTTTGTTGTAGAGAAAATCACGCGCCCTTTGAGCGAAAAAGAGGCGGGTGCAACGGGGTGGCGAGCCAAAGTAAGCGCTGCTCTGTTGGTTTTTCTGCTGACCTTTGCGGGTTTGTATGGCAAGGCATCGTGGTACCCGCTGCGCTGGAGCGATGCCTTTATGGGCAACAATGCCTTTGCTTCGGCGTTGGCGCTTAATCCAGTGCTGTTCTATTTTGATACGCTTAAATATGAGGTGGAACAGCCTTACGATGAGGCGCAAGCGCGTCGTGCTTATCCCTTGATGGCGAAGTATTTAGGCTTGCCAACATTAACGGCCACAACACCGTTGAATTACGCTCGTCAAATTGTCTCTAAGCGTCACAATTCAACGCTTAAAAAACCCAATATTATTTATGTGCTGGTGGAGTCTTTGGGCGCAAATCAGTTGGGGCTGTTTGGCAATACGTTAAACGCCACGCCCAATTTGGATCGACTGGCGGGTGAAGGGCTGTTTTTTGATCGGTTTTATGTGCCGGTGGGCGGCACGGCGCGTTCGGTATTCGCACTTTTGACCGGCATTCCCGATGTCTCTCCGGTGCGTACGGCCAGCCGTAATCCAATGATTGTTGATCAACAGATGGTGTTTGACCAGTTTAAAGACTATGAAAAATATTATTTTATCGGCGGCAGTGCCAGTTGGGGCAATGTTCGTGGTTTGTTGCACAACATTAATGAGCTTAATTTGTACGAAGAGGGCAGCTACACTGCGCCTAAAAATGACGTGTGGGGCATCTCTGACTTGGATCTGTTTCGTGAAGCAAGTGCTGTTTTTTCCCAGCATGACCGAGATAAACCCTTTGTGGCGGTGATTCAAACTGCGGGTAATCATCCGCCTTTTACCATCCCTGAAGATAATCTGAGTTTTGAAATTAAAGCTTTACCCGAAGATAAAAAACAGTGGCAAGGTTTTCCGTTGCAAGGGCGTTACAACGGTGTGCGTCTGGTGGATCATTTTATTGGCGAGTTAATTAAATTAGGTGAGCAAGCGGGTTACGGCGAGAATACGATTTATGTTTTTCATGGTGATCACGGCATTACCAGCAGCCCCTCGCCTCATATGGGTAAAGCCTATGATGCTTTGAATTTATTCACTTACCACACGCCGTTGATTATTTATGCGCCGAACTATGTACAGCCTCGGCGTATTTCTCAGGTGACCAGTGAGCTGGATGTGTTTCCTACTTTGGCGGGATTGGCGGGTCTGAGTTATAAAAATACCACCTTGGGACGTGACGCACTGCAACGGAATGAGAATGCCGATTCGTTGGCTTTTCTTTATGGTTTTAACAGTCGTTTGGGGGTGGTGAGCGAGCGTTTTATTTCGGCGACGGATTTTAGAGCCGAGCAAAATAAAACCTATCTTTATGACTTGCAGAGTGAAACACCGGCTCGGGACGTGGCGGTAGAATTTCCTGATGAAGCGCAACGTCTTGCAGAGTACGGACGCGCCTTTTATGAAACCGCACGTTACATGCTTTATTTTAATGGTGCAAAAAGTGGTGAGCCTTAGTTTAAAACAGCTCGCCAAACCAAAAATTCAAACCGCGTTTGAGAAACTCATCAAAACGCAGGTAGTGTGTACCGTCGCAGGAAAAATTGAGTGCCACCATGCCGTTGCAGAGGTTTAGCGAAAGAGAGCGCAGATAGACCGTCTCATCGGCAAAACGCAGCTGCTGCCCCATTTCCAAAATGGGTAAAATCTCATTGGGAGCGACAATGGATTGCTGTAGATACGGGCGACGTGGGTAGGCGAGACAGGTGTCGGGATCAATTAACTCATCAAAATTGAGCAGTCGATAGGCGTACGGGCTGTCCAGCGCCCAGATGGTGGCACGGCTGCTGGAAAAATGCAGCTTGCAGTGAAATACACCGTGGTTAACCATCAATTCGTTCATCAACGGCAGGATGGTGTCGAGGTTGCCATCCATCGCGCTCTCCGCTCGCTGTTGAGCAAACAGGCCGCCACGAATGGCGGGGTCGCCTTTGATCTGTCGCCAATCGTGCGACTCTTGATAAATCTCTTCGGTACCTGGCAGTTCACGCAGGTCGTAATCCGCTCCCAGAAAACCGATGTGCTGCTGCTCGGCATCTCGAATTACTTGAATGGCGGTTAGAGAAGGGCGTTTGTTGTTGCGGCTGATGTAGGCTTCAGAGAGTTTAAAATCGGTGCTGCCGATAATGTCTTGCATGTAAGGACGGTCGAGACGATCACGGCCAAAGTGTGCTTCATCAAGGCCGTCATCGGTGACGTTATCGGTCAACTGAATGCCGTTTTGATCCATAATATAGAGGTGTTTGCAGCGAATTTCTGTCAGAGCCTGTTGCAGTATCTTCTCTAGGGCGGTGCGATTATGCAGTTGTGTTGCGCTGTTTTTGGCCAAAGTGCGCATGCTTTTGCTCAACAGAGCTGCGAGGTGCTCACGCTGACGGTAGATGGCTTCTTTTAAACTGCTGCTCATGACGTGTCCGGAAAGTAAAGAAAGTCTTAATTATACCTAACTGTTGTGACGGGCTGGTGACTTTTTTTGCTTGCTTGGTTTGGGGTTGGTTTTTTGAACACCCTCCTTGGTGCAGAAGATTAGGCCTGTGAGCAGGAAACCGCTAAACTGCGCCTATAATTTGTCTGTGATCGATTGGAGGAGGTGTGATGAGTCAGGTGAAATTTCGCAGTGAACACGACAGCATGGGGGCGTTACAGGTGCCGAAAGAGGCCTTGTACGGTGCGCAAACCCAGCGAGCGGTGGAGAATTTCCCCATCAGTGGTTTGCGCCTGCCCCGTGAGATGATTCGTGCGTTGGGGCTGTTAAAACACGCCTGCGCGCAGGCCAATTTTGATCTTGGGCTGCTCAATCAAGATCGCTGCGGCTCGATTCAAAAGGCGGCACTGGAGGTCGCCTCCGGTCAACACGACGCACATTTTCCGGTGGATATTTTTCAGACCGGTTCCGGTACCAGCTCGAACATGAACTGCAACGAAGTGGTGGCGCATCTGGCCAGCGGTTACGGCAACGAAACGGTTCACCCCAACGATCACGTCAATATGAGCCAAAGCTCCAATGATGTGTTTCCTAGCTCGATTCACATCGCCGCTGTGCTGGCGCTGCACGAGCAACTGCTGCCCGCGCTGGTGCAGTTGGCTGAGGTCATTGAAGCGCGTGCCGACGAACTAAAAGGTAAGGTTAAAACCGGTCGCACCCATCTGATGGACGCGATGCCGGTGCGTATGGATCAAGAATTGGGGGGCTGGGCGGCGCAGATTCGCCACGGTATCGACCGAATTGAAGCCTCACTGCCACGTCTGTTGGAGATCGCTTCTGGTGGCACGGCGGTGGGTACGGGGATCAACGCTCATGTTGAATTTGGTTCGCGGGTGGCTCGGGTGCTGGCCGCTGAGAGCGGTTTTCCCTTCGTGACGATGGAGAACCCTTTTGAGGCGCTGAGTTGCCAAGATGCGGCGGCGGAAATGAGCGGTCAGCTAAAAGTGGTGGCCATCAGTTTGATGAAAATTGCCAACGATCTGCGCTGGATGAACAGCGGACCGCTGGCGGGGTTGGGTGAGATTGCTCTGCCTGTGCTGCAACCGGGCAGCAGCATCATGCCAGGTAAGGTGAATCCGGTGGTGCCGGAGGCGATTTGTATGCTGGCGGCGCAGGTAATGGGCAATGACAGCGCGATTACCGTCGGCGCGCAGGCGGGCAATTTTCAGCTCAATGTGATGTTGCCGATGATCGCGTATAACTTGTTGCAGAGCATCACCCTGTTGGCCAACGGCAGCCGTGTGTTGGCAGAAAAAGCCATCGCGGGTTTCACGGTCAATGACGACAATTTGAGTCACGCTTTGGAGTGCAATCCCATTTTGGTCACGGCGCTGAACGGCGTGATTGGTTATGAAAAAGGCGCAGCCATTGCCAAGCAGGCGTATCGTGAAAACCGCCCTGTTCTGGAGGTGGCATTGGAAAATACCGATTTATCAGAGCTGGAATTGAAACGTCTACTTGATCCGGCCAAATTAACTCAAGGTGGATTGTAGGCGGCGGTGAAGGTTAAAGATCAGATTTACCAGCAGCCGTTGACGGAGGTGGCGGGGTTCAGCTTCGATGCGGCGGTGGCGCAGGTGTTCCCCGATATGATTCAGCGTTCGGTGCCCGGTTACCTCACTTTGGTGGAGAACATCGGCGTGATCGGCGCACAATTTTACCAAACAGGCAGCCGTTGTTACGATCTGGGCTGTTCTTTGGGGGCGGTTAGCTTTTCTTTGCGGCGGCAAAATCCGCAGGTGCCCATTGTGGCGGTGGACAACTCCGAGGCGATGTTGGCGCGTTGCGATGAGCATCTGCGCCGTGCTGGTGAGAGTGAGAACATCGAGCTGCGCTGTGCCGATATTACTCAGCTAAAAATTGAAAATGCATCGGTGGTGGTGCTTAATTTTACCCTGCAATTTATTGAGTTGGCGCAGCGTGAGGCGTTGTTAGCGGAGATTTACGCCGGATTGAATCGTGGCGGGGTGTTGATTTTATCGGAGAAAATCGCGCTGGAGTCGGCAGAAAAAGAGCAGCGGTTTGTGGATCTGCACCACGGCTTTAAACGTGCCAATGGTTACAGTGATCTGGAAATCAGTCAAAAACGCTCAGCGTTGGAGAATGTCTTGATTCCTGAGACCGTGCAGCAGCATCAACAGCGGTTGCAGGCGGTGGGGTTTGAATCGGTTGAGGTTTGGTTTCAGTGTTGGAATTTTGTTTCGTTGTTGGCGGTGAAGTGAGTTTTTTAATAAAATTGGATAGAAAATTTATAGGAGTGACTATGACAGATAAAGCGATTTTTTGGCGGGTTTGTGGTTTTGTTGATAATTGGGATGTTCTTCCTGATGTATAAAATATGTCAATAGCTCTGAATAAAATCATTCTTAAAACCACCAAAGCTACAGACCTCTTCGACGCTGGCACCATTCAAAGCCTCTGGAGCGGTTACGGCAGCATTGACCGTTACGGCTTGATCGGTTCATCTCGCAGCAGTGTGGTGGTGAAACACGTTCGTTTGCCGGATCAAAGCCAACACCCACGGGGCTGGAACAGCGACCGCTCACATCAGCGCAAAGTACGCTCCTACCAAGTGGAGAGCGAATGGTATCGCCAGTGGTCGGCTCGTTGTGGCAAGGCAGCGCGTGTGCCCGAATGTCTGGCATTGGAGCAGCATGAGGGTGAGTGGTTGATGGTGCTGGAGGATCTGGACAGCTCCGGTTATCCGCAACGCAAAGATCAAGTGACGCTGGATGAGATGCGTGTCTGCCTGAGTTGGTTAGCCCATTTTCATGCGCAATTTATGGGCGAAACGCCAGCGGGTTTGTGGCCGGTGGGCTGTTATTGGCACTTGGAAACGCGCCCTGATGAGCTGGCCAGCATGGAAGAGGGGGCGCTGAAAGCGGCGGCGGGGGAGCTGGATCGCCTCTTAACCGCTGCGCCGTTTCAAACCGTTGTGCATGGCGATGCCAAATTGGCTAATTTCTGTTTTTCCGCTGAAGGTGATCGCGTGGCCGCAGTGGATTTTCAGTACGTCGGTGGTGGTTGCGGCATGAAAGATGTGGCTTATTTTATCGGCAGTTGTCTGAATGAATCGGAATGTGAGCGTCTGGAAGAGACTTTATTGGCGCACTATTTTTCTGCGCTTAAAACGGCTCTGTTAGCGGATCAAGCCGCGATTAATCCTGATGAGGTGGAAGCCGCTTGGCGACCTCTTTACTCTGTGGCGTGGACGGATTTTTACCGTTTTCTTAAGGGCTGGAGTCCTGATCATTGGAAAATTCACCGTTACAGCGAACGACTGGCCAAAGAGGTGGTTGCGGCGTTGCCGTAGGGGTGGAATATGTTCCGCCCTTGCTGGGTTTTTGACACGTATCGTTTCACGCTTTAGTGTCTAGTCATCACTGTTTTAAATAGTTAGGGTGGGAATCATGAAAGACAATACTTGGCAGTTACAGGAAGCAAAAAGTCATTTTGGTCAGTTGGTTTCTGACGCGATGCATAAGGAACCGCAAATTGTGACAAAACACGGTGATAAAGCGGTGGTGGTTTTATCGTTTGAAGAGTACATAAAAATTACTCAACCTAAAACAGATTTGGTGGCCTTTTTGCGTGATTCACCTCTTGCCGAGGTGGAATTTGACCTAGACAGAGATAAGGCAAAACCAAGAGAAACAGACTTGTGAAATATTTGTTGGATACCTGTGTTATTTCTGAGGTGATTAGGCCAAAGCCAAATAAAAGCGTGATTCAATGGTTGCAAAAACAGGATGAGTCAGCACTTTATCTGAGTGTACTCACCTTTGGTGAAATTGAGAAAGGCATAAAAAAATCATCTGATGAAATTAGAAAAAACCGTTTGAGATTATGGCTTGAGAATGATTTAAAACAGCGTTTCAAGGGACGAGTTTTACCCATTGATTTGCGTGTTGCATCAAAGTGGGGTGAAATACAGGGTGCTTCAGAGATCGTGGGTAAGCCGTTGCCTGCCATTGATGGTTTGATTGCGGTGACGGGTTTAATCAATCACTGTGTGGTGGTGACGCGCAATATTTCAGATATGCAGCAGAGTTCAGTAGAGCTTTATAATCCTTGGGAAAACAGTTGAATTTTAACGTTCAACAGTTAAATGAATTAAAACAACGGGCGATTAAAGCCGCCCTTGCCGCAGGGGCGATTATCAACGCTCATCGTCACAGCTCGTTTCACATCCAGCAAAAAAACGTCGGCAGCAGTGCCGCGTCGCAGATCGTGACCGAAGTGGATCACACAGCTCAAGCGGCCATTCTGGCCATTTTACAGCCCAGTTGCTTGTCATACGATTTAGCTCTGTTGGCCGAGGAGTCCCGTGACGATGGCGAGCGTCATCAGAAAGCGGCTTTTTGGTGCATTGATCCTATGGACGGCACTTTGGCTTTTGTGAAGCAGGAGGCCGGTTTTTCGGTCTCCATTGCGCTGGTGGCACAAAATGGCACCCCATTGATTGGGGTGGTCTTTGATCCTGTAACCGAAACGCTTTTCAGCGCCGTTCGGGGTCAGGGAGCGTATAAAAACGGCTGTTTAATGCAGCGGCCTAAATTGGATCAGGCTCAGCCTTTGGTGTTAACCACCGATTTCAGTTTTCAGCAGCATCGGTGGTTGCAGCAGACACAAACGGGTTTAGAGGCCATTGCAGATGTTTTGGATTTGCCGGGGGCTGAAATTCATTTTCGTATCGGTGCGGTGATGAATGCGTGCCATTTGTTGGAAACGCCGAATCACTGTTATTTTAAATATCCACGAGAGGGTGCCAGCGGGGGCAGTCTGTGGGATTACGCCGCCACTGCCTGCCTGTTTCATGAGGTCGGTGCGGTGGCAGTGGACATTGAAGGGCAGCCGTTGGCGTTGAATCGTTTGACTACGACGTTTATGAATCATCGTGGGTTATTGTATGCGGGCAATGAGAGCGTGGCTGAGCAGATTATGGGCTTGTATCAACGTTTTCTGGCTTGCAGCGGTGCGTAAAATTAATGTAAATAGGCTTTAGCTAAAAAATAAAGGATTGCAGTATGTTTATCAGTGTTCTTGAGTTGTTTAAAATTGGCATCGGTCCTTCAAGCTCGCATACGATGGGGCCAATGTTGGCGGCGCAAGCGTTTGTGCAGCGGGTTAAACAGCACTTGTTCGTTGCTCAGCCCTCTTCCCCCGACAGCTCCCTTCGCTGCACCCTTAAAGGGTCGCTCTCTTTTACCGGCAAAGGACATGCGACGGATCGTGCCGTGGCCTTGGGGCTGCACGGCTATTTGCCGGAGGATGTGGCGCAAGAGGGCTTGGATGCGATTGTGAGCCGTGTCTGGTGCGACTCTTCTATTGAGCTGGATCAGGATCACAGGGTTTTGTTTAATCCCGAACAGGACATTATTTTTGATCAAGGCGAGGCACTGTCAGAACACCCCAATGGAATGATTTTTGAGCTGTTGGATCAGAATGGAAAAACGCTGCTTGCAGAAACGTATTTTTCTCTTGGTGGTGGTTTTATCAGTACACGTGCAGAAATGAATCAGTCGATTTCAGCGCAGGAAACAAAAAAGGCGGCGGCTGTGTATGGTTTTTCTTCAGCACGCCTGATGTTGGAAATGTCCGCCGACAGTCAACGTTCCATTGCCGAAATGAAACGCTGTAATGAACTGCAACGCTGTTCCAATGAGGTGTTGAATCAAGGTCTTGACGCAATCTGGTCCTCTATGTTGCATTGCCTTAAAAGTGGTTTGCTTGCGGAGGGGCTGTTGCCAGGTGGGTTGAATTTACCGCGTCGTGCTAAGGATTTGCATCAACAGTTATTGGCTGATACTCATTCTAATAGGGTGAATGCCAACGATTGGTTGTGTGCCTATGCGATGGCTGTTAATGAAGAAAATGCCACCGGACACAGAGTGGTGACCGCACCAACCAACGGTGCAGCGGGGGTGATACCGGCCATTTTATATTATTTTATCTTGCATGAAGCGGGTACAGCAGAGCAGGTTAGAACGTTTTTATTAACCGCTGCGGCCATCGGCGGTTTGATTAAACACAACGGTTCTATTTCCGGTGCGGAAGTGGGCTGTCAAGGAGAGGTGGGGGTGGCGGCCTCAATGGCAGCGGCGGGGTTGTGTGCGGTGCGGGGTGGCAGCACAGAGCAGATTGAAAATGCGGCAGAAATGGCTCTTGAACATCACCTCGGCATGACCTGTGATCCGGTTAAAGGTTTGGTGCAAGTGCCGTGCATTGAGCGCAATGGTTTTGGTGCGATTAAAGCCTACACCGCTGCCTCCTTGGCGATGCGGGGCAGCGGTCAGCATCTGGTGACCTTAGACGACTGCATTGCGGCGATGAAACAGACGGGGATGGAGATGTCGGTGAAGTTTAAAGAGACCTCTTTGGGTGGGCTGGCGGTGAATATTATTGAATGCTGAAATAAGGCATTTTTAAGCCAGAACGGAATAGAGCAAACCCAACAGCGCCGCAGCGGCGATGACCGTGACAATGCCGAGCTTAAAGCGAAACAGCGCCACGGCTGCCGCCAGACCAATTAAGGCAGAAACCCATTCAAAGGAACCCTCAAAGCCTGCTGGCCAAAGTACATGGTAAGCAAAAAAGGCGGCCAAATTAAGAATCACTCCCACCACCGCTGCGGTGATGCCCGTTAGGGGAGCGGTGAATTTCAGATCACCACGGGTGGCTTCAACCAAGGGGCCGCCGAGCAGAATAAACAAAAAGGACGGTAAAAAGGTAAACAGCGTGGCAACGCTTGCACCGGCCAGTCCTGCCATTAACAGCATCTCTGGGCCAAAAATTTCTTTTGTCCATGCGCCGACAAAACCGACAAAAGCCACCACCATAATCAGTGGCCCTGGGGTGGTTTCACCCAAAGCCAAACCGTCAATCATCTGGGTGCCCGTCAGCCAGGCGTACTGCTCAACACCGCCTTGGTAAACGTAGGGTAACACCGCGTAAGCACCGCCAAAGGTCACTAAGGCCGCTTTGCTAAAAAACCAGCCCATCTGGGTCAGTGTGCCTTGCCAGCCGTAGTTCAGGATTAATAAAATCATGACACTGGCAGCAATCAGCAGACCCACCAATAAAAAGGTCAGAAAGCGGCTGGTTTTAAATTTAGCGTGTGCGGGAATGGGGGTGTTGTCATCAATTAAAGCCGCGCCAAAAGTGTCGTTTGAGGCACCGTGATGGCCGCCCACTTGAAACTGTTCTGGCGCGAAACGGGAACCGAAATAGCCCATTAATCCTGCACTTAAAACGATGTAGGGAAAAGGAATAGAGAAGGCAAAAATAGCAATAAAGGCCAACAGCGCCATGCCGCGCAGCAGATTGTTTTTCAAAGCGCGTGAACCGATACGATAGGCGGCAAAGAGCACAATCGCCGTCACGGCGGGTTTAATGCCATACAAAATACCCGCTACGGCAGCGACATCACCGTAAACCAGATAGACCCACGTCAAGGCGCTGAGAATAAACAGTGAGGGTAAAACAAACAGCACCCCAGCGGCGATGCCACCCCCCACGCCGTGCATCAACCAACCGATGTAGGTTGCCAACTGCTGCGCTTCGGGGCCGGGTAAAACCATGGTGTAGTTCAGCGCGTGTAAAAAACGCCGCTCAGAGATCCAGCACCGTTTCTCCACCAACTCTTGGTGCATCATGCTGATCTGACCGGCAGGCCCACCAAAACTGATAAAACCCAGTTTCAGCCAGTAGAGAAACGACTGCCAAAAGGTGACTGGGGAGGGCGGTGCAGTTGTATCTGGAACAGGATCTGACACGGTTTGATGCCTTATGGTTGTAATTGCGCGCCATTCTAGCCAAATCAACAGCAGAATAAAACATCGGACATCGGACATCGGACATCGAGGCTGAAGCAGGGGGAAGGTTTGATCTGCCACTGTTGTGACTGTGATCCACAAAATAGGGCTTATCTGATGTGAATCTTATTCAAGACGATGGGGTTAATAGTGTTTAAATTCTTATTTAGAGACTTGTTTCATGTTATGGTTTCTTACTCCTTAAAATACTGAGACATGTCATGAATAACCACATTGCTCATGTGAAAAAAAATGGGGATAAGCAAAATCTGATTGATCACTTGAACGAAGTGGGCTGTTTGACTGCACGTTGTGCAGAAAAAATAGGACTAGGTGATGCGGGTGAAGTCATTGGTTTATTACATGATTTTGGAAAATACAGTGCAGAATTTCAGACATATTTAGCATCTGCGACAGGCCTGATTAATCCAGATGAGGATGATTTTGTTGATTTTAAAGGTTTAAAGGGAAAGATTGATCATTCCAGTGCCGGTGCTCAATGGGTTTGGGAGAGCTGCCAAAAGTGGGGGCTACAAGGGCAGTTGGTTGGTCAAATTTTGTCTCTTTGTATTGCGTCACACCACAGTGGTTTGATTGATTGTCTCAAGCCAGACGGCAAGAATAGCTTCTCAAAAAGAATGGAAAAGTCGGATCATAAAACCCATAAAAATGAAGCATTGGAGAGCGCGCCAGAAGAGTACCTTGAAAAGATTCAGGCATTAGTGGGAAAAGAGTTGATTCAATGCGTATGGCGGCGGCTCAAGGTCGTTGGTCAAGCGCCTAATAAATCCATTCGAGCATTTAATGTGGGTTTTTTTAGCCGTCTGTTATTCAGTTGTTTGATTGATGCCGACCGTATGAACAGCGCAGACTTTGAATTTCCTGAGAATGAACCTTATAGAAATAATAGACCCGCTTGGACTATTGCTATTGAACGTTTTGAGCGGGCTAATAAAAAATTCAATGGCGATAAGCCGATTGATCTATTGCGAAGAGAGATTTCAGAGACGTGCCGTGCGCGAGCGTTAGATGCGCAGGGAATTTATACCCTCACTGTTCCCACTGGCGGAGGAAAAACCTACGCCAGCTTGCGTTACGCACTGCATCATGTTCAGCAGCATAAACTGGATCGGATTATTTATATTATTCCCTTTACCTCTATTATTGAACAGAACGCAGAGGCTATTAGAGCGGTTATTGAAGATTCAAGGGATGAAACCCCGTGGGTTCTGGAACAGCATTCGAATCTGGAGCCAGAACAGCAGAGTTGGCATAGCAAGTTGGTGAGTGAGAATTGGGATGCACCCATTGTGATGACAACGATGGTGCAGTTTCTTGAGGTGCTGTTTTCAGGTGGTACACGAGGCGCAAGAAAAATGCACCAACTGGCCAACAGCGTGTTGATCTTTGACGAGATTCAGACTTTGCCAATAAATTGCGTCCACCTGTTTTGCAACGCGCTAAATTTCCTTAGTGATCATTGTAAAACGACTGCGCTACTTTGTACCGCGACGCAGCCGTTGCTCGATAAACTTCATTCTCCAGAGAAAGGGCAATTGCTGCTACCGCCTGAAAATGAGTTGGTTAACAATGTACCTAAATTGTTTGCAGATTTAAATCGTGTGACTTTGAGCAACAAAGTTCGTCCTGAAGGCTGGACAACGGCTCAAATTTCAGAGCTTGCCTTGGCGGAATTTAAAAAACTCGGTAGTTGTCTGGTGATTGTTAATACCAAATCTTGGGCGCAACAACTGTACCTTGAGATAGAGACGGATCCTGATGTTGATGAAAATTCAATTTTTCAGTTGAGTACCAGTCTCTGTCCTGCACACCGTAAAGTCATATTTAAAAAAATTAAGGTGAGATTGAAGAGCAATCAACCCGTTATCTGTATCAGTACCCAATTAATTGAAGCGGGTGTCGATGTGGATTTTTCTTCAGTGATTCGGTTTCTGGCTGGATTGGATTCCATAGCGCAAGCCGCTGGGCGCTGCAATAGAAATGGTTTACTCAAAAGCGCGACAGTGCATGTTGTCAATCCAGATGAAGAAAAAATAGATTTATTGCAAGAAATCAAGGTTGGTCGAGATAAGGCCTTGCGGGTAATGGAAGAAGGATTTGATAATTTGCTTGCTCCCGAGGCCATCGGTCAGTATTTTAAATATTACTTTCATGATCGAGCTAAGGAGATGAGTTACCCTGTTTCAGCCAAGCAGTTGGGTTGGGATGATGATCTGCTTAATTTATTGAGCGAGAATACGCGGAATGTTGGCCAAAATAAAAAATCTATTCTGCTGCAACACTCTTTTATGACCGCTGGCAAGATATTCAAGGCGATTGACTCGCCCACACAAGCGATCATTGTTCCGTATGGTAATGAGGGGAAAAATATTATTGCTGAGTTGGGGCGTGTGGCGAAAGAGTTTGATATAAAAAGGTATCGTAACTTGCTGAAGCAGGCGCAGCAATACAGTGTCAATGTTTTTCCGAATGTGTTGAAGCGATTACAGCAAGAAAAAGCGGTGTATGAAATACAGCCTGATGAAGAGATCTACTGTCTGGATGAGCAATATTACAGTAATGAATTTGGCTTGTCTGATAAACCCTGTTGTCAAATGACAGCACATGTTTTTTAAGGAGAAAACCGAATGTATGCAACGCCAAAGAATAGTGTCAGTTTCAAGGTGCATGGGCGTTATGCCCTGTTTACTGATCCAGTGACAAAAATAGGTGGTGAAAAATGCTCCTATCACTTGCCAACTTATGAAGCCATAAAAGGTGTTTTAAAATCAATTTATTGGAAGCCTTCTTTTATTTGGTATGTGGATAAGGTGAGGGTGATTAAAACGTTGCGAACACAGACTAAGGGTGTCAAACCGTTGGTCTGGAGTGGTGGTAACAGTTTGGCCATTTATACCTTTTTGCATGAGGTGGAGTATCAGGTCGAAGCGCATTTTGAATGGAACGAACACCGACCTGAATTGGCCAAGGATCATATTGACGGCAAGCACTTTTCCATTGCGAAACGATCAATCGAACGGGGTGGCAGGCAGGATATTTTTCTGGGAACTCGTGACTGTCAGGCCTACGTTGAGCCATGTGAATTTGGTGAGGGAGTCGGTGCTTATGATGATATTGATGAGCTGGGTTTTGGTTTGATGTTTCATGGTTTTGATTACCCAGATGAGACGGGTAAAAATGAACTGCACAGCCGTTTTTGGAGTTCTACTTTAAAAAAGGGAATTTTGGAATTTCCTCGCCCTGAGGAATGTACAGTGAGTCGTTTTGTTCGTACGATGTTGCCAAAAGAGTTCGTAGAAGGTGAGAACTTTTTGTCCGTGGAGCTTGAGGGAGAAAAATTATGAGCTGGATGGCAAAGTTGTATGAGACTTACGAAGCAGGTATGCAGCTTGATCTGCCTGACTCAGACCAGTTGATGCCGATTAGTCATACCTTGCAAAATGCACATATCAAAATAACCCTTGATGTTGAAGGTAATTTTAGGCGGGCTGAGGTTTTAGAAAAAACACAAGTGGTACTGCCTGCAACTGAAAAGTCAGCGGGTAGAAGCAGTGGCGAAGCACCTCATCCATTGGCCGATAAAATTCAATACGTTGCTAAAGATTATCCAGATTATGGTGGTAAAAAGAAAGGTTACTTTAATGGGTATCTTGAGCAGCTGGATAAATGGTGTAACTCAAAATACACTCATTGCAAAGCAAGGGCGGTAAAATTGTATGTTGAAAAAGGGTGTGTTGTAAAAGATTTGCTTGAAAGTAAGGTTCTGTTTACTGATGAAGAGCATTCATTGTTGTTGTCTTGGCCAAAAAGTGGTGAGTGTGAGGCTCCAAAAATATTCAAAGTGTTACCGAAAGAAAAAGGCATCTTGGATCAAGGTAATGCATTGGTTTGTTGGAGCATTGAGGTTCCAGGTGAGGCTGTGAGCAACAGTTGGGAGGATTCTAGTTTGCAACGTGCATGGGTAAACTATGAGTCAGAAAGTAAGGGGCAGATAGGGTTGTGTTATATCACAGGCAAGAATGTACCGTTGGCCGTTAACCATCCTGCTAAATTGCGACATACAGGTGATAAAGCAAAACTGATTTCATCAAATGACAAATCGGGTTATACCTTTAGAGGTCGGTTTACGGATACTAAGAACACAATAGAAAAGCAGGGTACGCAATCGGTTGGAGTTTCTTTTGATGTAACGCAAAAAGCTCACAATGCTTTGCGGTGGTTGATTTCTCGGCAAGGGTTCCGAAATGGGGATCAAGCTATTATCGCTTGGGCTGTATCAGGTGAGGAGATACCCGAACCAATGGAAGACCTTTGGGATGCCATGCCAGAAGAGATACAAGAGGTTTCTCTTCCGCTACCGCTGCTTGAAAACCAGATTGATCATGCAAAAAACTTGGGGCAGCAATTTTCCATTGCTCTGGGAAAGTACATGGCCGGTTATCAGGTCAAATTACAGGCTACAGACAGCATCATCATCATGGGGCTTGATTCTGCAACCCCTGGTCGCATGGCGATTACCTATTACCAAGAATTTTTTTCTGATGACTACATTGAGCGTGTCTCAAAATGGCATAACGAGTTTGCTTGGTATCAACGCCATAAAGTTGAAAAAGATGTTGGCAAGAAAAAACCAATGTCAAAGACAGTATGGCCTGTTTGTGCGCCATCCCCTCGGGCAATCTGGGAGGCTATTTATGGCAGCACGGTAAGTGATTCACTGAAGAAAAATACCATTGAGCGTGTTTTACCCTGTATTGTTGAAGCGCGTCCATTCCCACAAGATTTGGTTGAAAAAGCGGTGCGCCGTGCCAGTAATCGAAGTGCCTATAAAACGGATGAACAGTGGTTGTGGGAAAAACACTTAGGAATAGCCTGTGCTTTGTACCGAGGCTTTTGTAAACGAGATCCAAAACAGAATAAGGAATATACCGTGGGATTAGAGCAAGACAATACGTCACGAGATTATTTATATGGTCGCTTGCTGGCGATTGCAGAAAGAATTGAAGGTGTGTCACTTTATGTGGCTGGAGAAAATCGCTCCACCACGGCGGCCAGATTAATGCAACGATTTGCAGATCGACCCTCATCAACCTGGCGAAACATCGAGCTGGCATTATTGCCCTATATTCAACGGCTAAAAAATAACCGAGCAGGATTTTTGCATAACATCCAAACTCTATTGGATGAGGTTATGGTTAAATTCGAAGAAGGTGAATTTTTGAGTGACAAACCTTTAAGTGGAGAGTTTCTGTTGGCGTATCACGCCCAACGATTTGAGCTTCGCAATAAAAAACAAACAAATGAAAGTAGCGAATTACAAACTGATGGAGACAACAAATGAGCTTAGAAAATAAAATTGATTTCGCCCTGATTTTTAGTGTGAAAAATGCCAATCCTAACGGTGACCCACTGAACGGAAATCGTCCTCGCACCGACTACGATGGCTTTGGTGAGGTGTCGGATGTTTGCATCAAACGAAAAATTCGAGACCGCTTGCAAGATGCAGGTGAGCCGATATTTGTGCAGTCGGATGAGAAAAAAACCGATGGTATGCCCAGTTTAAAAAGACGTGCAGAGTCGAGCGAGCATGGCTTAGGAAAAGAGGCGTTTAATGTAAAAAAGACCACGCCTGTAGAAACAGCACGACTAGCAAATGAAAAATGGATGGATGTACGCAGTTTTGGACAACTGTTTGCTTTTAAGGGTGAAAACAAAGAGGGTGTTTCTATTCCGATTCGGGGGCCGGTTTCAATTCAATCTGCATTTAGTGTTGAACCCGTTAGTATTACCAGCACACAAATCACCAAAAGTGTCAGCGGTGAAGGCGATGGCACTAAAAAAGGCTCAGATACCATGGGCATGAAGCACCGTGTTGATAAAGCCGTTTACGTCACGTTTGGCGCAATGTCGCCCCAATTGGCTGTTCGAACGGGCTTTGATGATGCGGATGCCGATAAAATAAAGACGATACTGCCCAAATTGTTTGAGGGTGATTCTTCCTCTGCTCGTCCAGAAGGCAGTATGGTGGTTGAAAAAGTGATTTGGTGGAAACACAACTGTAAATCAGGTCAATATTCATCTGCAAAGGTTCACCGGACGCTTTCGGTAAAGGCAGATGGAGCTTATACGCTGGATAATTTGGAGGGTTTACAGCCAGAGGAAATTGATGGGTTTTGAAGATGAACGATGATCATCTGGCCATCTCAGCCCTACAACATTATGCCTACTGTCCACGTCAATTTGCTTTGATTCATATTGAGCAAGTGTGGGAAGAAAACCGCTTTACCGCAGAAGGCCGGGTGTTGCACGAGCGAGTGGACAGCACGGTTGCTGAGCAGCGGCGAGAAAAGAGATACGAGCGCAGTGTGCTGCTGCACTCGCAACAATACGGCCTCACTGGAAAAATGGATCTTTTGGAGATCGAGGAGGGTGAGCCACTCCATTATTTTCCTGTGGAGTACAAACGGGGAAAGCCTAAAGTACACGATTGGGATCGTATTCAGCTCTGTGCGCAGGCACTGTGTCTTGAAGAGATGCGTTCCGTGGCAGTGAACGAAGGTGCTCTTTGGTACTGGGAGGTGCGTAAGCGAGAGCTGGTCAGCATTAACACCGAACTGAGAGAAAGCACCATCGCGGTGATTAAAGCGGCTCGTACACTGCTGAATTTAGGCAAAACCCCTGCGCCGATTAAAGATAAAAAGCGGTGTAGAGCCTGCTCTTTGGTGAATGTGTGTGAACCAGATACGTTTCGTCGTGATCATTCAGCCGCTTATATTGATGAGTTATTTAAATAATGAAAAAATTGCTGAACAGCCTTTATATTACGCGCCAAAAAAGTTATCTCCATAAAGAGCGAGAGACCATTGTTATTAAGAATGGGGATGAAAAGCTGGGGCAGTTTCCGGCGTTAACGATTGGCAATATTCTCTGTTTTGGTCAGGTTTCAGTCTCTCCTTTTCTGATGGGTTACTGTGGTGAAAAGGGGATCGGGCTGACGTTTTATAGCGAATATGGCAAGTTTCTAGCACGAGTTCAGGGGCCGCAAACAGGCAACGTGTTGTTGCGACGTGGCCAATATCGTTGGGCGGATGAAGATGAAAAATGCACCTCGATTGCGCGTTTGATGGTGGCAGCTAAGGTGGCCAATAGCCGCTCGGTGTTGATGAGGGAGTTGCGTAATCATGGTGATAATTCTGTGTTGCGAGGTGCGGCAGAAAAGTTGTCTGTTAGTTTGCGTCGAGTAAAGCAGGCCAAATCGGTGGAAGAGGTCATGGGGATGGAGGGCGATGCCGCGCGCAGTTATTTTGGGGCGTTTAATGAACTGATTCGCGGTAAAGGTTTTGTGTTTAGTGGTCGCGTTCGTCGCCCTCCTCTGGATCCGGTTAATGCGCTGCTCTCTTTTGCGTACACGCTCATTACTCATGAGTGCTCTTCTGCTTTGCAAGGGGTGGGGCTTGATCCGTATGTGGGGTTTTTGCATAAAGACCGTCCTGGTCGTGTCAGTCTTGCGCTGGATTTGCTGGAGGAGTTTCGAGCGTTTTGGGCTGATCGTTTTGTATTGACATTGATCAATCGCCGCCAAATCCAATTGACGGATTTTGTGACCGAAGCCAGTGGTGCTGTGCGTTTGACAGATGACGCAAGAAAGACGGTGTTGTCTGCATGGCAAGAACGTAAACAGACAGAGGTGACTCATCCTTATCTGGGTGAGTCGGTGGCCATTGGCTTATTGCCTCATTGTCAGGCGTTGTTGCTGGCACGGCACATTCGGGGCGATCTCGAATACTATCCACCTTACTGGGTTAAATAAGATGTTGGTACTGATTACATATGATGTGAGTGTTGTGTCTGACGGTGGGACAAAACGTTTGCGTAACATCGCAAAAACCTGTCTTGATTACGGGATGCGAGTGCAAAACTCGGTGTTTGAATGTGAAGTCACACCGGCTCAATTTGTTGTTCTTAAGGCTAAGTTGACGGCTATTTTTGATCCAAAAAAGGACAGTTTGCGTTTTTATTTTTTGGGTAAACAAGGCAGGAAAAAAGTCGAACATGTTGGAGCGAAGCCAGTTCCTGATGCTTTGCGAGACAGTTTGATTCTTTGAGTGCGCTAACCTCTGGCTCTCATTTTACCCTAGGGAGGTTAGCGGGTTTTTAAGCCATTGTTTTTAATGTAAATAATACTTTAGACTGCTGATTTTTTTATTTTCGACCTCTTCGTGGTGCTGGTTAGCGCAGATCTACCAATTGTTCTTTAAAAATTAGTGTATTAGAATCGGGCGGTCGCACCTCACGCGGGTGCGTGGATTGAAACGTCAAACTTCGGTATCATACTCTGCTGTTAAGAGGTGCCTGACGCAGTGGCGTTGGGATAATCGGGAAGCTTAGTGCGACTCTAACACTGCCACCGCAACGGTAAAGGGTCTTCACCCAAGTCCGGAGACCGGCCTCTGCTCAGACTTCATTCATTTACGGCACGGCTGGTGCCCCGAGGTTATTATGTCAAACAACACACTCTCTAATGCCGCTCCTCTTGAGCTGGACCAAGCCAAAGTCGCCCTGTTGGGCAGCTTTCTGTTTGGCGCTGTTATGATGCTGCTGGTGGGGTTTTTGCCCACCGAAGCGGTGCATAACGCCGCTCATGACACCCGTCACAGCGTCACCTTTCCCTGTCACTGATTTCGCATTGAACAAGAACCACCCCGTCAGGCTTCGCCTGCCACCCCTCCAAAGAGGGGAATAAAAGCTCTGGTCGTTTGGGTTTTTTGTGGTGGTGGGTCTTGGGATTTGCTCTTAAAACGTCTTTCTAATGTGAGGAGAGGACGATGCTGTTTCGTCGATTGATTCTGTTATCGCTGTTTGTGGGTTTGTTGAGCGGTTTCTTTTTAACCGCTGTGCAGCAGTGGCAAGTGACCCCGATTATCATTGCTGCTGAGCAATTTGAACAGGCCGAGGCCGGTCATGATCATCATCACGGTGCGCATTCTCATGGCGATGAAGCGTGGGCACCGGCAGAAGGTGTGGAGCGGACGCTGTACAGTCTGCTTTCCAATGTGTTGGCGGCGATTGGTTTTGCAGCCATGTTGCTGGCTCTGATGGCTTACATGCAGCTTAAAAACAGTGCGCCGTTCAGTTTGGGCACAGGGCTGCTCTGGGGTTTGGTGGGTTTTTTGACCTTCTTCGCTGCGCCCAGTTTGGGGCTGTTGCCGGAAATTCCAGGTACCCAAGCGGCGGCCTTGGAGTCGCGCCAAACGTGGTGGTTGCTGACGGTGCTGGCCAGCGGAGCGGGTTTTTACCTGCTCTTTTTTGCTCAGCTGCCTTTTAAAGCCTTGGGTGTTGTGTTGCTGCTGTTGCCGCATTTAATTGGCGCGCCACAGCTCAATGGCCCCGAATTTATTCACCCCGATCCCGCTGCCGTGGCTTCCTTGGTTGAGCTGCATCATCAGTTTGTGCTTTCGGCAGGCGTGGCCAATCTGCTCTTCTGGTTGGCGCTGGGGTTGCTCGCTGCGTGGGGCTTGCGCCGTGGTTTAACGTTCTCTACTGAAGCTTCGCAGTGAGTTTTAGCTTGTTGTCGTGTAAGCAATGGATTCCCGTATTCACGGGAATGACGAGCAAATGTGGTCGGCGGTTTTTTTTGTGAGTTATTTTCCTTTTTCAGCGGTGGTGGGGCAGCAGGCGGTGAAAATCGCCTTGCTGCTGCTGGCCATCGACCCGCGTCTGGGCGGGCTCTGCATCAGCGGTCCGCGAGGGGCGGCTAAATCCACCTTGGCGCGCAGTTTGGCGGAGCTGTTGCCCGAGGGTGCGTTTATCAACCTACCTTTGGGGTGCAGCGAAGAGGCGCTGATCGGCACTCTGGATCTGCAACGGGTGCTGGATCAGCAGCAGGTTGAATTTCAGCCCGGACTGTTGCAGCACGCCCATCGGGGGGTGCTTTATGTGGATGAGGTCAATCTGCTTGCCGATCATTTGGTGGATCAACTACTGGACGTGAGCGCCAGCGGCATCAATTGCATTGAGCGGGACGGCATCAGCCATCAACACGACGCACGGTTTTTGCTGGTGGGGACGATGAACCCTGATGAGGGAGAACTGCGCAGCCAGTTTCAGGATCGGTTTGGTTTGGCGGTTTCTTTGAGCGGAATCTACAGCCGTGCGGAACGGATCGAGATCGTGCGCCAGCGCGAGGGTTTTGACGACGACCCCAAGGCTTTTTGTCAGGCTTATCAGGCTCAACAACAAGCTTTGGCCGATGAACTTCTGGCCGCTCGGCGGCGTTTGTCGTCGGTGCAGTGCGCTGAACAGCATCGTGAAATCATTGCCGAACGCTGCACAGCGGCGCAGGTGGAGGGGTTGCGCGCCGATATTGTCTGGTGTCGAGCGGCCAAAAGCCACGCCGCTTGGCAGGGGCGTGTGGAAGTGACTTTGGCGGATCTGGAAGCGGTGCAAGAGTTGGTGCTGCTGCATCGACGTAAAACGCCACCTGAACCCCCTTCAGCGCCGTCTGAACCGCCTCCCTTTAGCCGTCCGCCAGAGCAAAATCAGGCGGATAAACAGACCGAAGCGGCGGGAGATTGGGGCAGCATGGCACGCGAACAGTCACAGCCCAGCGCCGCTGTGCGTCGCGTGAATCTGCCCGAGTTGCCCAAATCTGCGAACCTTGCGCCGCAAGGCAAACGCAGTCAGAAAACGCACAGCAAACCGAGTTGGTTTGCCACCGTTGTTGCCAATCGTGGCATCTGGCCGTGGCAGAGTTTGGCTTTTCAGCGGGCGCGTCAACGTCCACAACGGCTGCATGTGGTGCTGCTGGATCGTTCCGCCTCTACGTTGGGCGAGTCGGCGTTTGCTCAAGCCAAAGGGGTGGTGGCGGGCATTGCTCGGCAGGCCTATTTGGCGCGTCAGCAGGTGTTGGTGATCGGTTTTGGTAATCAAGAGGTGACAGAGCTGTTGCCACGCCAGCGCGCACCCAAAAATCCATTGCCGTTTCTGGATGGCTTGACCGCTGCCGGAGGTACGCCGCTGCGCGAGGCCTTGAGTTACCTGCAGGGTCGCACTCAACGCTGGTTGCAGATGGAACCGGAGTTGCAGTTGGTGAATTATTTAATCAGTGACGGTCGCAGTCGGCAGTGTTTGCCGTCGGTGCGTTTGTCTGGACGTACCGTGGTGATCGACAGCGAAGTGGCGGCGGTCAAGCGCGGGCGCTGTCGTGAAGTGGCGGCTCTGTTGCAGGCGGATTACTTGCCCCTTTCTCAGTTGGAGTTGGTTTTATGAGTCAAGATCATCAACAGCGCATGGCGCGTAAAAAAGCGGTCATCGACGAGCGCATTGCTAAGGCGACGGAAGAGCGCGGGGTGTTGATTCTGCTGCGCGGCAACGGCAAAGGTAAAAGCAGTTCTGCCTTTGGTACTTTGGCGCGGGCGCTGGGGCACGGTCAGAGCTGTGCGGTGGTGCAGTTCATCAAGGGTCGAGTGCAGACCGGTGAATATAAACTGTTTCACGATCACCCACAGGTGCAGTGGCATGTGATGGGGCATGGCTTTACTTGGGAGACTCAAGATAAGCAGCAGGACATTGAGGCGGCGAAACAGGCGTGGGCGGTGACGGAAAAACTGCTGCAAGATGACAGCATTGATATGCTGGTGCTGGATGAGATGAGTTATATGTTTAAGTACCGTTACTTGCCCATTGAGCCGGTGGTGGCGGCGTTGCAACATCGCCCCAAAAACCAGACGGTGATCATCACCGGACGGACGATGGTGGAGGAGCTGTTGGCCATTGGCGATACCATCAGCACAATCAAAGATGACGGCCATGCGTTTCGTCTTGGGGTGAAAGCGCAGGCAGGGATTGAGTGGTGAAATGAAGAACGGTGTTTTTTTATTAATTACAAGCGTTTAATTATTTTAGAGGTAAAGGAGAAGCGGCCATGAGTGAGTATCAATATTATGAGTTTCGTGCCATTGACCGTGCTTTGAGTGAGGTCGAAAAAAAGGAACTTTCTACACTTTCCAGCCGAGCGCGAATCACCTCTCATCAGGCCTCCTTTATTTATAACTACGGAGATTTTCGAGGCAATGAAGTACAGCTGATGGAGCGTTGTTTTGACATCATGCTTTATATGGCAGACTGGGGATCACTTCGTTTAATGATTCGCTTGCCGGTTTCGCTGGTTGATATAAAAAAGGTGGCTCTGTTCTCGGTTTCGGATGAGATTGATTGTATTCTCTCGGAAGATAAAAAACACATTATTTTGGATTTTAATTTCCAAGATGATGGCAGTGATGATTGGTTGCATGCTGAGAGTTGGCTGGATGATTTGCTGGATTTAAGAGCAGAGTTAATGCAAGGTGATTTTCGTGCTTTGTATTTGGCTTGGTTGCTCGCCGCTGCACATATTTTGGATGATGGTGAGGTGGATGCTGATCTCTTGGAGCCACCGTTGCCTGCGGGGTTACAAAGGCTTTCCACAGCGCAGGTGGCGTGGTGTAAGTTTTTAGGCGTTGATAAAGCCTTAGTTGCTGTTGCCGCAGAACTAAGCAAGCCACGGCAGGAGAAAAAAATTAATGTGGCTCTTTGGCTTGATAAATTGCCTGCTAAGGAACAGCGTAAATTTCTTCTGCGCCTTGCTCATGGTGAAGAAAATTTATCTGCTTTGTTGAACAGAAAGTTAGAAAAAATGGCAAAAAAGGGGCAGGTTGACGGCGCTAAAGATGTATCAACAAATCGCTCGATAGCAGAATTGCTTGAGCGGCAGGATGAACACAAACGGGATCAACAGGCAGAGCATCAACGTCAATTGGAGATTGCTCGCCAACAACGATTGGCGGTGTTGGCAACGAGACAGGATGAGGCATGGCAGGAGGTTTATGATTTAATCGAAGAGAAAAAATCAAAATCATACGATAAAGCCGTGACGATTTTAAAAGGGCTGTGTGATTTAGCTCACCATCAAGATGACTGGCAATCTTTTAAGGAACAGGTTGTTGAAATTAAACGTTGTTATCCTGGCCGATCTGCTTTGTTACGAAAATTGAGCAGTGCTGAGTTAATTGATTAGTGGGTTAAAATAATGGTGGTGGTATGAAGATCAACTACGGAAAATTTTCTGATCTATTGGCGGAAGTAAAAGCAGTAACGGGCAAAAATGAGAGCAATAGACTCTGTAGCTGACGGGACAATGCCATGAAGATAACCCACTTACATGCAGATAACTTTAAATCTTTGGTGAACTTTGATTTGCCAATGGCCCCTTTTTCTTGTCTGGTTGGCTTAAACGGCTCAGGTAAATCGACTGTACTGCAACTGCTCGATTTTATTGCCCAACAATTTAAAGGCGATATAAAAAACTGGCTGGAATCTCGACAGTGGAAAGCCGCAGACCTTAACTCCAAGTTAACCAGAAAAAGTAACATTTCCCTATTTGTAACCCTTCAGTTCGAAGGAGTAGAGTTTCAGTGGGTGGCCGGGTTTAATCGACAGACGTTGCGTTGTACCAGTGAAAGAGTGACTGCTAACGGTCAGGTTGTTTTGAAAGTCGAAGAAGGCCACTATGTTATTTATAACGAGCAGGGAAAAAACACAGTCTTATTTCGAGGAGATATTGCTTTTGACTATCAAGGGTCGATTCTATCTCAACTGAAAGCATCTCAGCTTACTCCATACTTATTGGATTTAAAGAATTTCTTTATTCAACTTGAATCACTGGATCTGCTTTCTCCAGAGCTGTTACGTCGTCGAACTCGTGAAGCAAAAGGCAAGCTGGGCTTAGGAGGGCAAAATTTATCTGCCTTTTTATATGAGCTAAATGAAAAACATCGAGCTACTTTATTTGCAAAAACGAATACTATTTATCCTCAGCTTGAACGATTAAAAGTTGCCCCTTTGCGCTCAGGCTGGAAGGGGCTCTCTATAGAAGAAAAATATGGACAGCATCATTTATTAACGGATGCGCGTCATATAAATGATGGCATGTTGCGTATGATCGCAGTATTAGCACAACTGCTCAGTGAACATCGTTTTCTGTTGTTTGATGAGATAGAAAATGGCATTAATCCTGAGTTGATTGAGTTTCTTATGACACGCTTGGTTGATTCTGACAAGCAGGTTTTGGTCACTACCCACAGCCCGATGATCTTAAACTATCTCGATGATGAGGTGGCTAAAACGGGCATTCATTATCTCTACAAAACAGATACAGGCTTGAGCAAAGCAATTCCCCTATTTGCGATTCCTTCAATGGCCAAAAAGCTTAGACTAATGGGGCCAGGGGAGGCATTTGTGGACACAGACCTAAGCCAGCTTGCTGATGAAATCAGTGGTCTGCGGTATAAGGACAAGTAATGTACCTTTTGCTGAGTGGAGAAGGTGTCGGAGATATAGGCGGTAAGAATAATGCGGCTGAATTTATGGCAGGACCGATGGCGGTGATGGTGGATCACTTATTGGGGCGGCTTCAAGGTTACGAATTTTCTTATCTTGATCTTAACAATGAATCTGTTGAGTACGTCTCTGAAACAGAGTTGACACAAGGTGCGCAAGAGTTAAAAGCACATCGAAAATCACCTTCATTACCAGGCAGAAAAAACAGATCGGAAACACTTTATTATCGGCGTAATGCTCGTGTTTTTGCCATACGAGCAAAAGAAAAAGCAGCGGAGTGTAACGATCAGGTCGTTGCGGTACTGTTTCGTGATGCAGACGGCACGGCTTCTGCGGGGCGAGGTGACTGGCAAGCCAAGTGGGATTCCATGTTGGCTGGGTTTGATGATGAAGGTTTTTCTTATGGTGTGCCGATGATACCTAAACCCAAATCTGAGGCATGGCTGCTGTGTGCGCTCTCTAAAGACTACCAACACTGTGATGCATTGGAAAGTGAGTCAGGCAATGACAATGCGCCGCACTCTTTGAAGACTCAGCTGGCTAGGGTGTTGGCCGGTGAGGTCTCTGCTCAAGGTATTGCAGACCGAGTGAGAGAACATAATATTGATGTGTGCCGAATTGATATGCCCAGTTTTAATCAATTCAAGTGCCGTTTGACTGACGTTGTTAGGAGCATTGTTGGGAGAGGACCCGCGTGAATTTGAATCAACTTAGGATTATCCCCTGCGTCAGCTGAGCTGCAATTTTGGAATTAGCTCCTAATCTTTGGCCAGATTTACTTGACCACTACACAGAGGCCGATTTTATAACTAAAAATTGTAACTGAGGGTGAAATCAAGCCGATCAAATCCCTCTAACGGCGTAAGTAAAAATGAATCACCGTTGGCATCAATGCGGTTGTATTGGCCATTCAAACTCCAACGGTCGTCGTATTGATAACGGCTGCTCAAGCGCACCACTCGATTTTCAAGGTCACTGAAAAACATCACTGTGGCACCGAGTAGCAGATCATCGCGCCAATACTGCTCACTCCAGTTGATTGCCAACAGACCAAAGCTGGTTTTTGCGCTGCTGCCAGGGTAAGTGACAGAGGGCCATTCGGCGTAGAGTTCGGCAATCCAACGGCCGTAGTTTTGGCTGACGTAATCCACTCCCAACATGGCACGATAACTCTCTTTTTCCTCAACCTGCGGTTTTCCTTGTCGGCTAAAAAGTTGCGTCGGATGTTGAGGCAGATAGGCCAGTTCGGTTTTAAACAGAAAGGGATCGGCGGCACGGTTGTAACTGAGCGCCAGAACATCGCTGGCTCGGTGAGTTTGTTCAAAACCATCAAACAACGGATCTCGATTGGCAAAATGCCCCGCAATCAGAGCCAGCTCAGCGCGTGGCAGTTGCTGGTTCCAGCGTAGGCCGTATTCCACATCGTTGTCTTTGATGTGATCCGTACTGTCCGAAAAGAGCGTGGCGTAAGGGTGGCCGCTGTTGACTTGAAGATTGAATCGCGGCTGCGGAATCAGCACCGCATTGAGTTGCTGGCCGTTGCCGTACCAGTCGAGTTGAATCAGATCTTGGCCTAAACGGGTCTCTTCGGGTTTGGCAAACAGCGCCGCGCTGCGATCTTGGGGGGTGATCATATTCACCACCGGCAGCATGTCGGCTTTGCCCCAGACCAGCATCTTTCTGCCCACGCTGAGGCTGAACTGAGCAAAGGCTTTTTGCCAATAGAACTCCCGCAGTAGGCCATCTGCTTCGTAACGGTCGATGATGGCTTGTGGATCCTTTTCCAGTCGGTAGGCGGCGTTGTAGAGGCCGGTGGCTTCCGCGTAAAGATGACCAAACGGAGTCTCTCGGTCGAGGATCAGTTGCGTGCTCACGCCGTTGCGAACCCAGCGGTTGGGAGCGCCGATTTGACGTGCCAGATCCAGCGAAAGGCTGCCGCGCAGCCACGGCTCGGAGGACGTTGACTCTGTTTCGCCGACATCAGAAAAACCAGCAAAATCGTCAAATTCTTCTTCGGCAGCCGATAAAATAAAAGGTGCGGCGAGTAGGCTGGGCAGCAATGCCCAGTAAAGCGCAAAGGTGAACGAGACAGAATGATAAAGGGGGTTAACACGCTGTGTCATTCCCGCGCAGGCGGGAATCCATTTGTTGATGTTGCATCTGCGTGTGGATTCCCGCGTTTGCGGGAATGACGGCGTGATTTTCGGGAATGACGGCGTGAATGGAAACCGTGTTGCCTTTTTCACCTTTATTTCGCCAACATCCGCAGAGCCTTCATCTGCGTTTCGCGGTAGTTGCTGTCTTTGAGCGCACGGGACTCCAGCAGGCCGTCAGGCACGTCCATATTGAGCGCCAGTTTGTCCGTCACCATCAGGCTCATGCGTTGATTGCTGTGATTAATGATCTGCATTCGTTTGGCGATCCAGATGCCGTCGATCTGTTGGATTTTTTGTTGCAACAGGGTTTTGGCTAATTTGCCTTGGCGATTGTACAGCTCTATTTTTAAGGGCAGATAATGCTGCTGGTCGATCCAAACGACGGAGTGACCGTAGGAGGTTTTGGGAGCGAATTTTTCCGTGGGGGTGGCTTTGATCTTCCAGACCGTGCGTTTTCCGTAGCTGAGGTTCTCTTCTAGCAGCGCGTAAGTGGAGTCGCTGATGTGGTGTTTTTCAATGTCTTCGTAAGCCAGCTCGGAGCCAAACAGGGTGCCGGTTTTGGGCCCATCGTCGGTTTCGGAGACGATGCGTTTCAGTTTTTTCATCGCTGGTAAATACATCCACTGTTCTGAATCTTTCTCTGTGTCGTCGTAATCTTTCTGCAAAAAGGCCATGCCTTTTTCGCTGCTCGGTTTCAGAATCAGGCTCAGAGAGAGGCTGTCTTTGCCCTCTGCTCCTACGTCTTTGCCCAGACTTTCGGTCAATTTGAGGCGCGGTTTGCTGCGGCATTTGCGCTTGCCCTTTTTGATCACAAACGCGCAACTCATCATGCGAGCTTGGCTGTAACGGCTGCTGCCGTCGTTCACATCCAGACTCTGCTGCATGATCTGCCGTGCGCTGGGCGCGGCGTGCAGGGGCAGAGCAGTGAGAGAGAGTGCCAATAGACTAAAGGTGAGTTTGAACATTATGCGGCCTCCGTGGTGAGGTGTTTTTGATTTTCAAAGGGTTTAAACAGGTGGATCATTGCAGGCAGCAAAAACAGATCCGCCAGCAGGGCGGAGAACATGGCGATGGCGGAGAGAATGCCAAAGTTGGTCAAGCCCTGATGCACGGAGAAGACAAAGATCAAAAAGCCCAGCGACAGCACCACGGAGGTGTAGATCATCGCCTGCCCCACATGGGTCAGCGCCGAGTGAATTGCTTCTTCTGATTTTTTGCCGCGCAGCAGTTCGGTGCGGTAGTGGGTCAAAAAGTGGATCGAATCATCCACCGCAATGCCAATGGCCAAGGGCATGACCAACAGCGTGTCGGTGTCCAGAGCGATGCCGAGCCAGCCCGTGACACCCAGCAAGACCAAAATGGGGAACAGGTTGGGAATCATTGCCATCACCCCAAAGCGCAAGGAGCCAAAAATCACCAGCAGCAGCACGGCGATCACCGCGATCACCAGCAAGTAGGAGTTGATCTGCGCTTTGGAGACGTAGCTCATCATCTCCATCATCAAGGGGATGCTGCCGGTAATGCCCGCTTTGAAGTTGGGGTTTTGTTGTTGGATCTGAGCAAAACTGTCGTCGATCCAACCTTGCAGGTTTTTATTGAACTGCTCGTAGTCCCGCGAGCCGCGTGTTTTGACCTGAATGGTCATGCGTGCCACTTGCCATTCGTCATCGACAAACAGTTTGCGCGTGGCGGGATCGGCAGATTCAAAACTGAACAGGGTTTGCGCCAACACCTCTTGTGAGTCGGGAATGCGGTAGTTACTCTCTTTGCCGTCGAGTAGGTTTTTATAGGATTCCTTGGCCAATTTGACGATGGAGTCCACCCGCGTCACCAATTCCGGTTCACCGGCGATGATTTTTTCTTGCAGGCTCTGCATGGCCCTGAGCAGTTGTGGGTCTTTGATGCCGTCGGCACGGCCACTGTCGATCAAAATTTCGGCGTTGGAGCTGCCACCAAAGTTGCCATCAATGGCGCTGATGGCTTCGCTCATGCCCACGCCTGGTTTAATCAGGGTCATGAGGTTGGTGTCGATGTAGACCTTGGGCAGCCCCATCAAGGAGACCGCTGAGACGATGACAAAGGTGGCAATGATGGTTTTGGGGTAGGTGCGCCCGCAGTAATCGGTCCAGCTTAAAAAACGTTGCAGATACAGGTCGCGTTTTTTCTGCGTTGTTTTTCCCTCGGCGTTGCGTTTGATCGGTGACCAGATCTCCATCAAGGTGGGCAAGTAAATCACCGTCAGCCAGAAGGTGACAAATACGCCCACGGAGGCAAACAGGGCAAAGGCTTTGATCGGTGCGATGGGAATCACGGACATGGAGAGCATCCCAGCCATGGTGGTGAGGGCGGCCAACATGATGGGTAGGCCGGTTTTACGCAGCGTTTCTGTTAGAGCTTCGTGTTCCTCTAGCCCCGCTTCGCTCATCTGTTTGAAGACCGATAGAATGTGAATCGAGGCGGCGATGCCCACGGTGAGGATCAAAAAGACGGTGATGTTGATCATCATATTCACCGCTACCCCAGACCAGCCGACGATGCCGAGCGTCCAAACAATACCGGTGATGATCAGCGTCGTCGGCCAGACGGTACCCGCCAGTGAACCGACGACAAAGTAGAGCACGATGATGATGAGTAAAATAGAGAGCAGTGAGATCAGCCCCATCTCCTGCATCACCACGCTGAAAAAGAGATCCATAATCCATGGGTTGCCCACGGCCAGATATTGGGTGGCATCGGCATCGGGGTTGTTGAGCTGGTGTTGCCAGTGGTGTCGTGCCAGTACGTCGTTAAAGGCGCTCATAAAGACGCTGTATTCTTCCATCTCCACCCGCTCAAATTCGGGCAGTTCGGCGGCGGTCAGAGCCAAGCCGCTGTTGCTTGCCGTGTCGGGGGCGGAGAAATCGTCTTCAAAACCGCTGTCGTTCTCGGCGGCACTGAGCGTTTCGGTTTGCTCGTTTGCAATTTTCAGCCGTGCGCCATAATCGGTCTGGATCATTAAAATGCCCAGTTTGCTGTTACGGGAGAAGAGTTGCCCAGGGAAGTCGCGCTGCTGCATCGCCAGTTGGCGCAGAGCGTCGCTTTCGGCAGCGGTGAGAGGAAGGCCGTCGGGGCCGATGAATTTGCGGCTGATCAGGGCATCGTCACTGGCCTCTAAAAAGTCGGCACTGTAGATGCTGCGCACACGGGTGATGCGATTCAGTGGCGTGTCGGCTTTGAGGCGTTGCTGGTTTAGATCTTCCTCCAGTGCTTTGACTTTATTCAGGGAGTCGTTACTGAACACATCGCCGTCTTGGGGCTGAAACATGAGCATTAAGACTTGGTCGCTGCCAAACAGATGGTGAAAGATATTGAAGTTGTGTAGGGTCGGGTCGTCGTCGCGGAAAAAGGCTTCCATGCTCATGTCCAGCTTGATGCGTGGAATTCCTGCGGCAAAAAAGACCGTCAACAGCAGCAGCGAGAGCAGCGCCTTTTTGCGGTGTTGGCGGGTGAAGTCGGGGATTTTTGCCATGCCGTCGGAGGTTTTCATCAGCAGACGGTTGATAAACTGCAATGCATTCAGAGCCATAACCCATACCTATGATTAACAATGTGACGAAGAGGTGTCGGCATCATAAAAGGTATAAAGTTTCTCTGCCAGTTAAAGGAAAAAATATTATGAATTCCAATGGGTAGGTTGGGTGAGGAACGAACCCCAACGAAACTCCAATAAACCCCAACGAAAATTCAATGCACCGCTTTGATAATGTTGGGGTTATCACCCCAACCTACGAATTGGCTTATTTTTTAACGTTTAACAGAGGTTTTACCATGCCGAGTATGCAAGCAATGCAGCAATACGTTTTACCCAATGCCCTCTCTTTTGCCGAGGTGGATGGAGTTGTAATCGCTCAGATCAATACCGAGCAGGCGCAGGCTGAAATCAGCCTGCAAGGGGGGCAGGTATTGAGCTGGATACCCAAAGGCGCAGAGCCGGTCATTTGGATGTCAGAAGAGGCTCAGCCGACTGTGGGCAAAGCGATGCGTGGCGGCGTGCCGGTCTGCTGGCCGTGGTTTGGTCCGCATGAACGTAAGGCTGATTTTCCTGCGCACGGTTTTGCTCGTGTGGCTGATTGGGCGTGCAAAGGCAGTCAATTGTTAGATGATGGTTCGGTTTCGTTGCTGCTGGAACTGGTCTGTGATGGCGGTTCGAAATGGTGGCCCTATGCGACGCTGTTGCAGGTGGAGTTTCGCATTGGGACAAAATTGGAGATTAATCTGAGCAGTCGTAATTTGAGTGACAGAGCCTTTGTCATCAGTGAAGCACTGCACACCTATTTTCAGATCAGCGACATTGAGCAGGTCTCGGTCAGCGGTCTGGAGGGGGTGAGTTACCATGACAAAGTGACGGAAGCTGAAGTGCAAACGCACGCGGGTGAGATTCGTTTTGCCAGTGAGACGGATCGCGTTTACGTCAACAGCCCTGCGACGTGCGTGATTCATGATCCGGGGTTAAAGCGTAAAATTGTTATTGAAAAAAGCGGCAGCGATTCCACTGTGGTGTGGAATCCGTGGTTTACTAAGGCCGAACGCATGGGGGATCTGGGCGCAGAGGGTTGGCGAAAAATGCTCTGTGTGGAGAGCGCCAACGCTTTTGATAACGTGGTTACAGTGCAGCCGCAACAGAGCCACAGCTTGTCTGTAGTTTACAGCTTACTTTAGGGTTTTGCCTTTGTGTTGAGCTTGGTGTTAAATGAGGCGCGCTAAAAGAGCGCGTTTTTTAATAAATACCTACATAAACTAAGGATTAAACCATGAAAGTTGCTTATATTTTTTCCAGTCAAGGTCACTCTGTTTCGTTTAAATTGGGTAAAATGATTTTGCCTCAATTGGAAGACGACGCACACGGTGTCGAGGTGGTGGGCATGTTCTTTTTTGAAGACAACAACTACGTCTTGCTGGAGGGCAACCCCATTGGAGAGCGTCTGGCGAAAGTGGCCAAGGAGAAAGGCATGTTGTTGATGGGCTGTGATCAGTGTTGCGAAGAGCGCGAGATTGAAGATAAGTTGGTGGAAGGCGCGGTGATTGGTTGTTTCCCCAATTTGTATGGGGCGTTGGCGGGTAATATGCCCGATCAAATTATCACCTTGTAATTTTGTCAGATGGCCACAGCGGTGGGTGTTACCTGCCTCTGTGGGTCTATTTTTATAGGTTTGGTTAAAAAATATGAATGCGGTTGAAATTAATGGGTTAAAGAAATTTTATGCCAACGGCGTGGTGGCGCTTAAAGGGGTCGATCTGAAGGTGGAGCAGGGTGATTTTTTTGCGCTGCTCGGTCCCAATGGAGCCGGTAAATCCACTGCTATTGGTATTCTCTGTTCCTTGGTGAATAAAAGTGCCGGTTCGGTGCGGGTGTTTGGCGAAGATCTGGATGCGATGCCAATGGCGGTCAAACGCATGATCGGTTTGGTGCCGCAAGAGTTTAATTTTAATATGTTTGAGCCGGTGGTGGAGATTGTCGTCAATCAAGCCGGTTATTATGGCATTGCGCGAAAACAGGCGTATGAAAAAGCGGAATATTTTTTAAGAAAACTGGATCTGTGGGAGAAACGTTTTTCAATGGCGCGTGAGTTGTCAGGGGGGATGAAACGCCGCTTGATGATTGCCCGCGCCTTGGTGCATGAACCGCAATTGTTGATTTTAGATGAACCCACTGCCGGGGTGGACATTGAAATTCGCCGTGCCATGTGGACGTTTTTACGCGAGATCAATCAGCAAGGCACGACGATCATTCTTACCACTCACTATTTAGAAGAGGCGGAGAGCTTGTGTCGCAATATGGCCATTATTGATCAGGGTAAAATTGTTGAACAGGGGGCGGTGCGAACGCTGCTCAAGCAACTGCAAACAGAGACTTTTCTGCTGAACATTGCTCAGCCCTTGCCCTCGTTGCCGGAGTTAAAGGGCTTCTCTTTGCGCTGTCAAGAGGATGGTCGTACCTTGGAGGTAGAGGTGAACAAAGGTCAAAGTATTAATGCCCTGTTTGTGGAGCTGACTGAAAAGGGTGTTGAAGTGTTGAGTATGAAAAACAAAAGCAATCGTTTGGAAGCGTTTTTCTTGCGCTTGATTGATAAAAATGCACAGGAAAAATCATGAACTGGAAGAACTATTGGATCGCCTTACAGACCTTGGTGATCAAAGAGGTGTTGCGTTTTGCTCGCATTTGGATGCAGACCATTTTACCGCCTGCGATTACCACCGTGCTTTATTTGTTGATTTTTGGTGAGTTGTTAGGCCAACGCTTGGGGAATATGGACGGTTATTCCTACACCGATTTTATTATCCCAGGCATTATTATGATGTCGATCATCACCAACTCCTACGCCAATGTGGTTTCTTCGTTTTACAGCACTAAGTTTCAGCGCCACATTGAGGAGCTGTTGGTTTCGCCTCTGCCCAATGTGCTGATTTTGCTGGGTTACGTTTTGGGGGGGGTGGCGCGGGGTCTACTGGTGGGGGTGGTGGTGACGTTGGTGACGCTGTTTTTTACCGATTTGCAGATCAATAATTTTCCGCTGACGATTTTTGTTGCCCTGTTGACCTCGATTCTGTTTTCTCTGGCGGGGTTTATCAATGCGGTGTTTGCCAAAAGTTTTGATGATATTTCTATTATCCCCACTTTTGTTTTAACGCCCTTGACCTATTTGGGTGGTATTTTTTATTCCATCACGTTGTTACCGGAATTTTGGCAAACCGCTTCGCTGTTTAACCCTATTTTTTATATGGTCAACGCCTTTCGTTACGCCATTTTAGGGGTCAGCGATGTCTCTATGAGCAGTGCCTTTTTGATTATCGGCTTTTTTATTCTGGTTTTGTTTTCTGCTTCCATGAGTCTGTTGAATCGGGGCGTGGGGATTAAAAGTTAAATGAGCTTGGCAGACAGAGCAGATCGGCACGATCTCTATCAGCGTTCGGTGCAGGGGGTGGAGTTTGAGCTGGAGTTTGTTCAAGAGACGTTTAAAGCCCTGCGTGGTCGCTGGCCACACCGTTTGCGCGAGGACTTTTGTGGTACGGCGCTTTCGGCCTGTGAATGGGTCAAGTTAAACCCCGCTCACAGCGCGGTGGCGGTGGACATTGATGCCGAGGTGCTGGCTTGGGGAGAAGACCACAATGTGGCTGAGATGTCCGTTGACGAGCAGCAGCGAATTGAACTTTTGAGTGCGGATGTCTTGACGGTCGAGACGAATAAGGTGGACATCTGTCAGGCGTTGAATTTCAGTTATTGGCTGTTTCAAGAACGAGCGCAGATGAAGGCTTATTTTCAGCGGGTTTATGCTTGTTTGAAAAAAGACGGTCTGTTTTTTTTAGACTCTTTTGGTGGTTTTGAAGCGCATCAAACCCAAGAAGAGGTGCGCGAGCTGGAGGGCTTTACCTACATTTGGCAGCAGGCGGAATACAACCCCGTCACCGCCGACATGCAGTGTTATATCCACTTTGAGTTTGAGGACGGTTCGCGTCTGGAGCAAGCGTATGCTTATCGTTGGCGGCTCTGGGGAGCGAAAGAAATTCGTGAATTATTACTTGAGTGTGGTTTTTCTAAGACACGAATTTACCTACAGGCGTTTGATCCCGAAACCGATGGACCCTTGGATGAGTTTGTTGAAAGTGAGCGGTGTGAGGATGTGGCCTGTTGGATTGCCTATTTGGTGGCAGAAAAATAGGCCGTGCCTTTTAGGTCGAAAAAACCTGTTTTTTTAGGGTGTTGAGTTGTATTTAAGCAACAAATGTCTGTTTTTTGTCTATTTTGTTGGACTCTCGTTGTAGTATGTTTTAGATTCAGCTGTTGCTTGGGAGTGGGCAGGGGGATCTAAGAGGGAGTGTCTTTACAAAACGGGGTTAAGCGTCAAATCATATGAAAAAAAGTAAAATAATAGCGGCACTGTTGCTGTTTTCCGTTCTTTTTCATTTCGGTTCGTTGTGGGCTGAGAGTGAGTATGAACGTGCCACCAAATCCATGCGTGAGGGTGATTATGCCATTGCCTACTGTATTTTGCGACCGATGGCAGAAGCAGGTGATGCCGATGCTCAATACAGTTTGGGCTGGATGTATCACAATGGTTACGGTTTGGCGATTAATGATGAAAAGGCGATGAGTTGGTGGCTAAGTGCCTCGGATAAAAATCATGTGGATGCGATGTTCTCTATGGGAATGCTGTTTGAATTTGGGGATTCTGGTGAGCAAGATTACGATGTGGCGGTGGCGTATTATGCTCGTGCCGCTCGCCGTGGTAATGAAGATGCACAAACGATTTTACGCGCACGTCTGAATCAACGAGACTATCCTTCCAGAGGCCGCTTGAAAGAATTGTTGGAGGAGGAGGGGGAGCTGTTTGCTGGCCAAGTGTATACCCGTCGCACCGCTAATATTCGTCGCAGACCGGCGGTACATTACAAACGCATTGCTAAATTAAGGGCCGGTGAGGTTTTGGTGGAGCTGAGTCGGCAGGGAAAATGGGTTAAGGTGGGTATTGTAGGTACGCAAAAAATCGGCTGGGTCTATCGTAAGCTGCTTACTCAGACACGGCCCATCCCAGCGCCTTAAGATTTGTTCCATTTTTCAATGCCGTGCAGGCGGCGTTTGCGTTTATCACGTTTGCCATTAAGCAGTCTGGAAATGCGTTTGACGTAGTTTTTGGTCTCGGTGGGCGCATAGGGTTCTACATCTTTCCATGATTTAATCTCTCCTCCAGCTCGCCGTTTGGCTTTTAGAATTCGACCATAACCAGCGTTGTAACTGGCAAAGGTGAGAAACAGACGTTCCATATTGGAGAGCGTAGGCAAGCGCCATTTTCGATATAAACCACGGTTGTAATAGATTCCTGCGGCGATGTTCCACTGTGGTTCTTCGATATTGAGAAACTGACGGTTTTTGCTGCGGATTTCAGCGTAGGTGGCAGGCATGATCTGCATCAGACCGCGTGCGCCGACGTGGCTTTTGACTTTTGGTTTGAGGCCGGATTCGGCAATGGCTTGGGCTTTAAACCATCTCCAATTAAAGTGAGGTCCAAAATAACGTTTGCTGTATTTTTTAAAATAACGGTCGTACTTCGTTGTCCACTGATCAATGCTCTTGGCAGCGTAGAGCGTCGAGGGTGCTGCGCCGATGCAAAGGCAGAGGGAAAGAAGTAGAGGTCTGAACACGATCAGTTTAATCCAAGCCCTATGACCAGACCGAGGCCGGTGCCAATGCCGACAAAAATACCCATCAACATGATGCCGACAGCGATGTTGCCTTTGGCCAGTTCGGTGCTGATGTCAAAACAGACCATGTGGTTGAAGAGTTTGCAGCCCAGCCACATAAACAGCAGGGTTAAGGTACCACCGGTAACGGCGTACAGAATATTAAGCACGATAGGATCAAGACTTTCACTCATGGGTTTAGTTTCCCCTTAATCAAAAATTGTGGCCACTCGTCCATGAAGGGCTGAGTAGAGTTTGTCTTAGAGGGTTGGCATCATACAGGAAATTGCTATTTCCCGTCAGAGCCTATGAATTGTGGATTTATAATCATTTGAGTTTATTGGTTTTTTGTTGATATTTTACGGTTTAACGGTGGTTAAGCCGAGATTGTTCCAGTTTTGCATTCCACCACGATACCATTTGAGCTTGTGGGCAGGATAACCGAGCCGTAATAAGGTTTTGATGTTGCTGGGAGATTGGCCGCACCACATGCCATTGCAAAACATCACTAAGGTTTTGGCGTTTTTAAAGTCGAGAAAATCACTGTTTTGCTGGACGTTAAACTGCTCTTCTAAAATCTCAATGAGGCTCAATGGATCAGCCCCTTGGCTCAAACTGAGTTTTTTCCATGGAATATTAATCGCACCAGGAACGCTGCCCAGATCGACCCAAACTGGGGTACGGGAGTCGATAACGAGAATGTTGTTATCGCCGCTGCTCAGGCGTTGCAGGTAGTCAATCAGTTCCAACTCACCGATGGTTTCCACTCCGGGTGCCAGAGTCATGGGTTGAATGCAGAAGGGCGGACAAGGGCGAGAGGTTTTGGCGTAGTTCTCATCCACAGTGTGGGCGTTGTCGGGGTTGCGTTTGATCACGATGGTTTTGCCTGCGTGTTTCACCGTCGCCTGTTCCATCCCAGCGCTGATGCCAACGGGTAAGCTGTCGCTGTCAAACTCTCCAGCTTGGGCAGTAAAAGTGCAGAGAAACAGCAGTGGTGCGAATCGAGCAAAAGACATAAGGAACCCCAGTTGGTTGAAAATCACCTTTAGAGGATAAAGGCCTGAGATTAAAAATCAAGGTGGGATGGAAATAAGGTTCAATCATCTTGCTGGTCATCGTGATCCTCTTCGTTGTCGTCGTCATCACTCTCGTCTTCATCGTCACGACGTGTGAGGGGGTAGGGTGTAGGCAGGCTGCTCAGCGCTGATTGTGCCAAATAGGCCGCAGAGTGATTGCCGCCCGTGGCGACGGCATTGAATTTTGATACACCGATGATCTGTTGAGGCGTTTTGTGTTGTGCCTTACGGTGGCCGAGTTGACCGGCTGTATTTGAACCCCAGCTCCAGACAGTGCCGTCGGTTTTTACAGCCAGAGAGTGGAATAAGTTTGCAGACAGATCCACCACTTGGTTCAATCCTGTGATCTGAACGGGAGCCAGGCGTTCTGTGGTTGTGCCATCGCCCAAATTGCCATAATAATTCGCACCCCACGCCCAGACACTGCCGTCCTCTTTGCGGGCAAGGCTGTACTCTTGGCCAGCAGTGATTTCAACCACTCGGGATAAATTGGCCACCTGCGTGGGGCTTTTGAGAGAAACACTGCCCATGCGTCCTGACAGCCAAACACTGCCATCGGCTTTTAAGTAGAGGGCGTGATAACTGCCGGAGGCGATGGCGACCACATTGCTGATGCCCAAGACCTGAAAAACACTGCCAGCAGATAGCGCAGAGGTGGAGCCGAATTTCCAATAAGAATTATCTCCCCAAGCCCAAACGGTGCCGTCCTTTTTTAAGGCCATAACATCTGCAGGTCCGGTGGCGATGGCGATCACATTGGAGATGTTGCTTTGCATGGCGGTCAGTGAGTCTATCTGAGTGCCGTTGCCTAACTGCCCATATTGATTCCGTCCCCAGCACCAAACACTGCCATCGGCTTTCAGGGCGGCCACTGTATCTGTTTTTGCTGCTCGGCTCACGGCAATGACGTTGTTTAGGCCGACCACCTGTACGGGTCGAGTGCTTTGTGTTGTGCTTCCATCGCCCAATTCGCCGTGCCAGTTTCCTCCCCAGCTCCAGACGCTGCCGTCTGTTTTCAGTGCAATGGAGGCATGAGCGCCAAGGTCAATCGCGCTGAATGGGTCAGAGTTAAGAATGGCATGGGGAACAGGACCACCGGCGGCGTTGTGACCCAGTTGACCGTTGTCATTTTTTCCCCATGAGATGGGCAGCGCGTAAAGGCTGTGTGAAAAAAAAGAGATTAAGATGAAGATTACATTTAATGATGTGGTTAAAGAGAGGTACATGATGATTCCTTGTCTGTTTTATCCATTGAGTTTGGTGCGACTGCTTTATTTCATCTCGGCAAATTTAATGACTTTGTTTACCGTTATTTAAATCCTGATGACATAGGCGCTGATTAAATTTCACTTTTTAACGGGTGTTACGTAGTGAGTAAAAAATCAAGTAAGAGCAAATCCCCCTTGCCCCCTTTTTCAAAGTAGGAAACTCAAGACCTAACTTAACAGGGAAATTAAGTAATAAATGGGATGGGATGGGATTTATGGGATGGGATTTAATCGTATGTTCACTGACGTTCATAACCAAGGCTACTTGCTGGTTGGTCGTGGCCTTTCACGGTCAGTTCCAGCACTGCTAACTGTTTTTAGCCAAACCGAAGTGATTGTTAACTTGATGATCAGAGCTACCATAGCTGACTTTTTTCAGCTGCCTAATCGACTTTTTAACCGATTTTGATAGATAGATTTTATCTTGCATCACCTGCTTGATAACGGCGAGTAAGGCTATGCAACTATAGGTTTTTGAGACAAACCCCACCGCACTTTGAATTAAGGCTTACTGAATAATTTTTATGTTATCCGTGGAGGATAAAATAAGTGCAGGTGTTTTATTTTCTCGCTCTTTTAACACTTGCAACAGACTGAGAGCGTCCATCTTCGGCGGGTGCATATCCAGCAAGATTAAGTCACACACCTCTCCTTGATCCAATGCCGATAAAAACAGATGGGTATTGTTGACGTTTTTGACTACTAAGTCGGAAGTAATTGGTTAAGGAGGTTAGGCTTAAAAATCCCTATGCGGGAGCATGGGAGTAAGGATGCGCTGCGGAACAAAGGGGGTGCCGCAGAGTCACTATTTACGTGAAAAAAACCGGCTCCATTTGGGTGAATCATGCGCTAGCTTGTTCATCTTGGATGAGAACTGTGAGAAGAGGCTGTTGCTGCTCAGGGGTGTTTTGAGGGCGTGATGCAGTACTTTGGTCGAGGCGAAGCGATTATCGGCTTTGCCTTCGAGCATTTTTTCCACAATCTCAGCCAACTGTTCATTGATGTCGCTGTTGATCTCACACAAGGGCGTGATGCGACCAGAGAGTGGGGTGTTGCTCAGCAGTTCATAGAGGATAACCCCAAGGGCGTATTGATCGGCACGGCTGTCGATTTCCAACATTTGAGTGCCATCGCCGCTGCCCAACTGCTCGGGAGCCATGTAACGTACAGAACCGGCCACGGTGCGGGTTTGAATGGCTTGTTCGTGAGAGAAGGTGCGGGCGATGCCAAAATCCATCAGTTTGATTTCACCGTTGTCACAGACCCAGATGTTTTCTGGTTTTATATCACGGTGAATGATCTTTTTGTGGGCGTATTGAAGTGCGCTGCTCATGGCGATGGCGAATTGATGGATCTCGGCTTCGGGCATGGTTTCATTTGCGCGTTGCTGACGACGCATTCGATGGCGGAGGTTTTCACCTTTCAGCAGCTCCATGCTCATAAACAGCAGTTCGCCGTCTTTTTGCACGTCGTAAACGTTGACGATGTTTTGGTGACTGAGTTGACTGGAGAGACGTGCTTCGTTGAAAAAACGTCCGTAAGCGTCTTTATCCAGATCGGGCAGCAGTACTTTGATGGCCACCTCTTGACGACGGATCTTATCGTAGGCTTGGTATACTTCGCCCATGCCACCCTTGTCGATAAAGGCTTGAATGGTGTAGCGCCTGTTGATCAGGGTCTGATTTAATTCTAAAACGTGTTCGGCTTTGTGTTTTGCGCTGACCACGCTGCGCTTACCCAGCAGGGTTTTTTCCATGTTCAGATCAAGCGGTGCTTTTTGAGTCTGCTCTTTGCGCGCTTGTTCGCGTTTGGAATGAGATGTTTTTTCTGCGTCTTGAACGAGTTGTTGTTCAAGATTAGCGTTTTGGGGTGCCATCATTGTGGGGTTGTGATCTTCATCGTCCATTGGAATAGGAGCATCACTGGTCGCTGCTTTATGGATATGAGAGTGGTTCAACTCAAGATCAATGGCGGAGGTGTCGGCCAAGCTTAAGTTAGGTGCTGAGGTGTGTCGTAGAGTGGCTCCGGTAGGGGGGATCATCACGGTTTCAGCACTGTCGATGGTAAATTCATCATCGTCATGTTTTTGGTTGGCAGCGTTACGCAACAGGGTAACGGCACTGTCTAGGTGTTGCATGGTATCGAGACTTTCTAAGCGTTCCTGCGCCGAATTGGATTGGTCAATAGTGAAATTGCACTCATCCCACCTCAGTTGGTAGGCCATTTCGGTTGTTTGTAGACTGGCTTCAGAATCCAGACCTAGAACGTTTAATGCTTGTTCTCTTTCCACGCGTCGCTCTTCCTGTTACGTTGTTATGAATAATATTCCCTTCTCCGTTGGGACTTGCCTCCATATACCGACATTATCCGGATCATATCTGACAAAAGTCCAATAATTCGTCATGAACGGTGATATTTTTACACAAAATTAAGTTCGTTGTAAGGCTTTTGGATTGTGTGAGGGGCGCATTCTGACCTGCGCCCCTAACGGCTAATCTTCGGAAGGCTCTAAGTAGTTGGGGTCTTGGGGGTTCATAAAGACAAAATGAAACTTACCCGGTTCCAGTTCGAGGTAATCAATGGTGGTACCTTCCAAGAGAGCAAAACTGGTGACATTAATCACTACGGAAATTTCTTCCGTGGTGGTGGTTTGATCACCTTCGTGTTCGTCGTCATCAAAGCCCATAGCGTATTGAAATTCGCCGGTGGCACTTTTGCTCACAGCCAGACGCAGGGGCATGTTTTCCATTTCGCCTTGTTTGGCGGCGATGCGAATTTGAACGGCAGCAGCGGGGGTTACGGTAATCATAAGGTTAGTCTCATTAGGTTAAGGGTTCTATTTAGGAGTTTGGCAGCGATGTACAAAATCGATAAAGCGCCTTGTCCAAGGGTTTTGTTGGCTGTTGCGCTGATGGCTGTAACAGGCCATTAAGTTTTTATAAATTAGACCGTCGTGTTGGCCGTTGATGCCGACACCGCGTTTCACCTGATAGGCAAATTTAAACGCTGGATTATGCTCCAAACCGGACAGCGCCGAGTAGTGAAACTCATGGGCGGCGATCTCTGCGCTGCCCGCGCGTGGCCAGAGGCTGTCGCTGTTCTCTTGCAGGCGAACGTAACCGCGCCCTTGTGGGCGAGGGTGCATTTCGGTTTCAGCGGGGATGATGCCGACCATTTCACAGCGTTGCCCTTGCCAATGAATCGCGTTTGAAAGGTACATCAGACCGCCGCATTCGGCGTAACAGGGCAAACCGTTTTCAATTGCTTGATGGATCTCAAAGCGCAACTGTGTGTTGGCTTCCAACGCCTTCATCTGGGTTTCAGGGAAACCGCCGCCGATAAAGAGGCCGTCAATCTTAGGCAGCTGAGTATCCTTAAGCGTGTTGATGCTGATCAACTCGGCTCCAGCGTCTTGTAGGGCTTGCAGATCACTGGGGTAATAAAAACCAAAAGCAGCATCTTGGGCTATGCCAATGCGCAGCTTTTTTTCTGTCTTCAGGCCAATTGAGGCGGAGACAGAGGGAGGGGCTATGGCAGGAAGCTCAGCGTCTTGAGCAATGCTGAGCAGTTGATCTAAATCGACCTGTGTGGCAATGGCGTTGCCGATGGCACTGATTTTTTCCGTTGCTAAATGATCCTCGTTGCTGGGCATCAGGCCTAAGTGACGCTCTTCCAGATCGAGAGCAGGGTCACGTTGCACCGCACCCAGAACGGGTACATCGGTGTAGTGTTCCATAATGCGGCGCAATTTGCCTTCGTGGCGGCTGCCTCCCACTTGATTGAGAATCACACCGGCGATATTGACCTCGGCATCAAAGTGCTGATAACCCAAGACTAAGGGTGCAATACCACGGGTCATGCCACGCGCGTCGAGTACTAAAATAACCGGTGCGTGCAGAAATTTGGCCAGCGCAGCGTTGCTGTTGCTGCCCTTCAGATCAAGACCGTCATAGAGACCTTTGTTGCCTTCGATCAAAGAGAGATCCGATTGATGATGATGTTGAGCGACGGTGTGTAGAATTTCTGCGTGTGTTGAGGTGTAAAAATCCAACGTATGGCAAGGGTGTCCAGCAGCACGACTGAGCCACATGGGGTCGATGTAATCGGGGCCCTTTTTAAAGGGATGAACCTGTAAACCACGGGCGTTAAAAGCCGCACAGAGGCCGATGCTTATGGTGGTTTTGCCCGAAGATTTATGGGCAGCTGAAAGTAGGATATGAGCCATGAACGTAACTTTGGCAGTTTAAAAATAGAAAAACCCCAAGCGCTGGTTAGCGGCTTGGGGAGTTGAACGGTGTGGCTTATGTGCTTTTGGAGGCCGTATGCGGATCGGCGATTTCATCGCTGAGGTCTTCAGGCAAAAAGGCCAGAATTTTGACCGCTGCGGTGACGATCACCAAGGACATGGCAAAACCGCCAACGCCGAGCATCACTTCCCAAGTGCTGGGTGCGTAGCTGGCGGTGACACCGTCACCAAAGCTGCTACTCACTTCCATGCCAGGAAACATCGCCATCGGGAAGGCTTGGCCACCGATGATGATGGTGTACATCTGTGCCAGACCACCCAAGATGATCAGCACCGAGGCAAAACCGAGCATGACGCGGTTTTTACCGGTGACGGGGTGGTAGAGCAGCGCCAAAGGCAGCAAGCTGCCTAACAACACTTGTCCGATCCAGAATAAGTTGCTGTAAATGCCGCCGCCGTTTTCACCCAGCAACAAGAACGCTTCATAACCGTGGTGCTCAGTGGCGTAGAGGTTGGTCAGGTGATAAGCCAAGACAAAATAGAGCACACCGGCAACAAACACCCCCAAGAGGTTTTTCAGACGCTTTACCGTGGCATCACCCAGAGGGCGTTCTGACCAAGAGTAAGAAGCCATCAAAACCAATAGGAAAATGGCCAAACCAAAGGAGAAGGACATGACCACAAACATCGGTGCCATAATGGCGGCATCGTAGCCTTGGCGAGCCACCAAGAAACCGAAGATGGAGCCGGTACCGGTGGTGAGCAACAGACGCCAGATAAAGGCGACCATGCCAACGGTGCGGCTGTATTTATTAAAACGCCCCTCCATCATCATCCAGATGTAGACCGCCACAATGGCAAACAGGCCGTTGTAGAGGATGATGTTCCAAGCAAAAATGGACTTGAAGTTGTAGGTGGTCATGGCAACGATGAGGCGATCTGGGCGACCCAAATCCAAGACCAAAATCATTAAGCCACCCGCCAATAAGGCGATGGAGAGCAGCCCTGAGAGGCGCGCCAGCGGTTTGTAGGCGGTTTTGGCAAACACCGAAGAGATCGAGGCGATGTTGAGCGCGCCAGAGGCGGCGACGATCAAAAAGACCGCAAACACATGGGGCATACCCCAGACGATCTGGTTGTTCATGCCGGTGATCCAGTGACCTTCGCTCTCCATGTGGTGAGCGGCTCCCAGACCGGCCAGAACGAACAGGCCGAGAACCCCAAACAGGGCAAAGTAGCCGCGACTGCGGCCTTCAATGGTACGATAGGCTATTTTCATAACAGCTTTCCCAAACAATAACGGTTAAATACCTTGGTAACGCACACCAGGGTTGAGTCCAAGATCTGCACGGATGCGGGTGCCGCCTTCTTTTTCCAGACGCTTGGAAATGTCGCTCTCGGGGTTGTTCAGATCACCAAACAAAATGGCGTCGTGGGTGCAGGCTTCTGCGCAGGCTGTGACGGTATTTTCACCGTTTTTATCCACCCGATGAACACACATCGTGCAGGATTCGACGGTGCCGATGCCACGAGGAGCCACGGGTTTCTGTTCGGTCAGATGTTCATGCACAAAGGAGCGTGCTTTATATGGGCAGGCCATCATGCAGTAACGGCAGCCGATGCAGGTGTGTTTGTCCACTAAAACGATGCCGTCTTCACGTTTAAAAGAGGCACCCGTTGGGCAAACGTCTACACAAGGAGCGCTTTCACAGTGCTGACACATCATCGGCAAGTGGGTTACGTGTTGGGTGCTGGTATCACGCACTGTGACGCTGCGAATCCACTGTGCGTCTGTGGCGGGGCCGTGAATCTCTTTTAGGCCATGCTCTTCGTTACAGCCGGTAACACAATCGTTACAGCCTTCACCGCACTTATTGGCGTCGATTAACAGACCCCAACGGGTTGTATTGCTGACCGCTTCAGCCGCCGGTTTGGCTTTTACGACGTTCAGCAGCAGGCCAGGCGCGACGGTTAAGGCGGCAAGAGCACCGGCACCGCCGAGAAAACGGCGACGATATGAATTGATATGCTGATCGCTCATGGTTTGGCACCTTTTGCGGCAGAGGGGGATGCAGGACGGTCGGCGTGACAATCAAAACAGTCGATTTTGACCGCTGCGTAGCTGTGGCAGCTGTCGCAGAAATGTTGTTCGCTGTTGGTGCCGTGAACGCTGGGATAATCACCCGCTTTATTGGCTTGCACATGGCAATTGATGCACTCTTTTAGGGAGTGTTGTTTACTGCGAATGCCTTGATGCATGGTTTTATCACGTTGATGGAGCAGATACTCCATGTGATTTTTACGCATGTCAGCGGTGGGTTCAACGCACTGTTCACCTTTGCCTTGCGGCACAACGGGAGCCGAAACTCCCGCAGATGCCAACAGGGAGGCTGCCATAAGCAGCCCCCCTAGCAGAGTGGACAGCAACGTTATGCCTCGGTAAGAACCGGCCATAATGATGCTCCGTTGTTGTTGATTAACCCAAAGCCATGTCGATGTAGCCGGTGGGGCAGACATCGGAACAGATGTGGCAACCGACGCAACGAGAGTAGTCGGTGTCCACATAACGGCCGGTGGTTTTTTCGGATTTCTTGACGCGGAAGATGGCATCTTGAGGACAGAAAATAACGCAGTTATCACATTCAAAACACATGCCGCAGCTCATGCAGCGTTTGGCTTCTTCAACCGCTTGATCGTCGCTGAGGGCAACCAGTCGTTCTTCAAAGTGACCCAAAACTTCTTCAGAGCTGGGAACCACTTCATCACGATGGATGCGAGGCGTGTGATCAAAATGACCTAAGAAGAGCTTGTCAGAAGAGATGATCTCTTGGTTGGAACGATCTTCGTAGTTGTGGATGGCAAAATTTGCTCCATCGGTACCCCGTAGATCACCGTCATGGTCATCAAATGATTCTGGTGCTAAATCGGTCTCTTGCAATTTGCTGAGCAGGTTGAAGTGATGCACATCCACTTTTGGACGTTTGCTCTGCTCTTCTTGATTGAGGTAGTGAATGATGCTGTCAACGGCGATGGACGCTTGGCCGATGGCGGTGGTCAACAGATGAGGACGCACGATGTCGCCACAGACGAAGTGACCGGCTTTACCAGGTACTTGGTAAAATTTGTCGGCATCAATCAGACCGCGACCGTTATTCATCTCTTCCAAATCGGTGAGATCACCGCCTTGACCGATGGCGGATACGATCAGATCGGCTTCGATGTCGTATTCAGAACCTTCAACTGGGGTCGGACGACCGGCGCTGTCCACGGTGCATTTGGCAACGCGCAGAGCGGTGGCACGACCTTCGGCGTTTTTAACCAACGCAATGGGCATCACACCTTCAAGGATGGTGACCCCTTCGGTGAGTGCATCGGTGACTTCGTGTTCGGCAGCGGTCATGTTCTCTTTCGGGAACAAGGAGGTCAAGGTGACCTGTGCGCCTTCACGAGCGGCAGCGTAGGCTGAATCGTGGGCGACGTAACCGCCGATCACATGCTCGGGTTTTTCATGTTCAGGCAAGTTGGTGATTTTACCCAGACGACGTGCCACAGAGACCACATCAATGGAGGTATCACCGCCACCGACGCAGACCACTTTATCCGCTGCAACGTGCAGTTTTCCGGTGTTGAACGCTTCTAAGAACGCCACTCCGGAGACGCAGTTGGGGGTACCTTCCCAGCCGTCTACAAACAGGCCACGACCGGATTTACAACCCAAGGCCCATAAAACAGAAGCGTACTCTTTTTCCAAGTCAGCCACGGCTACATCACGACCGACGCGGGTGTTGGCGCGGAATTCGATTTCACCCATGTTCAAAATACGTTTGCACTCATGATCAAGTACTTCACGGGGGGTACGATATCCGGGGATGCCGTAACGCATCATGCCGCCGAGTTGCTCGTGATCGTCAAAAATCACACTGCCGTAGCCTTTGCGACGCAGTTGGTAAGCGGCTGCCATGCCCGCAGGACCGCCACCGATGATGGCGATGCGGGTGCCGTTGAAGGCGGGTACGTCGAAGGTGTAGCCGTTTTTGAACGCTTCATCACCGATGAAATGCTCAACGGAGTTGATGCCGACAAACTCTTCGACGTTGTTGCGGTTACAGCCGTCTTCACACGGTGCTGGGCAAACACGACCCATCATAGCGGGGAAGGGGTTGGCATCGGTGGAACGACGGAAAGCGTATTCCGACATCTCCATACCTTCGGGAGGCAGTTCGATGCCGCGCACGATGTCCAACCAGCCACGAATGTCCTCACCAGAAGGGCAGCTGCCTTGGCAAGGAGGCGTACGATGCACGTAGGTCGGGCATTTGTACGATGTGTCCTCGTTTAAAATTATGTCGCCTGCGGAGCGGTATTCACTATCACCGTCCTCAAAACGTCGAAAAGTCAGTTTTTGGTTCATATCGTCTTTAGAAGTGGCCATGCCCGTCCTCCTGTGAGGTCTGTTTAATCTTTAAATTGTGTAAATAAGGTAAAAGTGAAACGCCGTTTAGGCGGCTTCACCGTCATCTGCTTCAACTGCGTCGAGTTCTGCTTCCTGTTCACTGCCTTTCATCACCAGTGCATCGCTCACCAGTTGGTGAACACTGACAATTTGATCCATCTGGAAGCCGTAGTAGGGCAGCATTTTACTGAACTGGCTTTTACATATGGCGCAAATAGCCGCCATGTGAGTTACTTTTTTCTCCTCGGTTACCTCTTTCAAAGCTTCCATTCGTGGGAGAGCACCTTTAACCCGCAGTTCAACCAAGTCATCGGTGAGCAGACCGCCACCGCCGCCACAACAGAAGGTGTTCTGATGGGTGGTGCTGGGATCCATGTCGTAATAATTATTGCAGGCGGCTTTGATCACATCCCGTGGGAAGGTGAACTGGCCGCCGGGTTTATCGCCCATGCGACTGGCGCGTGCTACGTTGCACGAGTCATGAAAGGTCAAGGTCATGTGGTCGTTGACCGCTGGATTCATGCGCAGCTTGCCCTCTTGCAGCAGCCCATGGGTCACTTCAAGAATGTGCTGTGGCACAGGGTAGCGTTGATCTAAGAAATCAAACGGGCCGGCTAAGGTGTTGAGGAAGCTGTAGCCGACGCGCCACGCATGGCCACACTCGCCAAAGACGATGCGTTTTACACCCAGATCTTGCGCGGCTTTACGAATGCGCAGCGAAATTTTGCGCATGTTGTCGTAGCTGCCAATAAACATACCGAAATTGGCACCTTCAGATGCGTAGGAGCTGATGGTCCAGCTGATGCCCGCTTCGTGGAATACTTTGGCGTATCCCATCAAACCATCAACGTGAGGTTCAGCAAAAAAATCAGCGGAAGGGGTGACCAGCAGTACGTCTGCGCCTTTTTGATCCAGTGGCAGTTTGACGGCTACGCCGGTTTCATCTTCGATGTCTTCTTCCAGACCTTCCAGCGTATCCGCTAGAGCAGGTTCGGGCAGACCGAGGTTGTTGCCGATCTTGTAGACTTTGGAGATGATTTCGTTGCAGTATTTTTGCCCGACACCAATGTGGTTCATTACGTCACGCGCGGCCATGGAAATTTCGGCGGTATCAATGCCATAGGGGCAGAAAACCGAACAGCGGCGACACTGTGAACACTGGTGGAAGTAGCTGTACCAGTCGTCCAACACCTCTTTGGTCAGATCTTTCGCGCCCACCAGTTTGGGGAAATATTTGCCAGCCACAGTGTAATAACGACGATAGACGCTGCGGAACAGATCCTGACGTGCCACCGGCATGTTTTTCGGATCGTTGGTGCCAAGGTAGTAGTGGCACTTATCGGTACACGCGCCACACTTGACGCAGGAGTCAAGGTAGACCTGCAAGCCACGGTATTTGCCT
>JAUZRS010000250.1 GCA_030950195.1 Gammaproteobacteria bacterium | reverse complement strand
AGCCGGTGGAGAGGTTATCTAAAACGACGATGCGTTCGCCCGCTTCGCCGAGTTGACGCACCACATGGCTGCCGATGTATCCGGCTCCGCCGCTGACCAAAATTGCTTTCTGACTCATTGTGTTACTGCTCCTTGAGACCCGTTTTGTGGCCTTTGATCGGTTATTGTTGCAAAGCATAACAACAGTGGTAAAAGGTTGTGAACCCTGTTCCATTGTTGTTAGGGGCGGTTTTAGGCGTTTATTAAGGATATTGTCGGATAATGGTTTTTGCGGAACTGTGTGGGAGATCACCGGAGTTTGCTCTGATTGTGTTTAAGCTAAGATTAAGAAATGGAATAAGGACGATAGGATGATCACCTTTAGAGCAGGTTACGTTATTTCGCTGTTGTTGCTGTCACTGCTGTTGAGCGGCTGTTCGCAGCCGGAAAACGCGGTGGTGGTGGAGGGTAATTTCCCCATTGTTTATGTGCAACGCCAAAACAGCACCATGGGCAGCCCTGTGGACGGCATTCGTTGGGCGGCGGGTGGTGACTTATTTTGGAAGGATTTGGCCTCGCCCAGTGTGGAGCCGATTAACCTCACCCGTGGTCACACTCAAGGTCAGGGCGATGTCTCTGATCCAGAAGTCTCTTACGATGCCAGTAAAGTGATCTTTTCCATGAAAGGGCCGCAGGACAGCAGCTGGAATATCTGGCAATACACGATTGCCGATAAGAGCATGGCGCGTCTGATTGCCGATGATGCACTGGCCGCAGAAGGCAACGACGTTGACCCGGCCTACCTGCCAGACGGTCGCATTGTCTTCTCCTCAGACCGCCAGAGTAAAAGCCGTCAACTGATGCAGGCCGAGGGCATGGAGCCGTTTGCTAGCCGAGATGAATACGAGCGGGAAGCAAGCATTGTCTTGCACACCATAAACGCTGATGGCAGCAACGTGCAGCAGATCTCCTTTAATCAGAGTCACGACCGCAACCCAACGGTGCTGAAAAGCGGCGAATTGCTTTACTCACGTTGGGATCATGTGGGCAATAAAAACCACTTTCCGCTCTTTTTCAGTAACCCCGATGGTACCAATCTGTTTGTGCTCTACGGGGCGTTTAGTCCAGGCAACAGTTATCTTCACCCCCGTGAAATGCAAGACGGTCGCATTATTACCTCAGTGATGCCGCTGTTGGGTACTCACGAAGGCGGTGCGCTGCTGATCATCGACAAAGATAACTTTACCGACATTGATCAAGCGGCGTTTGAGGGGGGCACGGGTACGGGACAGCAGCAGGCGACCTTGTTTGAGTTGCCGCTGGGGCGCGAGATTTCAGACAAAGGCCGTTACACCACCCCTTATCCGCTCTGGGATGGCAGCAACCGCGTGCTGCT
>JAUZRS010000025.1 GCA_030950195.1 Gammaproteobacteria bacterium | reverse complement strand
ATTGGATAAAAATGGCAAGCGGCCTTCTTTTGTTGAAGAGGCACGTTGCCATTTGGATGTTTCATTGCTGATTGAATACGATGACCCTGACGGTGATATTGATGATGATGTTTTTTTGGAGCATGTCAATCAATTGGTACGGGGAAAAATGCGTTTTTCCGGTGGTGTCGTGTTGGAAAGTTCAGATTCAATGCTCTATGAAATACACAATGAGGCAAGTCTAAAACCCTTGTTAGGAAAGCTGATGCCAGGCCACTGTCTGATTGAGCGACGAGATTTAATGCAGAGTGCAATGCAAGAGGGGCAAGATGCTCTTGATGCTTTGCTGGACAGTTTGAAAGTAACACACCGCAGTGAGCAGGATGAAAAGGGCAAAATAAGCTGGAGCAGTGGCCGTAAAGAGACGGGCTGGATTGTGCCAATTGCCACTGGTTTTCATGGCATTACGGAGTTGGGTGAGGCGCAAAATCAGCGTGATGCAACGACACCGCATCGTTTTGCAGAGAGTGTGGTGACATTGGGTGAGTTTGTGATGCCCTATCGTATTGCCGATCTGGATCAAATGCTTTGGCATTATCAGATCGATCTGGAAAATAATTTGTATCTTTGTCAACAAAACAGACCCAAGAGCGGTATTTAAGGAGAAACATCATGGCGAAAAAAGAGAATGTAGCATCCGTATTGGCATTTGAAAAAAAGCTGGTTCCATCGGATGGGTTTATGTATGGCACTTGTTGGACGAGTCGTAACGAAGTTGATTCTACAGCGGCTTTGAAGTTAAAAGAAAAATCGGTGCGAGGTACCATTTCAAATCGGCTTAAAGCCGCGATTAAGAACGATCCGATGAAATTAAATGCGGAGGTGGAAAAGCCCAATTTACAACGTGTGGACAGTTGCGCCTTGTTGCCGGAGCAAGATACTTTAAAACTGCACTTTACCTTAAAGGTATTAAGCGGAGTACAAAATCCATCTGCCTGTAATAATCAAGCCTTTAATGACAGTTACAGTCAAGCGGTGAGCGAATACATTGAGGCTGATGGTTTTTCAGAACTGGCGCAACGCTACGCTTTGAATTTAGCCAATGGGCGGTTTTTGTGGCGTAATCGGGTGGGTGCTGAAAACGTTGAGGTGCAGGTGAAGTTGCTCAGTGGCGGTTCTGATGAGAGTTGGACGTTTGATGCTGCGGCTTTGAGTACCCGTCATTTTGATGATCGTGATGAACAGGTGCAGAGTTTGGCGCAAAAAATTGCGGCAGCATTAGCGGGTGAAGTGGATTTTATTTTGCTGGATGTGACGGCCTTTGCTCAGGTGGGAGCTGCACAAGATGTGTACCCCAGTGAAGAGTTGGTTTTAGATAAGGGCAACAGCAAAAGTAAAAAAAGTAAAATTTTGTACCATGTAAACGATGTGGCGGCGATGCATTCACAAAAAGTGGGTAATGCACTGCGTACCATTGATACTTGGTATCCGGATTTTGCGGAGCTGAACACGGGACCGATTGCTGTGGAACCCTATGGCGCTGTGACAAATCTGGGTAAAGCCTATCGTAACCCAAAACAAAAGGCGGATTTTTTTACTCTATTTGATCGTTTTGCCCGAGGTGAAGCGTTGGAGAGTAAAGAAGAGGCGCATTATGTCATGGC
>JAUZRS010000249.1 GCA_030950195.1 Gammaproteobacteria bacterium | reverse complement strand
GCAAGGTGAACCCTTGATTGATATTCCCGCCAATCGGCGTTTTTATGCGGGCGGTGCAATTCGCGGTTACGGTTTGGATCGGGTCGGCCCTCTGGACAGCAATAACAATCCCACGGGTGGCTTGTCGGTAGTGGAATTCAGCGTTGAGCTGCGTTCTCGCATCAGCGAAAGTTTTGGATTGGTACCCTTTTTTGATGCGGGTAATGTTTACGATGATCGTTTCCCCGATGGTAAACGGGAACTGCGCCGCAGTGTGGGTTTGGGCATTCGTTATTACACCGCCATTGGGCCGATTCGATTTGATTATGCCGAGCCGCTGAATCGGCGTGAAGGCATTGATGAGGGTTACCAAATTTACATCAGCATTGGACAGGTGTTTTGATCTCTTTTGTAGCGTCTTTGCCGAGGCGATTTTTACTCACGCTGCTGTCTTTATTGTCCATATTAGTCTTGTTTATGGCGCTGCTGGTGTTGTTGGGGCAACAGCCAGAGGGGGCGCGTTGGTTGCTGCGAGAAATGATTCCATTAGCCGATACTGCACCTGAAAACAGTCCCTTTACGGTCAAGAGAATCGAAGGCCACTTCCCACAAGACATCATTTTGCGTGGTGTGTCGTTGCGTGACGAACAGGGCGAATGGCTTTTGGCCGAAAGGGTCAGGTTGCAGTGGTCGCCGTGGGTTTTGTTACGCGGTGACTTAAAACTGCTCAAGGTATTGGCTGAAGAGGTGCAGTTGATGCGTTTGCCGCAGGCAGGTACAACATCGGCTAAAACGAAAACCCGCCTGCCACAGTTGCCCCAGCTGCCTTTTGGGGTGCAGCTGGATCGACTGTCGCTGAAAAACATTCAATTAGCCGAAGCGGTGTTGGGGCAGGCGGCGGTGCTGGACATTGACGCGCAGCTGGTTTATCAAAATGGCCAAAACGTGCAGGCGCTGTTTTCGTTGGTGCGCCAAGATCGACGCGGTGAGGCGTATCAGCTGGTGCTCAATTGGCAGCGCAACGTTGGTTTGCAGAGTGATCTGAATGTGGTCTCTCCAGAGGGTGGACTGTTATCACATCTTATACACCCCGATGCGCCAGCAATGCAGTTGCACTTGAGTGGTCGTGGCCCGCTCTCTGAGTGGCAGGCAGAACTGCACTCCAGCGTGGTCGGTTGGGGTGAGCTGGAAGGTGCGGTGCAAGCGGATGTGCGTTTGCCGCAGCAGTTAAAAATGCAATTTTCAGCGCGGCCAGGAGAAAAAGTGCCAGTGCAGTATCGCGCTCTGCTGGGCGAGCATCTGGCTTTGGCGCTGGATGTGGCTTACGACTGGCACTCGCCACTGGTGTTGCGTCAATTTGAGTTGCAAACGGCAGTGGCGGATCTGAGTTTGAACGGGGTGCTTTCACCGCAGTTGCAGCTTTCAAAAACCGATCTGCAATTGAGAATAAAACAGCCTAAATTAATGCAGCCGTGGCTGGAGGGAGTGAAGGTTCAGCAGGCGGTCTTAAAGGCGCAGCTGCACGGTGCGCTGACAGAACCCAAAATTGCAGCGCAGCTGCGGCTCAAAGATCTGTTGCTGGATAAGATAGCCCTGTTTCCAAGCCTTTGGCTTGATGCTCAGGCGGATTTGGCTCGTTTGGATTCCATCAAGCTGGAATTGAGAGGCGCAGAAGCTCGGTTTGAATCAGCTGAGTTGCAGGCTCTGTTGGCCGGTGAGCTGGTTTTGAGTCTGGAGGCGGCGCTAAAACAGAATAATAAGCAGGTGCAGTTGAAAAAGCTGCGCTTCACCAGCTCCGCTCTAAACGTGACCGGCAAGGGGGAAAGCAGCATGAATGGTCAGCGGAGTGAACTTTCCCTGCGTGCGACGCTGGATGAAATTGAGCCTTTGGCAGCGGGATTAGATTTTCCGGCTGCGGGTCAGCTGCATCTTGATTTGCATGGGCATCTGGAGGGCAGTCACTATGTGCTTTCAGTGGCTTCTGAGCTGCAAAAATTGGCACTGCAATCTGCACCGTTGCAGCAGTTGCTGGGGTCTGAGGTGAAGTTGCAGCTGGAGGGTCGCGGTGATCTGGGCGGTGAACTGCGTTTAACCCAGCTGCAACTGCGAGCGCAGCGTTTGGCTTTACAAGCCAGTGGTAAGCTGACATCCGATCAGAATTTAAAGGCAGAAGTGGATCTGGTCTTGGATGATTTAAATCCATTGGCGGCAGAGTTGAGCGGAGCCGCTCTGTTGAGTGCCGAGCTGGGTGGTTCAGTGCAACGCCCGAGTTTGAATTTTAAGCTGAAATCAAAGACGCTGAATTGGCAGCAGCATCAATTTGACGACCTGCAAGGCCAGTTTACCTTCTCCAGTCTATTGGGAAAGGGTCGAGGCAAACTGTCGCTAAAAAGTGGCGGCAGTTTGGGGGCGATCCTTTTGAGCGGTGATCTACAGCGCAGCGCTGAAGGTGATTTGACCTTGAATCAGTTGAGCTTGCAGGCGACTGATCTTAATCTGCGCGGTGAGATGAAAGTGCCCGCATCAGGTCTGCCACTGGTGGGAAAACTGCACTTGAAGATGCCGAGCATGAGGTTGATTAAATCGCTTTCGGAATCGGAGTTGGCTCTGCAAGGCCGTGCTGAATTGGATTTGGCGTTGTCGGCGAAAGGCAAAGAACAAAATCTACAACTGGATCTGCGCAGCAGTGAGCTGCAATTTGAGCAGCACGGTGTGCAAAATCTGCATCTAAGCGCTGATCTGCATGATCTGATGGCAAAAAAAGAGTTAACACTCTCTCTGCGTGCCAAACAGCTGCGCAGTGGTCTTTTACAGCAGACGGACGTTGCGCTTGACGTGGCTGGCAGGGAGGATCAATACACCGTTGAAGGGAGACTGGTGGGGCAGTTGCCAGGGCGGCTGGAGCTGGCGTTCAGCAGCCGTTTGGATTTAGATGAGCCGAGTGTGCAGCTCACCTCTTTGCACGGTTGGTTGGCTGAGCAGAAGTTACTGCTGTTGCAACCGAGCAAAATTGCGCTGGGTGATAACGTGGGCTGGAAAAACCTCTCTCTGAGTCTGGGTGAAGGGCGTTTAGACTCTGCGCTTCAGCTGCAAGCGCGAGCGCTGACGCTCTCGCTGGGGATCAAACAAGTGCCTTTGGCGGTGATTCGGTTGCTGCTGCCGGATCAGGCGTGGTCGGGGCAGCTGAACGCTCAGGTGAGGTTGCACAGCCAAGCTAAAAA
>JAUZRS010000248.1 GCA_030950195.1 Gammaproteobacteria bacterium | reverse complement strand
ATTGTGCCAGGCATTATGCCCATCACCAACTACAGCAGTCTGGCGCGTTTCTCCGCCGCCTGCGGCGCTGAAATCCCGCGCTGGATGAGCCAACAACTGCAAACCTACGGCGACGACAGTGACTCCATTCGCAACTTTGGGTTGGATGTGGTGAGTAAACTCGCGCAAACCTTACTCGATGGTGGCGCACCTGGGCTGCATTTTTACACCATGAATCGCGCCGAAAGCAGCCTTGCCATTTGGCAACAACTGCAACTACAGCCATAATTTATACAGCCAGAAAATCATGCGCATACCGAGAATTTACACCGATAGCCCTCTGAGCCTACAACAAGAGCTGCCGCTCAGCCCACAAGCCAGTCGCCATATCGCTGCTGTGCTACGACTTCAGGTGGAAGATGAAATCAACCTCTTTAATGGCCAAGGTGGCCAGTACAGCGCAAAGATCAGTCGCATAGGCAAAACCGTCAAGGTCAAAACTGTTCGTTTTGAGAATCAGGGCTGCGAATCACCGTTACAGATCCATTTGGCTCAAGCGATCTCCAAAGGCGACCGCATGGACTACACCCTGCAAAAAAGTGTGGAACTGGGTGTCAGCAGCATTCAGCCCCTGTTCTCTCGGCGCAGCGTGGTCAAACTCAAAGGCAGTCGGTTGGAAAAACGCCAGCAACATTGGCAAGAGGTGATCATCAGTGCCTGCGAGCAGTGTGGCCGCAATCGCCTACCAGAGCTGAAACAAGCACTCAATCTTGAACAGTGGGTTCAACACTGTCAGGCAAGCCAATCCCACCCCCACTTAATTTTAGATCCCATCGCAAACGAGAAACTTTCACAATGCGCCCAACATCAACAACAGACGTTGCTGGTTGGTCCCGAAGGCGGCCTATCAAAAGAAGAAATTCAGTTAGCACAACTGCACCAGTTTAAAGGAATTAGCATGGGGCCGCGTATTCTCAGAACAGAGACCGCGGCTTTAGTGGCTTTGACAATACTGCAAGCCCGTTGGGGGGATCTATAAACTAAACCAAACTGGCTTTATAACGGTTCAAGCTGCTCTCTAATGCGCTGATATTCGGAATGTGCATAACACTGGCATTCACTTCCACCTCTTTAGCAATATAAGGACAATTGCCATTGACCTCTATTGCCACCAAATCCGACTCCTGCAGACTAAAAAACTTCGGAATATCGCGCATATACAGACCGTAATAGCCGTACACGCAGTGACTGCTCAAAGCGTACAACACCACAATGCGACCACGCCCTGCCTTCATACCACCAGTACCACACAACTCCTCAAAACAG
>JAUZRS010000247.1 GCA_030950195.1 Gammaproteobacteria bacterium | reverse complement strand
GGTTACGCCATCGAGTACGACTATTTTGATCCGCGAGATCTAAAACCGACCTTGGAGACCAAGGTGATCGGCGGGCTGTTTTTCGCCGGTCAGATCAACGGCACCACCGGTTACGAAGAGGCGGCGGCGCAGGGTCTGTTGGCGGGCTTGAACGCCGCTCGGCAGGTGCAGGGTAAAGAGAGTTGGTATCCGCGTCGCGATCAAGCCTATTTGGGGGTGTTGGTGGACGACCTGATCACCCGTGGCACCAAAGAGCCGTACCGCATGTTCACCAGTCGGGCGGAATATCGCCTGTTGCTGCGCGAGGACAACGCCGATGCGCGTTTGACCGAGATCGGGCATGAGTTGGGTTTGGTGGACGAGGCGCGTTGGCGGGCGTTTTGTGAAAAACGTACCGCAGTAGAGCAAGAGCAGCAACGGCTGAAAACGCTGCTGGTGCGGGTCAATTCACCGCAGGCGGCGCAGGTGCAGGAGAAATTTTCTACCCCGTTGAAAAAAGAGCAGAGAGTACTGGAGCTGTTACGTCGCCCCGAAGTGAACTATCACGGCTTGATGCAGATCGAGGGTTTGGGTCCGGCGTTAGCGCATCAGCAAGCGGCGGAGCAGGTGGAAATTCAGGTCAAATACGCCGGTTATTTGGCGCGCCAGCAAGAGGAAATCGAGCGGCAGAAACGCCACGAAACGAGCCGCTTGCCTGAAGATTTGGATTACGGGCAGGTGAGAGGTCTTTCTTCTGAGGCGTTGCAAAAATTGAGCGATCAGCGTCCGACCACGGTGGGTGAGGCAGGGCGCATTCCAGGGGTGACCCCGGCGACGGTATCGCTGTTGTTGGTGCATTTGAAAAAACGCAGTTTGCAAAAACATGTCTGAGTTAAAGACATTATTGGCCAAAGGGCTGGATGAGTTGGGTGTGTCGTTGAGTGAAGATCAGCAGCGAAATTTACTGGTCTACCGTGATCTGTTGGCGCGTTGGAACAAAACCTATAATTTAACCGCGATTCGAGACCCCAAAGAGCAGGTGGTGTTGCATCTGCTGGACAGTTTGGCGGTTTCGCCGCTGATTCCTGCGGGAACAACGTTGATTCTGGATGTGGGCAGCGGGGGTGGTTTGCCGGGAATTCCCTTGGCGCTAATGCACCCTGATATTTATTTTACCTTGCTGGACAGTAACGGTAAAAAGAGTCGCTTTTTGACCCATTTGTTGACTCAATTACCCCTTGCTAATGTCTCGGTGGTGCATTCGAGGGTGGAGCAGTTTCAGCCTGGCGGGCTGTTTGATGTGGTGATTTCACGCGCCTTTTCTTCCTTGTCGCTGTTTTGGGAGTTGACTTCGCCACTGTGTAAAACAGAGGGCAAACTGTTGGCGATGAAGGGCAAATTATCACAGCAAGAGCTGGATTTATTGGATGATGGTTTGCTGATCTCCAATCAAGCGCTCTGCATTCCTGGGGTTGATGCCGAGCGTCATCTGGTTGTGATGAAACCCCACTTGAAAACAGACGAGCAGCGGTTATGAAGCGAATTATTGCGATTGCCAATCAAAAAGGCGGGGTGGGTAAAACCACCACCTGTGTCAATTTGGCCGCTGCCTTGGCAATGTCTCATAAACGGGTGTTGGTGATTGATCTTGATCCGCAGGGCAATGCCACGATGGGCTGTGGAGTGGATAAGTACAGTTTGCAGCATTCGGCTTATGAGTTGTTGGTGGGTAAAGCCCGCGTGACAGACGTAATTGTGAGCACAGAATTCGGTTTTGATTTAATTCCCAGTAACGCGGATTTAACGGCGGCTGAGGTGGAGTTGATGAGCAAGCTGGCGCGTGAACGCTGTCTGTTAAAAGCGTTGCAGTCGGTACAGGATAATTACGATTACATCTTAATTGACTGTCCGCCATCGCTGAACTTATTGACCTTGAATGCCTTTGTGGCTGCTGATGGGGTAATTATCCCTATGCAGTGTGAATATTACGCTTTGGAAGGTTTGTCGGCGCTGGTTGAGACGATCAATGACGTGCGCAGCAGTGTTAATCCATCACTGAAAATTGAGGGTCTGTTGCGTACCATGTTTGACAGCCGTAATAATTTGGGCAATGACGTTTCGGATCAGCTGTTAAAACATTTTGGTGATCAGGTTTATCGTACGGTGATTCCGCGTAACGTGCGTTTGGCGGAAGCACCGAGCCACGGTAGGCCGGTGATTCATTACGATAAAACCTCCCGTGGAGCTTTGGCTTATTTGGCTCTGGCGGGTGAGATGGTGCGTAAAGAGGTCTGTGTTTCTGGTGTGATGGGTTAGGTATAGAAACTTTTTTATTTATGTCGGAAAATGTGATGGCAAAAAAACGCGGTTTAGGTCGAGGTCTGGATGCTCTGTTGGGCAGTCGTGAGCAGATTGTGAAGGTCAGTGAGGAGGATCGTGCTCAGCATTTGAGTAGGGTGCCGGTGGATCAAATTCAGCGGGGCGCGTATCAGCCGCGAATTCATTTTGATCCAGAGGCATTGCAAGAGTTGGCAGATTCGATCTCTGCACAGGGGGTGGTGCAGCCGGTGGTGTTGCGTCAGGTAGCGCAGGGCTATGAATTAATCGCCGGTGAACGTCGTTGGCGAGCCGCGCAGTTGGCGGGTTTACATGAGATTCCTGCGGTGATTCGAGATCTGGATGATCGGTCAGCGGCAGCGGTGGCCTTGATCGAAAACATTCAGCGCGAAGATCTAAATGCCTTGGAAGAGGCGCGTGCCTTTCAGCGTCTGATTGATGATTTTGCCTTGACTCATCAACAGGTGGCCGATGCGGTGGGGCGTTCACGGGCGGCGGTGAGTAATTTCTTGCGTCTGTTGGATCTCGGTGACGAGGTACAACATTATCTGGCCGCCGGTGAGCTGGAGATGGGCCATGCCCGTGCTTTGTTGGCGTTGAGTGGTGTTGTTCAGGTCGCGGCAGCGCGCACGGTGATCAATAAAAGTTTGACCGTGCGTGCTACGGAAGCGTTGGTAAAACAGAAGTTGGAAGGGGCTACTGAAGCGAAGACGGTTGCTGAAGAGTCGGCTGCCGATCCGAATGTTCGCTCGCTTGAGCGGAGTTTGGGGGAGCGTATTGGGGTGCCAGTCAGTATAAAACATGGTCAAAATGGTAAGGGAAAACTGTTGATCAGCTACAACAGCTTGGATGAGCTGGATGGCATTCTGGAACACATTCAGTAGTCTGCCTGATAGCTTGTGGCTTAAGCCATTGCTGTGTTTCTCTTAATTTTCTGATAAAACGGCGCGTTCAGTTTAGAGGTGTAAGCAAAACCTATCTCAATATAGATTGACCCTATATATGAAAGCTCTTATACTCCCCCCGCTCTTGAGCTGCCTGTGTGAATTTTGATAAACGTGGTTACAAAAATCGATTCACAGCAGGCGCGGCGAATTTTACTGTTTCAAGTAATCATGACGACGGCAATCGCGCCTTTATTGTTGTTTTTGGATGAGGTTTCTGCCTATTCCTCATTGATGGGCGGCCTGATGGCAACATTAGCAAACGCGCTATTTGCATACCTGCTGTTTGGCCGTTATCATGCGCAGCAACTGGGGAATTTAATTGCTCGTTTTTATTGGGCAGAAGCGGTAAAGCTGCTATTTATCGGAGTGTGTTTTGGTAGTGCCGTCGTCTGGATTGAACCACTCGATATGTTTGCGCTGCTGATTACATTTTTCATTATTCAAATTTTGCCTGTGATCTTTACTCGATAGTGGGATCAGGGCCTTAAGTTTTCAGGATCGGAAATGTCTGCGGAAACCCTTACATCAGCTGACTATATTAGACATCACCTGACCAATCTTACCTACGGTCAGTTTCCTGACGGTCACTGGGCGGTTGCTCAGAATTTGGAAGAGGTGGATCAGATGGGGTTCATGGCGATCCATTTGGATACCATGTTTTTCTCACTTCTCACTGGCGGACTCTTTTTGTGGTTGTTCCGCAAAGCGGCTTTGAGTGCCTCACAAGATGCGCCTACGGGTGTGCAAAACTTCGTTGAGATGATCGTTGAGTTTATCAATACCAGTGTGCGTGGCTCTTTTACGGCTAAAAACGATCTGGTGGCACCGCTGTCGATGACCATTTTTGTCTGGATCTTCCTGATGAACTTAATGGATCTGGTGCCGGTTGATTTTGTGCCGCATCTGGCCGGTATGCTGGGTGTGCATTATTTGAAGATTGTGCCGACCACTGATCCGAATGCGACCTTTGGGATGGCGTTGTCTGTTTTCTTCTTGACGATTTTTTACAGCATCAAGATCAAGGGCGCGAAAGGCTTCGCAGGTGAACTGACGTTGCACCCCTTTGGTAAGTGGGCGATGCCCATCAACATCTTTTTAGAAGGTGTGACCTTGATTGCGAAACCCATTTCACTGGCGTTGCGGTTGTTTGGCAACATGTACGCCGGTGAGATGATCTTCATTTTGATTGCGATTATGTACAGCGCGGGCATGACCTTGGGTCTGTTTGGTGGTGTATTGCAGCTCGGCTGGGCAATCTTTCATATCTTGATCATCACTTTGCAGGCGTTTATTTTTATGACCCTGACCATTGTGTACATGGATATGGCGTACCAAGTTGAAGAACACTGATTTTTTTACTTTTCTGATTTAGACATAGAGTTAACGGAGACAAAAATGGAAAATGCACTGCTGTACATTGCTGGCGCACTGATGATGGGTTTGGGCGCGTTGGGCGCTGCGGTTGGTATCGGTATTTTAGGTGGTCGTTTCTTGGAAGGGGCTGCGCGCCAACCAGAACTGATTCCTATGTTGCGTACCCAGTTCTTCATCGTTATGGGTCTGGTTGATGCAGTTCCTATGATTGCTGTGGGTATCGCGATGTACGTTCTGTTTGCGGTTGCCGGTTAACGGAGACTGACAGCCCTTTCTTTGGGCTGTCATCTCGTATTAACGACGACTACGAGGAGACGGAATGAATATCAATTTAACACTTATCGGTCAGGCCATATCGTTCGCTCTGTTCGTATGGTTCTGTATGCAGTACGTCTGGCCTCCTTTAATGGAAGCGCTGGAAGCACGTACCAAAACCATCGCCGATGGTTTGGCAGCGGCAGAACGTGGTCTGCATGAAAAAGAGTTGGCGCAGAAAAAAGCGACTGAAACTTTGAAAGAAGCCAAAGAGCAAGCAGCGGGTATTCTTGCTCAGGCTCAGAAGCAGGCTAGCGAGATTGTCGAAGCATCAAAAACCGATGCCCGTACTGAAGGTGAACGCCTGATTACGGCGGCGCAATCTGAAATTGAACAAGAGCTGTCGCGTGCTAAAGAGCACCTTCGTCAACAGGTTGCTGGTATCGCCATTGCTGGCGCTGAGAAAATCCTCAAGAAGGAGATCAAAGCGGCGGATCATGGCAAGGTGCTGGATGACTTGATCGCACAAATCTGAGTAGGTGAGCCATGTCTGATATGACAACAGGGGCAAGACCCTACGCAAAAGCGGTATTTGAACTGACCAGTGATGAAAGTACGCGTGCGCTTTGGTCTGACGCATTGCAACTGCTGACGATGATCGTCAGTGATGATGCGATGAAGGTGGTGCTTGATGCACCGCATTACACCAAAGAGCAACGTGCTGAATTGGTTTTGAGTGTTGCAGAAGGCAAGTTAGAGGTTCAGGCACAAAGTCTGATTCGTCTGTTGGCCGAGAATGATCGGTTACAGCTGCTGCCAACCATCGCTCAACTGTTTGAAACCTATTGTGCTGAGGCGGACGGTGCGCAAGACGTTAGGGTTGTATCGGCGCGTAAATTGACCAAAAAGCAGGAGGCCGCCTTGGTTGCGTCTCTGGAAGGTCGCTTTGGCAACAAAGTCACCACGGTCTACGAAGTCGATGCGGCGCTATTGGGCGGCGCGGTAATTTATGCGGGAGATTTGGTTATTGATGGCTCGGTGAAAGGCAAAATGAGTAAGCTTGCCCGTACTGTGTTGCGCAAATAATTAAATCGAATAAGGGGAATGACGAATGCAACTCAACCCAGCTGAAATCAGTGAACTGATTAAGCAACGTATCGAAAATTTCGATACGGTGGCTGAAGCTCGTACCGAAGGTACGATTGTCAGCTTGAACGACGGTATTGTGCGAGTTCATGGCCTTGCGGATGTCATGCAAGGCGAGATGATTGAATTTCCAGGTGACACCTACGGTCTGGCGCTCAACTTGGAGCGTGACTCCGTTGGTGCGGTGATCTTGGGTTCTTACGCTCATCTGGCAGAAGGCGACATCGCACGTTGTACCGGTAAAATTTTGGAAGTGCCGGTGGGTGATGCGATGCTGGGTCGAGTGGTTAACGCTCTGGGTCAGCCGATCGACGGCAAAGGCGCGATTGAAGGCACCGAAATGTCACCGGTTGAAAAGGTGGCTCCTGGTGTCATCGAACGTCAATCTGTTTCACAACCGCTGCAAACCGGTGTGAAGGCGATTGATGCCATGGTGCCTGTCGGTCGTGGTCAACGTGAGTTGATCATCGGTGATCGCCAGACCGGTAAAACAGCGGTGGCCATTGATGCCATTATCAACCAAAAAGGCAAAGGCATTAAGTGTGTCTACGTCGCGGTTGGCCAGAAACAGTCTTCCATTGCTAATGTTGTGCGTAAGTTGGAAGAGCACGATGCAATGGCTCACACCATCGTTGTGGCGGCAGGTGCCTCTGAATCCGCAGCGATGCAGTTCATTGCCCCTTACGCCGGTTGTGCGATGGGTGAATATTTCCGCGATAAGGGTGAAGACGGTTTGATCGTGTATGACGATTTGACCAAACAAGCGTGGGCTTACCGTCAGGTTTCCTTGCTGTTGCGTCGTCCTCCTGGTCGTGAAGCGTACCCTGGTGATGTCTTCTATTTGCACTCCCGTTTGCTGGAACGTGCAGCACGAGTCAACGAAGCCTTTGTTGAAAAAGCCACGGGCGGTAAAGTGAAAGGCAAAACCGGTTCTTTGACCGCGTTGCCGATTATTGAAACCCAAGGCGGTGACGTTTCCGCTTTCGTACCCACCAATGTGATCTCCATCACCGATGGGCAGATATTTTTGGAATCGGATTTGTTCAACGCCGGTATTCGTCCTGCAATTAATGCCGGTCTCTCTGTCTCCCGTGTGGGTGGTGCAGCGCAGACCAAGATCATTAAGAAGCTTGGCGGTGGTACTCGTTTGGCGTTGGCGCAATACCGCGAATTGGCGGCCTTTGCTCAGTTTGCCTCGGATCTTGATGAGCTGACTCGCAAACAGTTGGAGCGCGGTAAACGTGTTACCGAACTGATGAAACAGAATCAGTACTCACCGTTGTCGGTGGCGGAGATGGCGATGTCGCTGTTTGCAGCCAACGAAGGTTACCTCGATGACGTTGATGCAACCAAGATCGTTGCTTTTGAAGCGGCGATGTTGGCTCACGCTAACTCCAATCATGCGGAGTTGATGGCGAGCATTAACGAGAAGGGTGACTTTAACAAAGAGATCGAAGCCGGAATGCGTAAAGCGTTGGATGATTTCAAAGCCAACGGCGTTTGGTAGAGGGAGCGGATCATGTCTGGCGCAAAAGAGATTCGCACTCAGATCAAGAGTATTCAAAACACTCAGAAGATCACCAAAGCCATGGAGATGGTGGCCGCGAGTAAGATGCGCAAAGCTCAGGAACGGATGCGGGCTTCTCGTCCTTACGCAAGTAAAATGCGTGAAGTGATTGGGCATTTGGCCAACTCCCATCCTGAGTATCGTCACCCTTATCTTTCTGAACGGAAAGAGGTGAAACGTGTTGGGTTTATTATTATCTCCTCAGACCGGGGGCTTTGCGGTGGTTTGAACATCAATGTGTTCAAACAGGCTGTCAAAGAGATGAAGGTTTGGTCTGAGCAAGGGGCTGAAGTAGATCTGTGCACCATCGGCAAAAAAGCCGGTGCGTTTTTCAAACGTTTGGGTGGCGGCATCGTTGCTGAACTTTCTGATCTGGGTGACGCTCCGGCGTTAGATGCTCTGATTGGAACGGTTCAAGTGATGCTCACAGCGTACGATGAGGGGCGTATTGATCGTCTTTTTATTGTGCAGAACCAATTTGTTAATACCATGACCCAAAGTCCGGAAGTTATGCAGCTGTTGCCAGTTGTGGCCGAGGACGATGAACGCCTGAAACATCATTGGGACTACATCTACGAACCGGATGCCAAGCCTGTCTTGGACGGTTTGATGATGCGCTACGTTGAGTCTCAGGTGTATCAGGGTGTGGTTGAAAACGTCGCTTGTGAAATGGCAGCCCGAATGGTTGCGATGAAGAGTGCGACAGACAACGCTGGCGATATGATTGATGAGCTGAAGTTGATTTACAACAAAGCGCGTCAAGCATCCATTACCCAAGAGATCTCAGAGATTGTGAGTGGTGCGGCCGCAGTTTAGGGCGCCGTAACGAATTTAATATTCTAGAGGAACGAAGCGATGAGTTCTGGAACTATCGTAGAAATCATCGGCGCAGTAGTAGATGTGGAATTCCCACGTGACTCTGTGCCAAAAGTGTACGACGCATTAAAACTGGCCGATTCCGATCAGGTACTGACTTTGGAAGTTCAAGGGCAGTTGGGTGACGGTGTGGTGCGAACCATCACCATGGGCTCTTCCGATGGTCTTCGCCGTGGCATGGCCATTGTGAATACTGGCGAAGCGATTACGGTACCCGTGGGTCAGAAGACTTTGGGTCGTATTATGGATGTGTTGGGTAATCCCATCGATGAAGCGGGTGAGATTGGCGAAGAAATTCGGATGCCGATTCACCGTGCTGCACCTCCTTATGAAGATCAAGCAACGACGACTGACATTCTAGAGACCGGTATCAAAGTGGTCGATTTGGTTATGCCGATTGTAAAAGGCGGTAAAGTCGGTCTCTTCGGTGGTGCTGGTGTGGGTAAAACCGTCACCCTGATGGAGCTGATTCGTAACATCGCCATCGAGCACAGCGGTTTTTCCGTGTTTGCCGGTGTCGGTGAGCGGACGCGTGAAGGCAATGACTTTTACTACGAAATGAAAGAGTCCAACGTACTGGACAAAGTCTCGTTGGTTTACGGTCAAATGAATGAGCCTCCTGGCAACCGCCTGCGCGTGGCGCTGTCGGGTTTGACGATGGCAGAGTACTTCCGTGATGAAGGTCGTGATGTGTTGATGTTTGTGGATAACATCTATCGTTACACCTTGGCAGGGACTGAGGTTTCGGCACTTTTGGGTCGTATGCCTTCAGCGGTGGGCTATCAGCCGACCTTGGCGGAAGAGATGGGGGTTTTGCAAGAACGTATTACCTCCACCAAAACCGGTTCAATCACTTCATTCCAAGCGGTTTATGTGCCTGCGGATGATTTGACTGATCCGTCGCCTGCGACCACCTTTGCACATCTGGATGCGACCATGGTGTTGTCACGTCAGATCGCTGAACTGGGTATCTATCCTGCGGTTGATCCGCTGGATTCTACCTCGCGGATTCTTGATCCATTGGTGATTGGCCAAGAGCATTACGACGTCGCTCGTGAAGTGCAAGGTACTTTGCAGCGTTACAAAGAGTTGAAAGACATCATTGCCATTTTGGGTATGGATGAGCTTTCTGAAGAAGATAAATTGGTCGTGGCACGTGCTCGTAAAGTGCAGCGCTTTTTGTCACAACCTTTCTTCGTGGCGGAAGTCTTTACTGGAGCTTCGGGTAAGTACGTTGCGCTGAAAGACACCATTCGTGGTTTTAAAGGCATTGTGGAAGGCGAGTACGATCACTTGCCTGAGCAGGCGTTTTACATGGTGGGCAGCATTGAAGAAGCCATTGAGCGCGCCAAATCACTTTAAGTGAAGGAGGCTTGTTATGGCCGTAACGATGCATATTGATATAGTCAGTGCCGAGTCAGAGATTTTTTCTGGCACCGCAACGATGATGGTGGCACCGGCAGAGATGGGTGAAGTGGGCGTGGCGGCACGCCATGCTCCCATGATCACGCGTTTGAAAGCGGGTGAGATTCGCATCTTGAATGAAAATGACAACACAGAGAAAGATTTTTTTGTCTCTGGTGGCATTTTGGAAGTACAGCCGCATGTGGTGACGGTTTTGGCAGATACTGCTTTGCGTGCTGATGATATTGATGAAAATGCAGCTCTGGAGGCGAAAAAACGCGCTGAAGAGCTGTTAGCATCTGCCAAAGGCGAGCAAGATGCCGAGTTTGATTACAAAAAAGCTCAGGCTGAATTGTTGGAATCTGTGGCACGTTTACAAACCTTGAAAAAGATGCGAGAGCGTAAATAAAGCGATCTTCATCGTATAAATGCCTTATTTTTAAAGGGAACCCACTGGGTTCCCTTTTTTTTTGGGTTGCTTACGGTGCGGGTTTTGTGTGAATCTTTATCACGAAATTTAAAGCAGTGCTGTTCTGGGAGGCGTAGCACGTTTCTTGAATAGAAGTAGGCGCAGGAGCGCGCCGCCATCTTTATCTAAATCGTAGTGGAGAGATCATGGGACTGAGTGTTGTTATTCTGGCCGCAGGTCAGGGTTCGAGAATGAAGTCGAATTTGCCCAAGGTGCTGCATACCTTGGCGGATAAATCGCTGCTTGGACACGTCTTAGAGACATCAAAAAAACTAAACGCAGAAAAAACCTGTGTGGTCATTGGTCACGGTGCAAAGAAGGTTAAAACAGCTTTTGCTGGTGCTGGTTTACTCTGGGTTGAGCAGCAGGAGCAAAAAGGCACCGGACACGCTGTACAGCAAGCCTTACCACAGCTTCAGGATGAAGATACGGTGCTGGTTCTGTACGGTGATGTGCCTTTAACCCGTCAGCAAACGCTGCAAAATCTCATTGAGGTGGTGGATGATTCTACCGTAGGGCTGTTAACGGTTACTTTGGCTGATGCCACTGGTTACGGTCGCATTGTGCGTGACGCTCAAAATCAGGTGAGCCGCATTGTGGAGCAAAAAGACGCTTCTGCAGAAGAGCAGCAGATCTGCGAAGTCAATACCGGGATTTTGGCCATCAAGGCGTTGCATTTGAAGAACCTGCTCTCCGCCATCGGCTGTGATAATGCGCAGGGAGAATATTATTTAACCGATATTTTTGCACTGGCACGCAAGCAAGGACTCGCTATTGCCACTACGTCACCAGAAGAAGAGCATGAGGTGGTGGGGGTCAATAACCGTCGTCAACTGGCGGAACTGGAGCGCATTCATCAGCGTGAAATTGCAGATCAACTGCTGGATGAAGGTGTAACGCTACGTGATCCTACACGATTGGATGTACGTGGTCGCCTACAGGTGGGGCGTGATGTGATGATTGATGTCAATGTTCTGTTTGAAGGTGAGGTGATTTTGGCCGATGGAGTACAGATCGGTGCCAATTGTGTGATTCGTAACACTAAAATTGGTACGGGCACAGTGATCAAAGAAAATTCAGTGATTGATCAATCGGAAGTGGCATCGGAATGTGTGATTGGTCCGTTTGCTCGTTTGCGGCCAGGTACTCAACTTTCAACCGATGTGCATGTGGGCAACTTTGTCGAGTTAAAAAATTCCATTGTTGCGCCCCATAGCAAAATCAATCACCTTAGTTATGTGGGCGACTCCGATATTGGCAGTCGCGTTAACATCGGTGCCGGTACCATCACTTGTAACTACGACGGTGCCAACAAACACCGCACGGTGATTGGCGATGACGTGTTTGTCGGTTCCGATACGCAGTTGGTGGCTCCAGTGACCGTGGAACGGGGTGTGACCATCGGTGCGGGTACCACGGTGACGGAGAACATCGAAGCGGGTATGTTGGTGATCAGTCGAGTGAAACAGAAAGTCATTGGTGGTTGGCAGCGTCCAAAAAAACCACTTAAAAAGGAGAATTAAAAATGTGTGGAATTGTGGGTGGTGTAGCACAACGAGATGTGGTGCCGATTTTAATGGAAGGGCTGAGTCGGCTGGAGTATCGCGGCTATGATTCAGCGGGTGTGGCGATTTTAAACAGCGCCGCAGAGTTACAGCGTATTCGTTCGGTCGGTAAGGTGGCTAGCTTGCAGGCGATGTTGAACGAAGAACATATTGGGGGTGGCGTGGGCATTGCGCACACCCGTTGGGCGACACACGGAATGCCTGCTGAGCGTAATGCACATCCGCATATGAGCGGTGAAAAAATCGCCATTGTGCATAACGGCATCATTGAAAACTACGCTGAACTGCGTAAAAGTTTGACCGAAAAAGGCTATCGTTTCAGTTCTGAAACCGATACGGAAGTGATCGCTCATTTGTTGGGTGATATTTTAAAAAGTGAACAGGATCTGATCAAAGCGGTGCAGATCGCAGTGAAAGAGTTGGTTGGTGCTTACGGTTTGGCCGTGGTCAGTCCTGCTCACCCTGATCGCATGGTGGTGGCCCGTTCTGGTAGCCCACTGGTAATTGGTTTGGGTTTGGGTGAGAACTTTATCGCTTCCGATGTCTTTGCTCTGTTGCCAGTGACGCAGAAATTTATGTTCCTCGAAGAGGGCGATATTGCTGAAATTCGTCGCGACAGCATCAAGATTGTGGACGTTGAGGGTGAGGCGGTGAAGCGTGAAGTACGCACCTCTGAAATCTCCGCTTCCAAGGCTGAAAAAGGGCCTTACAAACATTACATGCTGAAAGAGATTTACGAGCAACCGACGGTGATTGCGGAGACATTGGAAGGACGTATCCACAAAGGTCGGCTGCTGGAAGAGAGCTTTGGTCATGAGGCACGGGCGCTGTTCGATAAAGCTAAAAACATTCACATTATTGCCTGCGGCACCTCTTATCACGCCGGTTTGGTGGCGCGTTATTGGTTGGAAGAGGTGGGTATTCCCTGCTCTGTGGAGGTGGCCAGCGAGTTCCGTTATCGCAAAGTGGTGGTGCCGAGCGATACGCTCTTTTTGACCATATCCCAATCCGGTGAGACTGCCGATACCTTAGCTGCGCTGCGCAGCGCGGATGACATGGGCTACATCGGTTCGCTCTGTGTTTGCAATGTGCCGGAGAGTTCTTTGGTGCGTGAATCCAATGTGGCTTTGATGACCCGAGCGGGACCTGAGATTGGCGTGGCTTCTACCAAAGCCTTTACCACTCAATTGGTGGCATTGCGTCTGCTGACTTTGGCGATGGCGCGTCGCCACGGTTTGAGCGAAGCAGATGAAAAAGTTTTGGTCAATGAGCTGCACGCGCTGCCTCGTCAGGTGGAAGTGGTATTGAAACTTTCTGATGCGATTAAAGAGATGGCGAATGATTTTGCCGATAAAGAGGATGCACTCTTTTTAGGCCGAGGCTGTTTCTATCCGGTGGCGATGGAGGGGGCGCTGAAGCTGAAAGAGATCTCTTACATTCACGCCGAAGCCTATCCGGCGGGTGAGTTAAAACATGGGCCGTTGGCTTTGGTGGATGAGACGATTCCGGTGGTCTGTGCGCTGCCCGATGATCCGCTGTTGGAGAAGGTGATCTCCAATCTGCAAGAGGTGCGTGCGCGTGGCGGTGAGCTGTTTTTGTTCAGCGACCATACGGTGAACATCGCTCTGGATAAGTTTCAAAACTTAACCTTGGACGATATTTTCCCGAGTACCGCACCGATTGTTTACAGTGTGCCACTGCAACTGCTGGCCTATCATGTGGCGATTTTGAAGGGTACTGATGTGGATCAGCCGCGTAACTTGGCGAAGTCTGTGACGGTGGAGTAGTAGTTTACAGAGCCTTATAAGGTCGTTTGGTTTTATGTTAGCTAGAGATTATAAGTCTGTTATCAAAGCGGTGATCTTGAATTTGTTAAGCTAAAACTGTAAGCTTACGGCTCGCTTTCAGATTATTACGTCTTTTAGATCCTATTGGTACGCCCTAGGATCTATTTTTCGTGTCTCCATAGAGATAGGTGTTTTTATAATGATTAATATGAAAAATATTATTAATGCTTTTAGGGTTACTCCCTTGAGAACAGTTCCTTCTGTACCCAAAAATCGTAGTAATCTGATTGCACGTCGTATCGTAGCTAAAGTTTCTGATGGTAATGTGAGTTTGCAGATGGGAAATTATGTGACACAAGATCAAATTTCTGAACGCAGAAAAAAGGTCTGTAGTTATACTTATGTCGGCTAATATTATCCTTTTTAAGGAACAGTTGGAAAATATTATTAGACTATTTGATGAGGCAGAAAACGAAGTAAAAAAAATTGAAGGCTTGAATGGTGAAATAGTTATTCCATCTCTTAATGAGCTACGGTACGTCGGTTATCATCTAGTTCGTTCATTATGCGAAGAGAATGAATCTGAGATGTTAAAGCAAATAGAGAAGGCTGAGAATCATTGTAAAAGAGCAATATATGATGCAACGGAATCTGGATTGTTATATTTTTTAGAAAATATAATGGCTTTTAAGAGGGATTATTCCAATAATTCAGCGATCATGGATGTATTGCCTGATTATGCTAAGTATCTGGCTGAGGCGGATACAGCTAGAAAAAAGATTGCTCAGATAGCAAGTAATGGTATTAGGGATAGATCTAATTATTATAAAGAGTGTCATCCAATGTATTGCTCTTTAGAAAAAATCGATCATCAATTTGATATTGCTAGGCCAATTATTAGCAAATTAATAGACGATAAGAACTTAAAGTTTGCAAAAGATCAGCGTGACCATGAAATTCTTGTAAAAACTCTCGTTGTTGCTACAGCTACCTTGGCGGTGACATGCATTGGGCTTCTGATTGCTTTAATGGTGTAAGCCGCATAGTGTAACGCCTTGTCATATAAATTCTGGCACTAAGCGAAATCCGCCACTAAAGCATCATGTTGATGAGTCTCCAGCTTCACTCGCTCAGAGTAGTTTTTATGTTGCAGATTCAATTCCAAATTGCATAACCACCTAAGCTAAAATTGCATTTCTTGTTGGGGAAAAAATGGGTCTCTGATGGCTTTTTCTATCTCTTTGAGTTATGCGTTAGTTGAATTCAAGGGCGATACAGGGATAGTCAAATGAATTTCGGTGTAGTGCTGGTAGGCGATGAACTGCTCAACGGTCGGCGCGTAGACCGCCATTTAGCCAAGGTGATCAAGCTGCTCTCTGAGCGTGGTTTGTCTCTCAATTGGGTGCGTATGGTGGGGGATCAATTTGAGGGGTTGCGCGACTGTTTTGGGCAAACTTTGGCCACGGAGGATGTGGTTTTTAGCTTTGGCGGCATTGGCGCGACCCCCGATGACATTACCCGTCAATGCGCTGCTGCTGCGGCGGGGGTGGAGTTGCAACGTCACCCTGACGCGCAAGCGGAGATCGAGGCGCAGTTTGGCGAGGGTGCGTACCCCACTCGTATTTTGATGGCCGACGTTCCACAAGGCAGTCGCATTATCCCCAATCCGATCAATCGGGTTGCCGGTTTTAGTTTTGCGCGCCATCATTTTGTACCTGGTTTTCCGAATATGGCGTGGCCGATGATTGAGTGGGTGCTGGATCATGAATATGGTCACCTGTTTCATCAGCAAAAAACGTCACAGCGTATTTATCAACTTTCCGGAGCGTTTGAAAATCTGTTGGTGCCGCACATGGAGCGGTTGCTGAAACTCTTTCCTGCGGTGAGCCTCTCCAGCTTACCCAATACAGAGGAGCGCCGACAGATTGAGTTTTCACTCAAGGGGACTCACGCTGAAGTAGAAAAGGCAGGCGCGTGGATTGAGCCGATTTTTGATCAGTTGCAGATTCGCTGGCGCTTGCAAGCAGATCACCCCTGATAAACCTGATTCTGCTTGCGGGTAACTACCTAGAGCTGTTTTGTGAATCGCTACAGAGCGGCCATTAGGGTTTTACTGCCATGCCATAACAGAGTAAATTCAGCCCCTTTCGGTAGATTCGATTCGTTTCATATCATTAATTTAACTTACCGAGCGGTAGGTTTGCCTTGTGGGTGGAAAAAATGTCCAAAATAGATCGTCGTGATTTTCTTAAGTTAATCGGGTTGGGGGCTGCTGCGAGCAGTCTGCCATTGGCCTTTTCTAACCGTGCTATGGCCAGTACTCAGATGCCGCAAGGCTTTTACGATGTACCGATGAAAGGCACGGTGCGTTTGCTGCACATCACCGATGTGCATGGCCAATTAAAGCCAGTCTATTTTCGTGAGCCCAATGTGAATTTGGGTGTGGGCGATGCCTATGGTCGTCCACCTCATTTGGTGGGGAAAAAACTGCTCACCGCGATGGGGTATAAACCACAAACCCCTGAGTCTTACGCTTACAGCTACCTTGATTTTGAACATTCAGCGCGCAAATACGGGCGCACCGGCGGTTACGCTCACGTTAAAACTTTGTTAAGTCGCCTGCGTAAAGAGGCCGGTGGCCAACAGAACACCTTAACTTTGGACGGTGGTGATCTCTGGCAAGGTTCCGGTACCTCGCTCTGGACGCGAGGGGTGGATATGGTGGAAGCCTCTAACTTGCTGGGTTTGGATGTGATGGTGGGGCATTGGGAATTCACCTATCGTGAAGACGAAGTGCTGAGCAATGTGGCGCTGTTTAAAGGTGACTTTATTGGCCAAAATGTGAGGGTTAAAGAAGAGGCGTTGATGAGCGATGCGTACGCGACGATGGTGGAGCGTTACGACGGCAGCGGTCTGTACGATGAAGATGCCGGTTACGCCTTTCAACCGTACGTTATTAAAGAGATCAATGGCGCGCGTATTTGCATTATTGGTCAGGCTTTTCCGCGCACCGGCAACGCTAATCCACAAGAGTTTTTCCCCGATTGGTCTTTTGGCTTGCGGGAAGATGACATGATCGAAATGGTCAAAGAGATTCGTGCCAAAGAGAAACCCGATGCCATTGTTCTGCTGTCGCACAACGGTATGGATGTGGACATTAAAATGGCCGAGCGAGTACCTGGGCTGAATGTGGTTTTGGGTGGTCACACTCATGATGGAATGCCAAAACCGATCAAAGTGAAAAACGTTGAGGGCAATGAGTGCTGGGTGACCAACGCCGGTTCCAACAGCAAATACGTTGGGGTATTGGATTTTGATATTCAGGACGGCAAACTCAATGGCATGTCCTATCAGATGTTGCCGATCATTACCGATTGGTTGCCCGCTGATAAAGAGATGAAGGCTTTTATTGATCAGATGCGGCAGACCAAATACGATAAAAACATCGTTGAGTCGCGGCGCAAAGATCTGTTTTATAACGAATCGCGTTTGGGTAAAACCTATGAAGAGATTCTGGGTGAAAAATTGGCCATCGCGGATCGGACGCTGTATCGCCGTGGTAATTTTATCGGTACGTGGGATCAGGTCTTGTGCAACGCGCTGCGTCATGAACATAACGCCGATGTGTCGCTCTCGGCTGGGGTGCGCTGGGGAACCACAACGCTGAAAGGCGATTGGATCACAATGGAAGATGTGATGGCGCAATGCTCAATGACCTACGCAGAGACCTACGTCACCGAAATGAGTGGCAAAGCACTGCACGATATTTTAGAAGGGGTGGCGGATAACCTCTTTGACCCTGATCCCTATCTGCAATCCGGTGGTGATATGGTACGGGTCGGCGGTTTGGATTACGCCATTGATCCGGCAAAATCGTTGGGCAGTCGTATTACTAAGTTGATTTTAGACGATGGCACTCCCCTTGATCCGAAAAAAATCTATAAGGTGTCGGGTTGGGCAACGGTCAATCGCACCCCCGAAGGGCGTTTGATGTGGGATGTGGTACACGACTATATTTTGGCCAAGCGGGATAAAAAAGAGTTTGTTTTGCGTCTGCCGAAAATCAACAATCCTGAATTGATTGGGGTGTTGGATAATCCAGGTATTGCTGATTACGCCGGTAAAGCCAGCTAGCCCTCCTCTCTGCTGATCTCTCCCAGTCGTGGGAGAGGTTAAATGAGGCTGTTGTTATGAACTCTCTTATCTCATTTACTTTATTTTCCATTGTTCTTTTTTTTACAGCTTCTTTTTCGGTGCAGGCCGATGTGGTTAAACCGGCTCTGGTGGAGATCAGTTTAAATACCGAAGGCACGTATTCTGTTGAGTTACGTGCCAGTATTGAGGCGTTGTTAACGGGCATTAATGGTCGTTATAAAAACACCAGACAGTCACCCAACGCGAAAGCCTACGATGAGCTGCGTAAACTTTCGGCAGCGGAGTTGCGTTTGGCTTTCACGCCTTTTGAGACCGAGTTAACCCATGCGCTGAAACTGCGTTTTGATGGGGTTGTCGCCAACCTACAGATCACTCAGGTGAGCATTCCAGCCACGGGTTACACCAAAGTGCCGCGCATCAGTGTGATCGAAATGTCCGGAAACATTTCTCGGCAGCATAAGCAACTTACTTGGTACTACCCCGAAGCTTTTGGTGATAATGCCGTGCGGGTACGGCAGGTCAACGAGGTCGATGAAAAGTGGCATTGGTCTACTTGGCAGTGGTTGCGTAACGATGCGGTCAGTGAGCCGTTTTCGTTAACCGAACTGTTTACTGTGCCGCCGTGGTACGAAACGGCGAGCATGTATTTAGTGGCGGGTTTTGAGCATATTTTGCCCAAAGGTCTGGATCATATCCTGTTTGTATTGGGTCTGTTTCTGTTTAGTTTGACGCTGCGCCCGCTGCTGTGGCAGGTAACGATGTTCACCGTTGCGCATACCCTTACGTTGGGTTTGGCCATGAATGGTTGGATCAGCTTGCCTGCACAGGTGGTGGAGCCGTTAATTGCGGTGTCCATTGCTTACATTGGTTTTGAGAATGTGTTTCGAGCCACCCTGCAGCGCAGTCGTTTGCTGCTGGTGTTTGTCTTTGGCTTATTGCATGGATTGGGGTTTGCCTCTGTTTTACAAGAGTTTGGCTTGCCTAAAGAAGCGTTTGCGCTGGCCTTGATTAGCTTTAATGTTGGAGTGGAGTTGGGACAACTGGCCATTGTGACGCTGGCTTTTTTGGCTGTTGGGTTTTGGTTTCGCCACAAACCGTGGTATCGAGGGCGCATTGTGATTCCGGCTTCGCTGCTGATTGCCATTACCGGTTTGGTGTGGGCTTGGCAGCGTTTGTCTTTTGGCTGACGGTTTTAATTTACGCTGAAAAATGGGGCAACTATGAAAATAAATATGAGTTTAAAATTTTTAATGTTGTTATTTATCGCTTTTTTTCAAATGGCGATAGCGGAAAATTATCCGCTCTCTCAGGTAGAGATGGTGCTGAAAAAAGTCTCGCCCCACGTTTATTATGTGCAAGGCAAAGCGGGTATTGCGACAGATAACGAAGGCTTTATCTCCAATGCGGTGGCGGTGGTGACTTCCGAAGGAATTGTGGTGATTGATAGCTTGGGTTCACCTTCTTTGGCGCAATTGTTTGTGGGAAAAATTCGTCAGATCAGTGCGCAGCCGATTGTGAAAGTGATTGTGACCCACTATCACGCCGATCATATTTACGGTTTGCAGGTGTTTAAAGAGCTGGGCGCTGAGATTATTGCGCCTGCTGGTTACGCGAATTATCTGGATGAGCCCATTGCTGAAGAGCGTTTGGCAGAACGGCGTGTTTCATTAAAACCGTGGGTTAATGATAAGACTCGCTTGATTCGCCCCGATCAGGTGATTGATAAAAATGAGTCGTTCCAGTTGGGTGGGGTGAAGTTTGAACTGAATTATCTTGGTGAAGCGCATTCTGATGGTGATTTGAGTGTGTTGGTGAAACCCGATGGGGTGTTGGTGTCTGGGGATATTATTTTTGAAGGGCGTATCCCGTTTACCGGTGGCGCGGATACAGAGCACTGGCTGACGTTATTGGAAAAATTAGACAAAAGCAATTTGAACGTTTTGATCCCAGGGCATGGGGCGGCAGCCAAGAACCCTAAGACTGTGGTGCAATTGACCTTGCGTTATCTGCGTCAGGTGCGAGCGGTGATGAGTGCGGCGGTGGAGGAGATGACCTCTTTTGATGAGGCCTACCAAGCGGCGGATTGGTCTGAGTTTGAACATCTGCCTGCTTTTGAGGCGACCCATCGGCGCAATGCGTATGGGGTTTATCTGTCGATGGAGCGCGCACTGTTGGCGGAATAGAGGTTTACCATCGTGTTTTTTTCTCACCGCAACGGTGTGGCTTTGAGCGGCTAGGGGGATGGATAATTGACCCGTGCTTAACTCTGTTTTATGGTCGTAAGGCAGTTTAAGTGTGGAACACGGATCAGTTAAGGAGAAGAAGATGAACAGGAACGTTCGAAGTAGAAGGGATTTTTTAGCCTCTGTTCTGGCTGCTGGTACGGCGGCGCTGTTGCCAACAATGGCTCAGGCGAGGGTGGTGAAGCGGGTCAGTGGTTCGGTGATTATCAATGGTGGTATGGCGGATAAATACTCCTCTTTGATGGCCGGAGATAAGGTGATTACCGGTGACGGTGGCAGGCTCTCTTTTGTTTTGAATGAGAGCGCGTTTCTGCTTTATCCCAACAGTACACTGACCTTCGTCGCCGATGATCTGAGCATCGCTGGGTACCGTTTGGAGCAGGGGCGTTTGCTGGTGGTGTGTCGGGAAGCGGGGCAAACGTTCTCTGTACAGGGTGTGTACATTGGCATTGAGCAGAAAAATTCGGCTCTGCAGCTGAGTCACACAAACAGTGAGGTCTTGGTAACCCTGCAACGAGGCAAAGTGAGCCTAAAAGCGGGAGTTCAGCAGGAAATTTTACAGGCCAGCCAGCCGCAGGTGCGCCAGTTTAAAGCGGGGAAGTTGAGTGTTGCCAAGAGTGCGGGCATCGTTGCTGATGACTTGGCTTATCTCTCGGCGTTGTTGGGGTTTTAACGGTTTTTAAGGCATTGATTCCCGTTTAAACATGGCTTAACATTGCTCATCTGCATCATGCAGATTTGGTCGTCGGGGTGTAGCTCAGCCTGGTAGAGCACTGCCTTCGGGAGGCAGGGGTCAGAGGTTCGAATCCTCTCATCCCGACCAACTTTTATTTCTCGTTTTTTCTCTTAAATATTTCCTTTGCATCGTATACTGTCGCGGGTTATTTCTCTGCTGTGAGGTATAAAAAGTGATTATTGTGATTGTCTTGGCGGTGGCTTTACTGCTGTTTGCGGGGTTCACTTTCTTGCGTCTGCTACGGCGTTTGAATGTGGTGGAGCAGCGATTGTTGCAGCAGCCTCGTCAGTTGTTTAATCAGTTTGAGTCTTATCTCTATCTGCGTGATCGGCTTAATTTAAAACAGGGTTTGCCTTACAGCCGAGATTGGTCAGCGGCAGCGGATTTTTTAAAAGTGATTGTTGATCATGTTTTGCAGCACAAACCCAAGGTGGTGCTGGAGTGCAGCAGCGGTTTGAGTACGGTGGTGCTGGCCAAAGCGTTGGCCTTGAATGGCGAGGGTCAACTCTGGAGTCTGGAAAACGGCGCGGAGTACGCTCAACGCACACGGGATCAGTTGCAGCGTTTGCAGCTGGAGGCCACGGTGTTGGATGCGCCGTTGCAGCAGGTCAAAATAAACGAAGCCGAATATCAGTGGTACGATCTGCAAAAATTGCCGAACTTGTCGATTGATCTGCTGGTGATTGATGGCCCGGCTGGTTTTATCCAGAAGAATTCTCGGTATCCGGCCTTGCCGCTGTTGAGGGACAAATTAGCACCCAATGCGCTGATTTTTCTCGATGATGCGGCGCGTGAGGATGAGTTGGATTTGGTGCGTCAGTGGCAGAGGGAGTACCCCGATTTTGAATATGAGTATTTGAATTTGGAACGGGGTTGTGCGTTGATTCGGGTGAAGCATTAAATTTTATTTTGTTTTTTTTAGTCAGTCAGTTCAGTTGCCAACAAGTCAAATACCATTCGCACTCGTCGGCTGGTATTCAGTTCGCGGTGAGTGGTGAGCCAAATTGGAAACACTATCGCGGGCATTTCAGGCAGTGCTTGTTGTACCAGCGGTTCTGCATCGCCAACCTCTTCGGGCATAATGCCAATGCCCAAACCCTGTTTTACCAACTCCCAATGAGCAATGTAGTTTTCGGTCAAGATGGGAAAGTTTTTCTTGCTCAAATTTAATCCCATTTCATTTAAACCATTGAGTAACATGCCGGTGTTATCGAAGCTGATAAAATGGGCTTTTTGAAAGTCTGATATCGCAGTGATATTCAATTGCTGTAAATAAGTTGGGGTGGCATAAAGCCTTGCAAAAACCTCTTTGATCTTTTTGGTGATTAAATCCGGTTGTGTGGGGCGAAAGTTGCGCAAGGCGATGTCGGCCTCTCGTCGGCTTAAATCACTGCTACTGTTGGTGGCGACAATTTCAATCTGGATTTTGGGTTCCTGCTGGCGCAATTTGGCAATAATCGCAGGCAGAAAAAAAACCGCATAGACTTCACTGGCGCTGATGCAAACTGAACCTTCGAGGGAGTGCGCTTGCCCGCTGGCGCTCAGGGAGAGGTGGCTGGCGGCTTCACCCATTGCACGCACATGTTCCAGCAGCTGCAAACCGTTGGCGGTCAGATTCAAGCCTTGTGAAACACGCTCAAACAGAACCACTCCCAGCTCTTGCTCCAATGCGCTGACCTGCCGCCCCAGAGTGGGTTGAGTCATTCCTAGAGCACGAGCCGCTGCCGATAGTGATCCCTCTTCTGCGGTGACTAAAAAGGCGCGTGCGCGGTTCCAATCAAATTTAATCGAACGCCAATCCATACAAAAACGTATACCTATAATGCTATTTTAACGAGTTAATATTCTACAGTGCATGACCTATGATTACGACATTGCTGTCACTACTGGAGAAAAAGGATGAAAGCCATTATCTGTCGTCGATACGGAATGCCCGATGTATTGCAGTTGCAGGAAATCGAGAAACCGGTGGCCAAAGCCAACGAAGTGTTGGTGAAAATTCATGCTGCTAGTGTTACGCGCGCTGAGGGCATGATGCGTCGAGGAAGCCCTTTGTTTGGTCGCTTGTTTATGGGTATAACGAAACCAAAATATCCGGTAACAGGAACCGGTTTTGCTGGAGAAATTGAAGCTCTGGGGGAGCAGGTTACGCAGTTTCAGATAGGGGATAAGGTGTTTGGCGAAAGTGTGTTTGGCTTGGGCACCAATGCAGAATATGTGGTGGTCGCTGAGGATGGTGTAATTGCGTTTAAGCCAAAAAACATAAGTTATGCAGAGGCCGCTCCGATCTGCGATGGGGCATTAACGGCGCTGAATTTTTTGCAGATAGGTAAGTTGAAAAAGGGGCAGAGAGTCTTGATTAACGGTGCCGCAGGCAGTTTGGGCAGTGCGGCGGTTCAATTGGCGCATTATTTTGGCGCTGAGGTGACCGGCGTGTGCAGCGATAAAAATGCCGCATGGGTGGCCGATCTGGGAGCGGCGACGGTGCTGAATTATCAGCAAACGGATTTTACCCAGTTGGAACAAAAATACGATGTTATTTTTGACAGTGTGGGCAAACGTTCCTTTTCTGAATGCAAACGAGTGTTAACGAAACAGGGTGTGTATCTTTCTCCAGTGCTTAGTTGTGGTTTGTTGTTTGATATGATTTTAAGATCTATTTTTGGCAGTAAAAAAGCGAAGTTTTCAGCGACAGGTGTATTGCCAGTGCCAAAATTGAGATCGATGTTAGAGCAGTTAAGAACACTGTTTGAAGCGGATGTAATTAAATCAGTGATGGATCGAGATTACCCTTTAGAGCAAGCCGCAGAAGCACATCGTTATGTGGATCAAGGGCATAAAAAGGGTAATGTGGTGGTTATGGTTTAAGCAGAAGCGTTATAACAAATATCCCATTCCGCTAACGCTTTTTGCAGATCGCCCTTTGCACCGATCTGCTGCCAAAACAGGCTAAAATCCATTTTGGCATTTTCCAGCTGCATATTGAAAACCTGAGTTTTATCTTTCAAAAACAGTTCGATGTTACTTTCGATGCTGTGAAGATAATCGAGTGCTACATCATGAGCAGGCTGCTCTTCAGCGCCGAGTAAAATCCCTTCTCGATAGGCTTTCATAATTCCGTACTGCTCACGTTTGGCAAAACTGTCGGCAGCACTGTTTTTTTCACGTTTGAGGTGAACATAAAATGCCGTGTTGCCGTAGCTCTGATCCAATCGCCCCAAAAACCAGCAGAGTCTATTATCGGCTTCAATGTGGTTTTTAGGGTAGTTCAAGCGTTCACTGCCGATTTTCTGGCTGCGGGATTCATGCGCGGAGCTAAAATTGTGGATGTGCTGACAGGCTTTGATAAAGGTGCTGGAGCCGCAGCGGCCACTGTTGAGGATAAAAACGTTCATGAGGCTTCACCTGTTGGTTGAGCGAATTGAGTTAAGCACCGTTGCCAAGCCTCTTGATCCGTTTTGAGTTGTAACAGGGCGTGTTGAATTTCTGCTAGGCGTGTTTGACGATGTTTGGCTGAGGTTATCAACTGATAACCTTGAGCTGAGAGTGAAAAATTGTGCTGCATGTTTTTTAGAAAACGCTGGAATTCAAAATAGGCCGGTTGTAATTTTTCTTCCTGATGCCACCACTGCTGTGGATCGTTAACGTGTTGTGAAAGTTGGCTGAGGTTGCTTAGGGTTTGCTGCTGTTTTTGTTGGTATTTTTGTCGCAGTTCCGCTTCAACTTTTGTGCTGACCTGTTCTATTTTAGCGCGGTTTAAATTCTTTTCTGGATAACCCAGTTGAGTGAATTTGATCATGCTAAACAGCATCACGTCACCGTAAAACTGGCGCTCAAATTCGGTGCTGAGATCAATTAGGTTTTCTTGGTGTTGCACGCCAGGACGAAATTCAGCACGCCCTTCACTCTGTACCGTGCGCTGATGCAACATGGGCAGGTTGGCAGAGACAAACCCCGCACCTATTTTACTTTGAATCAATCGCCCCAGAGTCGGCCCTGCCATACGCAATTTGAGGTTGGCAAAGGGCAGAAAAAATTCCAACGCCGTTGGCCTAAAAATATAGTTGCCGCTGTAGACGGTGCGCGCTGGGCTTAACCCTTCAGCGGGGCTGTAGTTGAAATGGCTTTTGCGCGTAGGGTGAGCACCATCAAAAAAGTGATTCAGTCGCTGGGCAACGTGAGCGAAGCTGTCGCTGCGGGTGTGTTTTTTGCTCAAAGGGCATTGAAGGAATGCTTGTTCGATTTGGGGCGGCAAATCAAACAGATCGGCCATGTCGTGGTAGTGCGCGTCTCCACTGGGCTGTGTGGTATGAAAAGGGCAGGCTGCGGTGGCGGGTTCTGCTGCCATCTGCTTTAAAAACGGTTTTAAATCGGTTAGTAAAGTGTTGGCCATCACCGCTGGAGAGACGGGGGGATCTCCGACCACTTTGCCGGTCAGTAGCTGAATTTTTTGATTATGAAAAATACGATCCAGATGGTAGAAATAGTTGATGGCGTAGTGATGCTGCTCGCCATTGTTTGTCTGGATATTGAGCTGAAATTCTTGGTCGCTGTCGATAAAATAGAACAGAACATTTTTTATCTGCGCGTAATCTCGTTGCAGCTTTAGGTAGGCGATGTTGCGGGTGATGGATGCGCCTTTGTGATAAAACCTGTCTGGATTTATTTTACCGATAATTTGGCTGATGTTTTTTTGTTGTGCTGGGGGGAGCAGGCTGAGCAGTTTAAGTTGTTCTGTTTGGCCGAAATAGTCTATTTTTAGACCGCGTTGATTAAAATCAGCGGTGATCTTTTTTTGTTTCTGAATGTTTTTTTCTTGCTGGCTGTCATCGGCCAGCAATACGCAGACTTTGTTATGAACGCCGTTTTGAATACCACCGTATTGATACGTTTGGCAGAGCGTGAGCAGGCTTTGCAGACAGCTTTGCAAATGGTGGGGTCGGTCAGCAATGGGGATGACAATAACAAAATGGTGCTGCTGCTCGCACTGGCTCTGCGTGAGTGTGGCTTGATGGCGTTGATGCTGCTGGATCAACCGCTGTAGTTTTTGTTCATCAAAGCCTTTTTGCCAGAAGTCGGCTTCAAGTTGCTGGAGTGCGCTAGCGTCGAGAGGCGTAGTTGGGGAAGGCATTTTTATCAATATCAATGTCGATTAAGGTAATGGTGTTTTTTAGATCAAAATCGCTGAAGAGGTGGTTAAGATCGGCTTCGTTGCTGACTTTTTTGTATTCGATACCAAAAGATTGCGCTAGCCGTTGGTAGTCGGGGTTGATAAAGTCGCAGTTGATAAAACGATCTTGATACTGTTGATGTTGGTTTTTACGGATCAATCCCATCGTGGCGTTATTAAACATGACAATATTGAGCGGTTGTTTATAATTGACCGCCGTCATGATCTCCATGCAGCACATCTGAAAACCACCGTCTCCTAAAATAGCAAAGGTCGGGCGCTGTTGAAAAAATTGTGCGCCGATGGCCGCCGGTATGGCATGACCCAAAGAGGAGATGCCGGAGTTGGGGTAGTAGTTGTTTTTACTGGAGACGTGAAAAAAGTTCTGTGCGTAGATGATGTTGTCATCAAAAATAACGCATTTTTCTGGAAAGTGCTGCGCCAGCTTTTGATAAAAATAAGCGATGAGATCAAAGCCCTGTTGAAAGATGGCCTCTTTGGGGTCGCTGGATTTTTTCAGGGCTTGAATGGTGCGGCTGAGTTGCTTTTTTTGTACTTCCTGAACGTGATGCTCTGGGGGGATTTTTTCCAGTAAGCTCGTTAGCAGGGGTTTGATGTCGCTGCCGATGGCCAGATCGGCCTGAAAGACTTTTTCTAACTGTTCGCTGTTGCGATCCACTTGAATAATAATTTTATTTGCCAGCAGGTCGGCTTTCCATAAATAACTGGTGCGTTCATTAAAACTGGCACCGAGGAACAGAATCAGATCGGCGTGCTGAATTAAATATTGATGTGCATAGCCGCTGGAGGTGACACCCAAACTGCCCAGAGACAATGGCGAGTTTTCACAGACAATGCCTTTGCCTTTTAGGCTGGTGGTAACGGGTATATTAAGGCGTTCGCTCAGTTCCGCTACTTGCGCTTGTGCTTCGGCTTTGACGCAGCCGTAACCGGCCACAATCACGGGCTTTTTGGCTTGGTTTAAGAGACTGTGCAGCCGGTTTAAGTCAGGGTGATGTTGAACGTTGTGTTGGGGGGGGTGGGTTTTTATCGTATTGAGCAGGTTTGCATCGAGCCATTCGGTTTGAATATTAAAAGGCAAACTGAGCAGTACGGGGCCGGGTTTGTCCGAGAGTAAAATTTGACTGGCTTGGTTGAGCACTTGTGGTAAATAATCGGTGCGTTCGATTACTTTGTGATAACGGGTGATGGCTTGAAACAGCGCGCCTTGGTCGATGCTGCCGCCTTCGCCGGAACTCTCTTGCAGGCCGCCTTTGCCAAAGATGTGGGTCGATGTTTCACCGGTGAGGATCAAAATCGGTTGCTGGTCGGCGTAGGCGTTGGCGATGCCGGTGATTAAGTTGGTGGCACCGGGGCCGGCAGTGGTGATGCAGGCGCTGATTTCACCTGAAGCGCGGGCGTAGCCGCAGGCCATAAAGGCGGCTCCTTGCTCGTGTTTGGCCAGTACCGCTTCAATGGGAGAGTCATAAAGTTGGTCGTAGACCGGCAAAATGTGTGCACCAGGCATACCAAAAATACACTTGATGCCCAAGCGTTGCAGATATTGAACAATGAATTCACTGACTTGAATTTTCATAAACAAATTTAATAGGGTTATCGAGGCGTTAGTAGCTCATTTTCAGGGATGCCAATGGTACAACAGTTCATAACGGATGGCAGCCGTTAGGCTATGTTATTCTCACTGCTTTTAGCGTTGAGGCGTGTGAGAGGAGTTTTGGTTATGGCAACAGGTCGGCTTTATACGATGTCTGCTCCTTCGGGAGCGGGTAAAACCAGTTTGGTTAAAGCGCTTTTGCAGCGTGTGAGCGGCTTGCAGGTTTCGGTGTCGCACACCACGCGGACGCAGCGTCTGGGCGAGCAGCATGGCGAAGATTATTTCTTTACCGAGCGCGCTGATTTTGAGCAGATGGTGAGTGAAGGCCGGTTTCTGGAGCAGGCTGAGGTGTTTGGCAATTTTTACGGTACCTCCAAGCAGGTGGTATTGGATCTGCTGGAACAGGGCGTGGATGTGCTTCTGGAGATTGATTGGCAAGGTGCGGCGCAGGTGCGTCAACAGATGCCGGAGACGATCTCGATCTTTATTTTGCCGCCCTCTAAAGAGGCACTGCAAGAGCGTCTGACAGCGCGGGGTCAAGATGATGCAGAGATCATCGCGGGACGTATGGCACAGGCTTTGAGTGAGATGAGTCATTATCACGAGGCCAATTATTTGGTCATCAATGATGATTTTGCTCAGGCTTTGGAAGAATTGCAGCATATTTTGGCCGCTGAACGGTTGCGTTGTGCGGTTCAATGTGACCGACAGCAGAAGTTATTGGCTTCGTTGCTGGCGTAGTGCCGAGCGATTGCATAGAATCGGGGTTAGATTTTTTACAGTTTTTTTTGAGGAGCGTTTTTGATGGCACGGGTAACGGTACAAGATTGTTTGGATAATGTAGATAACCGCTTTCATTTGGTGATGGCAGCAGCCAAACGCGCGCGGCAAATTGCCATGGGTGCAGAGCCGATGGTAGAAGAAGATAACGACAAACCAACGGTGTTGGCGCTGCGCGAAATTGCCGAAGGTAAAACCAGCATTGAAGCCCTCAATGGCAGTGGCGCTGAAGTGGAGGAAACCACAGCGGTGGTTGTCGAAGGCGAGGTTAATAAAGAGGTGTAATTTTATGGCGTCTACGGATGCAGATGAAAACCGTGCTGCGGTTCAGCAGCCCGCAATAGAAGGCGATAATCACACGGAACGTTTTTTGGTCAGTGATCTGTGCAGCCTACTGGAAAAACGTCTGCATTCGGATCAGGTGAGCGAGGTCTATCGTGCCTATCTGTTGGCGGCTCAAGCCCACGATGGCCAATTTCGTGTTTCTGGTGAACCCTATATTTATCATCCCCTCGCTGTGGCGCGTATTCTGGCGGAATTGAATATGGATCACGGCAGCATCATTGCGGCGATTTTGCATGATGTGTTGGAGGATACCCCCACCACCAAAGAAGAGTTGGCGGAAGATTTTGGTGCTGAAGTGGCCAACTTGGTTGATGGGGTGAGTAAATTAACCCACCTTAAATTTGAATCTCGCCTCGAAGCGCAAGCGGCCAATTTCCGCAAAATGGTCTTAGCGATGGTGGATGATATTCGAGTGGTGCTGATTAAATTGGCCGACCGACTGCACAATATGCGTACCTTGGGGGTAATGCCGACGGAGAAAAAACGCCGCATTGCCTTGGAAACCCTAGAGATCTACGCACCGATCGCCAATCGTTTGGGTATTTATAGCCTTAAAAATGAGTTGGAAGAGCTGGGTTTTGTGGCCATGAATCCGTTGCGTTATCGGGTGATTAAAAAAGCGGTGCGGCGAGTGCGTGGCAATCGCAGTGCGCTGATTCAGCAGGTAGAAGAGCAAGTGGGCGCACGGTTGGCCGATGAAGGCATTGAAGCGCGGGTCACGGGGCGAGAAAAACACACTTACAGCATCTATCAAAAAATGCGCGCAAAGCAGCTCTCGTTTAAAGAGATCTACGACATGTTTGCCATGCGGGTGGTGGTGGACAATGTAGATGCCTGTTACCGCGCTTTGGGGGTGTTGCACGGTTGGCGTAAGCCGGTGCCAGGACGGTTTAAAGATTACATTGCGATTGCCAAGGCTAATGGCTATCAATCTCTGCATACGGTGCTGTTTGGCCCTAACGGGACACCGCTGGAGGTGCAGATTCGCACCGAAGAGATGGATCATTTTGCCGACTCGGGCATCGCCGCTCATTGGATGTACAAGGCCAATAATGACGGCGACATTCGCATCAATACTCGTGAATGGCTCAGTGGTTTGCTGGACATGCAGCGCAACGCCGACAGTTCTTTGGAGTTTTTGGAAAACGTCAAAGTCGATCTGTTTCCCGATGAGGTCTATGTTTTTTCGCCCAAGGGCGATATTTATCAGCTGCCGCGTAACGCCACCGTGGTGGATTTTGCCTATGCGATTCACTCTGATGTGGGGCATCGCTGTGTGGCGGCAAAAATAGAACACCGTCTGGCACCGCTGCGTTCGAAGTTGCAGAACGGTCAGACCGTGGAGATTATTACCGCCTCTGGTTCGCGTCCCAGCCCCTTGTGGTTGAATTTTACCGTCACCGCCAAAGCGCGCACTTCGATTCTGCATTATTTGAAAAACATGGAAACTGAGGAAGCGGTCAGTTTTGGCCGTCGTCTGTTGGAGCGTGCCTTGGCGGCTGAATTTTACTCCCTGGAAGAGTTTGCCGCAGAGCGTTTGCTGGCCTGTGCCAAAGAGTACGGTTATGAACAATTGGATGAGCTGTTTGCGGAAATTGGTTTGGGCAATCGCCCCGCCAGTTTGGTGGCTTTGCAGCTGCTGGGTAACGAGAAGGAGGGCAGTGAGGTGTTGCCTAGCGCCAGCTGTGATCTAAAACCGTTGATGATTGAAGGCGGTGAGGGTGTGGTGGTGACGTTTGCACGCTGCTGTTCGCCGATCCCGGGTGATGTGATTCGCGGCTTTTTGAGTAAAGGTCGTGGCGTGGTGGTGCATCGTGATAACTGCCGCAATATTACTGAGTACCGCCATCAAGGCGATAAATGGGTGCCAGTGGAGTGGGCTACCGAGTGCCGTGGTGAATTTTTGGTTAATGTGGTGGTGGAGGTTGAGAGTCGCCAAGGTGTATTGGCCAAGATAACGTTTGCTGTTTCAGAGCTGGACGCCAATATTGAAAATCTGAGCTTGGAAGATCGTGATAGCAATACCACCTTGATCAATTTTGTCTTGGGGGTACACAGTCGTAAACATTTGGCGCGGGTGATTCGTCGTCTGCGTAAACATCCTGTGGTGTTGCGGGTGCGCCGCAGTTAAGAATCTCTTTTAAAGCCTTTTTTGAGAACTCATATGACAAAACGAAGCATTATCAAAACCGACCGTGCGCCACAGGCCATCGGTACCTATTCACAAGCGGTCAAAGTGGATAACACGGTCTATATTTCTGGGCAGATTCCGCTGATTCCAGAGACGATGGAACTGGTTGAAGGGGAAATTCGGCTGCACATTCGGCGCGTGTTCGATAATGTGCAGGCGATTGCCGAAGCCGCCGATGCCAGTTTGGCCGAGATCGTGAAACTGAATATTTTCCTCACGGATCTGAGCCATTTTCCGGTGGTGAACGAAGTGATGGCAGAGTATTTTGAGCAACCGTACCCCGCTCGTGCGGCCATCGGTGTGGCGGCGTTGCCCAAAGGTTCGCAAGTGGAAATGGATGCGGTGATTGTCTGCGATTAAAGCCCCAGCAGCAGCGCCGCTACTGTCCGAACTGAAGGGCGTAGGCCCGGCCTTGAGTGCTAAATTGGCACGTCTGAATCTGTTTAATATTCCCGATCTGCTGTTTCATCTTCCTTTGCGTTACCAAGATCGCAGCCACATTAAAACCGTGGCTCAGTTGCGAGTGGGGGAGGAGGTCTTGATTGAGGTGCAGGTTGTGCAGGCCGAGGTGGTGCGGCGACGGCGAGCGATGCTGCTCTGTCGGGTTAAAGATGAGAGTGGGGAGTTGCTGCTGCGTTTTTTTCATTTTTCCTCAGGGCAGCTCAAACAGTTCTATTCAGGTCAGCGGCTGCGCTGTTTCGGCGAGGTGAAGTTGAGCGGTGGGCAACTGGAGATGGTGCATCCTGAGTACCGTTTGCAGGCCTCAAACAGCGCTGAATTAGAGTCGGCCTTGACCCCGCTCTATCCCGCCACTGAGGGAGTGAGCCAAACTCAACTGCGCCGTTTGATGCAGCAGGCGCTGCTTTGGCTTGAGCAGCAGGGAGCAATGGAACTGCCCGATTATCTGCCTACTGAATTGCTGAAGTCACTCTCTTTGCCCTCGCTGCAAGAGGCGCTGACTTTTTTGCATCAGCCGCCAGCAGAGACCAACCTCACCCTGTTAATGTTGCCGGAG
>JAUZRS010000246.1 GCA_030950195.1 Gammaproteobacteria bacterium | reverse complement strand
TAGGTAATTGCACCACCGTCTTTAGAGCCATCCTGTTTTTGTGGCTGGTAATCAACGGCGACTTTTGAGAAGTTTAGTGTGACATTTTCTGTCAAACGGTCTTCTCCACCACTGCCACCCGTCGAAATCGAGGTCACAATTACGTCTGTCATTTTCATAATGACGTACTCCAGCGGATCATCCCCACCCGCCTTGCGAACAGTTAACGTCGCCTCGGGGTATTGGGACCCACTACTGCAGGCCATCATCATATTTGGAGATGACTTATCAACCCATTTAGTAATGGAGAGATCCTGAATGCTCACCTTACCCGCACCACCACCACCACCGGCGTGCATCGTACCGGATTGGCTCATCCCCCAGCTCCAAGCCAAAACATCAACCTCTCCGGTGTGCACACTGTCTCGTGACTCACCTTCAACATCACCGACTTTCAAAAACATATCAACAGCCATAACGATCATCCTCTTAGCTCGACGCTAATATTCCAAACGAATGCTAACTACGAACCTAGCTTAAATAAAAGAAACACACACCAACCAACCTAAAGACTAACCCGCTTTCTGTGAGGGCAGCTTCGACACCAGCCTCAGAGAGACCGTCAAGCCCTCCAGCTGATAATGAGGTTTTAAAAAGAACTTCGAGGTGTAATAACCTGGGTTACCTTCCACCTCTTCAACCACCACTTCCGCCGCTGCCAAGGGTTTTTTGGCTTTCACCAATTCCGTCGAATGCAGTGGATCACCATCCACATAGTTAAGAATCCAATCGTTTAACCATCGCGCCATCTCATCACGGCCTTTAAAAGACCCAACTTTATCGCGCACAATGCACTTCAAATAGTGAGCAAAACGACAGGTAGAGAACAGGTAGGGTAAACGGGCAGCCAAATTAGCATTGGCGCTTGCATCAGGGTCATCGTACTCAACGGGCTTTTGCAAAGACTGTGCGCCAATGAACGCCGCCAAATCAGAGTTTTTACGGTGAATCAGCGGCATAAAACCATTTTTAGCCAACTCGGCTTCGCGCCGATCGGAGATCGCAATCTCTGTTGGGCATTTCATATCCACCCCACCATCGTCAGTGGGGAAACTGTGTACCGGCAGACCCTCTACCGCACCACCAGACTCTACCCCACGAATGCGGGAACACCAGCCGTACAGCTTAAAAGATTTATTAATGTTAACCGCCATTGCGTAAGCAGAATTGGCCCAGGTGTATTTTCCATGATCCGCACTGCCGGTATCTTCTTCAAAATCAAATTCTTCTACCGGATCACTTTTAGCACCATAAGGCAAACGCGCAAGGAAACGCGGCATTGCCAAACCAATGTATTTGGAATCATCTGAATCCCGCAATGAACGCCATGAAGCGTGCTCTGGAGTAGAGAATATTTTGGTTAAATCACGCGGATTCGCCAACTCTTTCCATGAGTCCATCAACATTACCCCCGGTGCAGCACCCGCAATAAAAGGCGCATGAATGGCAGCCGCTATCTGCGCCATCCCCTGCAAAATCGCCACATCGGGAGGACTGTGATCAAAGTGATAATCCCCGACCAGACAACCGTAAGGCTCGCCACCTAAAGTACCAAATTCGGATTCATACAGTTTTTTAAACAAGGGGCTCTGATCCC
>JAUZRS010000245.1 GCA_030950195.1 Gammaproteobacteria bacterium | reverse complement strand
GCAGCGGAGAAGGTAGTTGCCCAAGTGGTGCCGTTATCAATGCTGTATTCCCCTAGAGCCCCGGCTTCGACTCCGCCAAGAGTGAGGGCGGCATAGCTGCTGATGTTGTCGGTGCCAAGCAGGCCAGTGTCATTAGTCAGTGCTACGGTGGGTGCAAGAGCCGCAGTATCCAAAGTAAAGTCGAGTGCAGCAGAGGCAGGACTGACGTTACCGGCTTCGTCGGTTTGACGAACCATAACACTGTTAGTGCCTTCAGCAGCGGTAAAGGTAGCTGCCCAAGTGGTACCACCGTCGATGCTGTACTCCACGAAGGCACCGACTTCAGCGCCCGTGGTGGTCAAAAGGCCGTTGCTGGTGATGCCATCGGCAAGAGCGGAATCGGTGGTTAGGGCAATAACGGGGGTAGCGGGCGCTAAGGTATCCAACACAAACGAGGTTGAAGCTAAAGCGGTAGTAACGTTGCCTGCAACATCCAGAGTCACGGCGTTCACGTCAATCGTACCGTCGCCAAGGGTTGTTAGATCGGCGGCGGTTAAAAGCGCAGGTTGTGCGCTGCCGTTGCCAACGATGGTGACGTTGACAGAAGTGCCAATGGTATTGGTGAAAGTAACCTGAGTGGTCTCACCCAGCGCGGGTGAAACGTCCAGTACGCCCGCGAGGGCTTCATTGGTGCTGGCAATTGAATTAGCCGCAGATATGGTCAAGGTGGGCGCTGTTGGAGCCACAGTGTCTAAGACAAAACTGCTTTGAGCGGCGGCAGCTGAAACATTGCCTGCGGCGTCCGTAGTGGTGGCATCAACGGTAACGGTTCCGTCACCGAGGGCGGTTACATCGGCAGCGGTTAAGGCAACGGACTGCGCCGCACCTGTGCCAGCGACGGTAACGGTAACGCTGCCGTTAACACCAGTGAAGACCACATCGGTGCTGTCACCGACGGCAGGATCAACGGTGACTGCCCCGGCAATCGCTTCACCTGCGGTGGCGTTGGTTGCAGCAGCGGCGACAACAATATTGGGAGCAGCGGAAGCGACGGTATCCAAAACAAAACTGGTGGTTGCGGTAGCTGTGACGCCTGCGCCATCAGTGCTGGTGGCGTTAACAGTGATGGTGCCATCACCGAGTGTGGTTAGATCTGTGGCATTCAGAGCAGCCACTTGTACCGTGCCATCTCCAACCAAATTAACCGTGACGACATTGGCACCGTTGCTAAAATCTACGGCGATGGTTTCACCGATGGCGGTGGCGACATTGATTGCCCCCGCAGTGGCTTCAGTGGCGGTGGCGACGTCAGCACCCACGGTCAAAGTCAGGGTGGGTGTCAGTGCTCTGGGTGTGAGCAACGGCGCGTTGTCTGCCGCTTGACTGAAGAGGTTGACCGATGAGAGGCCGCCGGTGAGCAGCGCACCGCCCGCCATGGCCAGTGTGCTGGGATCAAAACCGAACAGGCCTTCTGAGCCGCTGGCATCCGCTGACCAGATAACGGCTTCGTCGCCGATGGCTGCGGCGAGTACGCTTTGATTGGAGATGATGTTGGCCGGAGCCGCATCACTGACCATGGCACTGCCGTCGGTGGTGAAGGTGGCGTTGCTGTTTTCGTCGAAGAAGTTGTCGATGCTGGCAAGCTCTTTGCCATCATCTTCAATGACCAGCACGCTGCCTTTTTTAACGATTTTTAAATTTTTTGGCGGTTGCTGAGTTGCTGAGTCAATCAGGGTGTAGTTGGCACCTTGCTGAGCATCAATAACCAGCTCTGCGGTGACTTCAATGTGTTGGGTACGGCCATTAGGAAGGGTTTGAAGAATCAGGTAAGTCATAAGGGAAAACTCCGTTTCTAGGGTAAAGTCCATTTGCTTGTTTTAACGATGGACAGACTAAGCAAAACATCATATTAAAATCTTAATTTCTAGGAATAGAAAGTTAAGGTGGTGATCGGTTGGAAAGGTTGAAAGGGATACAGCGGATACCGGCTTGGGTATCAGGGCAAAAGCCCATGCCTGTGCTGAGGTGTTTGATTGGGTCGTTGACGAGGGTCTGAAGAATCAGATCTGTCATGGTTTCAAGCTCCATCTTGAAGGTCACATCCATTTGTTTTGTTGCTGGGCAGGATCTTAAGTTATACCATCATACTAAAATCTTACGTAAATCAGATAAAAAGATTTTTAGTCTTATTTTTTGTTAAACCAATCCTTGACTGGTTAAAAGTCCCGCAGGCAGAGGGATCATGGTATTGCCTGGATCTCTGCCCGC
>JAUZRS010000244.1 GCA_030950195.1 Gammaproteobacteria bacterium | reverse complement strand
CAGGCTGAAACTGCTGTGCGTCGGCTACTGACGAAAAGTGATTATGATATTTTGGTAGGCAGTTGCATTGGAAATTTGCGACCTTATTGTAATAAGGCCGAACAGGCTGTATTGCAGCGGGTTGATGAACTGCTACAGCTGTTTTTTATCGGAGAAGAGATGCCGTTGGTGAGAACTCACGGTGATTTTAAACTTGGCAATGTGCTGTTTTTAGCCGATCAAAGTGTTGGCGCGATTATCGACTGGGATCTGTCGGAAACCTCGGGTTTACCGTTGAATGATTTGTTTGTGCTGATGACCTATCGTCGTGATCCTGAAGAGCAGAAAAACTACGATTTGATCGAGTTTTATCGTCAAAAGGTGTTGCCTTGGAATGTGTCACCCTTTTACCAGAAATTGTTACTAGAGATGGCGGAAGTCTTGGGACTCGATGAACGTCTGTTTTTGCCGATTCGCTGCCTCTCTTGGTTGATGAACTTAAGAGATCGACTTGATTGGACTTTAAAATCTCATGAAGGGTGGGCTAGTGAGGGTATTGGTGCGGTTTTAGGCGATATAGAGCAAATTTTAGCGAATGCTTCTTCCAAATAGCAGAGTTACATTTATCGAAATGTAAAGGATCGTCTTTTTTCTAACGAATCTCTCTTCTGGTGTTGAGTGAAAAATATCATTCTGGTTCCAGAGGCGATTTTTTGACGGGCTTGGTCTTATACTTTCTCCCTACTACTTGACGCTATTTTTTAAGAGTTTATATGGCTGGCAATCTGAAACATTTGTTAAAACACACCGGTGTCTATCTGGTCGGTAATGTTCTTAATCGTCTGGGCGCATTCATACTTCTGCCCATCTACACCAATTATCTGAGTGTGCCTGAATACGGCGTGTTGGAGATTCTCTATTCGATCAATGCGGTGCTGTCGGTGTTGTTTGGAGCCGGTTTGGCACATGCCACGCTGCGTTTCTATTTTGATTACGATGATCAGAAAAGCCGAAATTCGGTGGTCACCACCAATCTTCTGGTCACGTTTATTTTGGTGGCAGCGGGCGTTCTGTTTGTCAATATCTGGAGCGAAGAGGTTACGCTGTTGCTGTTGGATGATCTTCAGTTTGAGCGCGCGTTACAGATTGCCCTATTGATCATTGTGGTTGAGTTGAGCAGTGAGGTGTTACTGGCCTATTTACGTGCTCAAGAGCGTTCGGGTCTTTATGTGTTGTTGTCTGCTCTGCGCTTGGCATCACAAATCAGTGTGACTTATTATCTGTTGGTTGGCCACGGTGGTGGCGTTGATGCGGTGTTAAGCTCGAATTTGATCAGCGTGTCGTTGGTTGCGCTGGTGTTGTTGATATTCACTTTGAAAGAGTGCGGTTTTCAGTTTGATTTTAAGAAGGTCAAACCGATCTTGAAATACAGTATTCCCTTTGCCGCCAGTTCCATTGTTGGCGTGGTTGCGGGCAATGCGGACCGGTTTTTTCTCAAAGAGTTTGAGGGCTTTGCCGAGGTTGGAGTGTACGGTTTGGCGATGAAGTTTGCCCTCTTGCTGACCTTTATTTTGGCGGAACCGCTGTATAAAAGTTATGGCCCGTACCGTTTTTCATTGATCGGTAAGCCTGGGGCTGAGTTGTTTCATGCGTCGGTGGCGAAATATTTAACCTTTGCCGCTGTGTTTGTGGCCTTGAGCCTGTCGCTGTTTATCTCTGATCTGTTGCGAGTTTTATCGGCTCCTGAATATTGGGCAGCAGCGGGCATTGTGCCGATTTTGCTTTTGGGTGTGATTGTGCAAACCAACTCCTACTGTTTCCAAACGGGCATTTTGATCCATAAGAAGAGCCAATACATCCTCTACATTATTATGGCCTCCACCAGTGTTAACTTGATTATGAACGCCTTGCTGGTGGTTTATTTTGAGCTGGCGGGTTACGGTGCGGCGCTTGCTTATACTTGTGGTACATTGACTACGGCGTT
>JAUZRS010000243.1 GCA_030950195.1 Gammaproteobacteria bacterium | reverse complement strand
GCGCGTTTTTCCAAACAGCTGGGCGGGCTTACAGAACAAGACGAGAACCGAATTCATACTTTGTTACACGCAGCCAAACTGCCCCTGCTGCCCCCCAACGAAATGAGCAGTGAACACTTTTTGACACGGATGAAGGTGGATAAAAAAGTCAAAGATGGGGCATTAAGCCTAATCCTAATGCAGAGCCTCGGCCACAGTGTGGTTAGCCAAGATTATTCCAGCGACGCATTGCACACACTGCTGAAAAGTTACGACTAAACAGATGGCATACACCCTGCTGAATAACATTCAATCCAGATGCCACCTGCGTACAAAATTGATTATAAATTTATGAGCCTGCCAGCGGTTATCAAAACACAGTTAAACCCCTTAACCCTATCGGCATTAGGGTTGCGACAGCAGCCCTTTTCCAATGTTGAACATGCCGTCGAACTCTACCGTGACAGCGCGCTGGATCTGCAATTTCAAGCTCTATTACAACATCTGATCTACAGTGAATTTCTCCAGATCCAAATCGCTCCCGAAGGTGGGGGTAAATCCTCACTCGCGCTGCGATTATTAGCGCTGGATAAAAAGCGCCACCATGTTTTTCTGGTTCGCAGCAGTAAAAAGCTGGATATGGATCAGATCATCCGCAGTATGCTGCTCAGTATTACCGATGCACCACCCAGCTCACGTGCACAAGGCATAAAACAGCTCAGCCAACACATTAAAGATCTGGAAAGCCGCTCCATCTCCGCCATCCTATTAGTAGATGATGCGCATAAATTGAGCACTGCAACGCTCAATAATCTACTGCAACACATTGATCTGCTCAACAGCCGCAGCAACGGCTACTTGCGGATTTTACTGCTGGCTGAAATCAGCATTGAAAACCTACTTTCTCAGGTTCATTCTCAACAAATCGACGAAGGACGGCTCTACAACAGCCAAATCAAACTCTTCAGCAAACACCAACAAAAAAACCTCATCCAGCATCGGTTGCGACGCAGTGGTTATCAAAATGAAGATTTCCCGTTGACAGAAACCCAACTGCAAATGATCCACAAACAATCGCAAGGCAACCCACTTAAGGTTCTGGAACTCACCGCTGAGCAGCTGAATAATCTCTACACCCCCAAAGCCAGCCTCGACCGAGTCAAAAGTTGGGGTTTGCACAATCCCTTTATTGCCGTTCCCGCAATCACCTTGATCATCGCCTCTTTGACCTTCGCTTGGCTGGAACCAAAGGTCGCACTCTGGTCAGAAATTCAACACAACAGCGCGCTCAAACAGTCCCTATTACTCAAGCCCAAAATGGCAGAAGAACCACCACCTGCCAACGATCTGGAACCGGCTGCCTCCCCTGAAGAAAAAATACTCTTTAGTGCTCTCTCTGCACCCATAACAGCAGCGCCAACAACGACTGAAAAAATACCCCCTATAGAATCACTGGCCTTAGCAGTAGCCCCACTGGAAATAGTCCCACTCAAGACTCCAACAAAAGTAGTTCCAATGAAACGCGTTTCAAAGGAGGTCGTTTCAGCGGAAGTAGCAACGCTGGAAACCCTTCCGGTGAAAATAACTTCTGTTGACATCACACCACTAAAATCAACGCTCGTAAAAAAATCTCTGCTGGAAACAGCACCTATTAAAGCCGCCCTTACAGAAACAGCTTCTATACTCCCCCTTTCTAATACCATTCATAACAAAGTCGAACCAAAAAACTTAACGAACAGCTCCAAGCAACTGCACAATGAATCTTGGTTGCTGCAACAAAATCCGAAACACTACACCTTGCAGATTATGGCAATGCGAAATGAAACTGCATTTCTAGATGAAGTACAGCAACTGAATCTGAACAAGAATCAAACCGCACACTATCGCAGCCTAAAAAAAGGCAAAACCTGGTACGCCCTCACCTATGGCAGTTTCACCAGCCTCACCGCAGCCAAACACGCCATCAACGACCTACCCGTTTCACTGCAACAAAATCGCCCGTGGATACGCCGCCTCAAAGCCATTCAAAATATGATCAACAACCGTTAAATAACCCTTTTTACAGACAAGCCTGATAAAATCAGCGCATGTCATCCGGTCGCATACCCCAAACCTTTATAGATCAACTTCTCAGTCGTACCGACATCATCGAGTTGATCAACGGCTACCTGCCGCTAAAAAAAGCCGGCAGTAACTACAAGGCCTGCTGCCCCTTTCACGGCGAAAAAACCCCCTCCTTCAGCGTCAGCTCAAGCAAACAGTTTTATCACTGTTTTGGCTGCGGTGCCCACGGCTCTGCCATCAGCTTTTTAATGGAGTACGAACAACTTGAGTTTGTCGAAGCCATTGAACTGCTGGCGCAAAACGCCCACATGGAAGTGGTGCGGGAACAGGGACACTCGCCGCGTAAGCCCGATGAAACCGACCTCTATGCCCTACTGGAAAAATGCAGCGATTACTATCGCCAGCAACTAAAACAGACCCCCAAGGCCATCGACTACCTCAAACAACGTGGCCTCAGTGGCCAGATCGCAGCCCAATTTCAGCTCGGTTACGCTCCCGATGGCTGGCACACACTGGAACAACTTCTGGGTCAGACAAAACAGCGTGAACTGCTCAAAAGCGGCATGTTGATTGAAAACGACGAAGGCCGTATTTACGACCGTTTTCGAGCACGCATTATGTTTCCGATTCACGACTACCGAGGCCGCGTCATCGCCTTCGGTGGCCGCGTGCTCGACGACAGCGCACCCAAATACCTCAACAGCCCCGAAACGCCGCTGTTTCACAAAGGCCGCGAACTCTACGCCCTCTACCACGCACGCAAAAGCGAAAAGCAGCTCCCCCATATTTTGGTCGTCGAAGGTTATATGGATGTGGTTGCACTGGCGCAACAGGGCATCCACAACGCCGTCGCCACCCTCGGCACCGCCACCAGCGGCGACCACATTCAGCGCCTGTTCAAAGCCAGCAGTGAAATCATCTTCTGCTTTGACGGCGACCGTGCAGGCAAACAAGCCGCGTGGCGCGCCTTGGAAAACACCTTGCCTCATCTCAGTGATGGCCGTGAAGCCAAATTCCTCTTTCTGCCCGACGGCGAAGACCCCGACAGTTTGGTGCAGAAAATTGGCCAAGAGGACTTTTTAGCACAACTTAGCCAAGCCACGCCCTTGGCCGACTACCTGCTCGACAGCCTAAAACAACAGGTGGATCTCGCCAGCATCGCCGGACGCGCCCAACTGGCGGAACTCTGTACCCCACACATCGGCAGCTTAAAAGAGGGTTTTTACAAAACCCTGCTCAAACAACGCCTTTCAGATCTAATTCAACTCACCGAAAAGCAAGTCAATCAACAACTGCGTCACAGCGCCAAACACGAACTCACCCCAACAACAAAGCGCAGCACACCTGAAAACAGCCTGAGCATGACCCCGATTCGTTCGGTCATCGCCTTGTTACTGCAACAGCCTGATCTGTTTAATGAAATTGATCCCAAGGCCGCGTTTCTCAAACAAGATATTCCTGGCATTGAACTGCTGGCACAACTGCTGAACATCATTCAACAAAGCCCCAATATTCACACCGCCGCCCTGCTGGAACGCTTTCGTGATCAACCCGCCGAACACCATCTGATACGCCTCTGCCAGTGGCAGCCCGCCACCCTCAGCGAGGGCGACCCAGAAGAGCTGGAAAACGAAACCGAAGAACTGCATCGGCTCTACTTCCAACACGCTTTGCAACAACTGCAAACACACTATGAAAAAGAGCGTCTGCAACAGCTCACACGGCAACCTCAACCCTTAAGCGCCAGTGAAAAAGAAGAGTTACGCAGTCTACTGCGCAGCTAAAGTCTGCAATTTGATTTTTTTTGTTCTACAATTGTCGGCTTAATCGGATTTACCCTCCTCGTTGAGGAGCGCTGCGACAGGATCCTCCTGCCAGGCTCAACGCAGGACTTACGATCAACGGCGCTCGGTCAATTTGGAGAATGCAGATGAGCAAAGACTACATCGTTGCCGATCTCTCTCAGGCCGAGTGGGGCCATAAAGAGATCCGTATCGCAGAAACAGAAATGCCCGGTTTGGTGAGTATTCGTGACGAATACCGCGACAGCCAACCCCTCAAAGGCGCGCGCATTGCGGGCAGCCTGCACATGACCATTCAGACCGCTGTGCTGATCGAAACCTTGGTCGCCCTCGGTGCCGAAGTGCGTTGGGCTTCGTGCAATATTTTCTCAACTCAAGATCACGCCGCCGCCGCCATCGCCGATCAAGGTCTGCCGGTATTTGCTTATAAAGGCGAGAGCTTGGATGAATATTGGGACTACGCCCACAAGATCATGCAGTGGCACGACGGTGGTACCCCCAATATGATCCTTGATGATGGCGGCGATGCCACCGTGTTGGTGGATCTGGGTTCACGCGCCGAAAGCGACCTCAGCCTGCTGGACAAGCCCAGCAACGAAGAGGAAATTTCCCTCTTCAACTCGATCAAAAAGAAGCTCGCCGAACAGCCTAACTTCTACTCCAACATCAAGCAAAATATCCAAGGCGTAACGGAAGAGACCACCACCGGCGTGCATCGCCTCTACCAGATGGAAGAGGAAGGCACACTGCCGTTCCCCGCCATCAACGTCAATGATGCCGTGACCAAATCCAAATTCGACAACCTCTACGGCTGCCGTGAATCCCTGGTGGACGGCATCAAACGCGCCACCGATGTGATGATCGCTGGTAAAACCGCCGTGGTCTTGGGTTACGGTGACGTGGGCAAAGGCTGCGCGCAATCGTTGCGCGGTTTGGGTGCCACCGTCTGGGTGACAGAGATTGATCCCATCTGTGCGCTGCAAGCGGCAATGGAAGGCTATCGGGTCGTGAAAATGGACGATGCGGCCAGCCAAGGCCACATCTTTGTCACCACCACCGGCAACGTCAATGTGATTGACCATGACCACATGGCGGCGATGCGCGATCAAGCCATCGTCTGCAACATCGGCCATTTTGATTCCGAAATCAACATCGCCAGCCTGCGTCAATACCAGTGGGAAAACATCAAACCTCAGGTAGATCACATCATCTTCCCTGACGGAAAACGCATCATCTTGCTGGCCGAAGGTCGTTTGGTGAACTTGGGCTGCGCCACCGGCCACCCCAGTTTTGTCATGTCCAACTCCTTCACCAACCAAGTATTGGCACAAATGGAGTTGTGGAACGATGACGACAGCAAGTACGAAAACAAAGTCTACGTGCTACCCAAACATCTGGATGAAAAAGTCGCTCGTCTGCATCTGTCCAAAATTGATGCCGAACTGACCACCCTCAGTGATGCCCAAGCCGACTACATCAACGTTTCGGTAGATGGCCCTTACAAACCCGAGCACTACCGCTACTAACCCCTTTGAGGTTGAGGGTCGGACAACGACCCTCTGTTCTAACTCATGCAGAAACAACAACACAACAAAACCGTCAGCGTTGAATTTTTCCCACCTAAAACCGAACAAGGCATGCAAAACCTGCGCAGCGCACGGACGGAGTTAGCGGAAAAACTCAAGCCTAATTTCTACTCCGTCACCTTTGGTGCTGGGGGTTCAACCCAAGCCCGCACCTTAGAAACCGTGCTGGAAATACAACAAAATGGCCTGCAAGCCGCACCGCACATCTCCTGTGTTGGGGCGAATAAAAGCCAATTATTAGAGACCTTGCAGCACTATCAAAAGGCCGGCATTCGCCATCTGGTGGCGCTGCGCGGCGACCTGCCTTCTGGCACCCACGGTTACGGTGATTTTCAATACGCGAATGAATTGGTTGAGTTTATCCGCGCTGAAACTGGCGATCATTTTTTTATCGAAGTGGCCGCCTACCCCGAAACCCATCCACAAGCGTTGAACAGCGAACGCGATCTGCTCAACTTCAAACGTAAAGTGGACGCAGGGGCAAACAGCGCCATCACTCAATATTTTTACAATGCCGATGCTTATTTTCACTTTGTCGAACGCTGTGAAAAAATAGGTATACACGTTCCTATTGTGCCAGGCATTATGCCCATCACCAACTACAGCAGTCTGGCGCGTTTCTCCGCCGCCTGCGGCGCTGAAATCCCGCGCTGGATGAGCCAACAACTGCAAACCTACGGCGACGACAGTGACTCCATTCGCAACTTTGGG
>JAUZRS010000242.1 GCA_030950195.1 Gammaproteobacteria bacterium | reverse complement strand
CAGTCTACTGCGAGGGCAATTATTAGTCGCTCTTATTATGCTGCGTTGCTTTGTTCAAGTAGAACGTTGGGTGTTGCCACTAGTGCTGGGCACAGCATTGTAATAAATGATCTGAAAAAAAGAAATTGTCGTGTTGGAAATAATCTTCATGCTCTTAAGATGTTGAGGCAAAAAGCAGACTATGACGACAATATTATTGTTCGTAAAGACATTAATAAAGCTCTTAGGGATTCCTCATCTATTTTGACATTTTTAAAGGTTAGTTTTATTCGTAATGGAGATGGTGGTTTTGATGGTTTCTCTTAGGGTGGTGGGGTTTTAGGTTTGGATGGATATGATCAAAAGCCGAAACCTCACCTCTCATACCTACAACGAAGAGACCACCCAGACAATCATTACTGCCATCGTCGATGAGTATTACTGCACCTTTTGCCAACTGAACAAAAAACTCAACGAACTGGCTGATAAAGAGCAACGTTAGAGCATGTCATCAGATCAGCGACAATACGGACTGGATCAGAGTGTTATCCACAAAATACACTCTGTATTGAGCGACTTCCCCCAAATCAGCAGCGCCCTCCTTTATGGTTCCCGCGCCAAAGGCAATTTCCGTAACGGTTCCGACATTGACCTAACCCTCAAAACCGATGGAGATGATTCATTGCGATTGCTCACAGGGGTAATGGACGCGCTGGATGATCTGGATTTGATTTACCGTTTTGATGTTTCTTTGTTGTCGCAGATTAAAAATGAGAGTTTGTTGGAACATATTGAACGGGTTGGGGTTGAGTTTTATAACGCCAAAATGGATTTTCCTGCGCGCTGATGTTGGATCGCATGGGTGTAGGGGCGAATTCTATATTCGCCCTTTTTATTTACGGTGATGTGATTGAGGCAAGGGCGGAAATGGATTCCGCCCCTACGGTGGTGAGGTTTACCTATTGGGTCTGTTTTATCGCAGGTGCAATGCCCTTCGGTTATTGCACCCTACGGAATGTGGAGGTCATAAATTCTGAGGTGGGTATAATATGATGCTCATGTTTCATGACCCAAAATGCAGTGAGGCCATTTTATTATGCAGCCGGACGTTCGTTGGAAGCAGCGTTTTCAAAATTATGTGAATGCCTTAGCTGAGTTGTCGGAAGCGATTGAGCTACAGCAGCAGCGGCCATTGTCAAAGCTGGAAAAACAGGGCTTTGTGAAAGCGTTTGAATTTACTCATGAGTTGGCTTGGAACGTCATCAAGGACTATTTTTTCTATCAGGGTAACAGTCAAATTATGGGCTCGCGGGATGCAACCCGTGAAGCCTTTCAAAAAGGTTTGATTACGGATGGCGATAATTGGATGCGCATGATCAAAACGCGCAACAAAGCCGTACATACCTACGATGAAGAGATGGCGCGTGAGGTGATCGAAACCACCACGACGTTGTATTACCCCTTGTTTGTTGATTTAGAAAAGGTCATGGCAGGGCTGGCGTTGCATGATTGATTTGAGCAAAACAGGCTTGCCCGCCAAGAGCATCGAAAAAATACAGCACGTGTTCTCTCATTATTCCGAAATCCAGCAGGTAATTTTGTACGGTTCCCGAGCAAAGGGCACGTATCGTCGCGGTTCTGATATTGATATGACGGTGATGGGTGACGAACTCAGCGGTGCGGCACTGTTGCAGCTTGAGGTGGAGCTGGATGATCTGTTGTTGCCCTATAAAATTGATTTAAGCCTGTTTCGACAGATTTCAAATGTGGCCTTGAAAGAACACATTGAACGGGTTGGGGTTGAGTTTTATAACGTCAAAATTGATTTTCCTGCGCGCTGATGTTGGATCGCATGGCTGTAGGGGCGAATTTTATATTCGCCCTTTTTATTTACGGTGATGTGATTGAGGCAAGGGCGGAAATGGATTCCGCCCCTACGGTGGTGAGGTTTACCTATTGGGTCTGTTTTATCGCAGGTGCAATGCCCTTTGGTTATTGGCACCCTACGGTGCAACCATCTCAAGCGCATGAATAAAGCGAAAATCTTTGTTGTTGTAAGTGAGCAACGGGATGCGGTGTTCGAGAGCGGTGGCGGCAATCAGGCTGTCGTTCATCTCCAAGGTGTGGCTTTTGGCGTAACGGCGCATCAGCGTAAGCGCGGTGGCTGAAATGGCGCTGCTGAGCTGGAGCGTCTCGAAAACGCGCAGAAAGTGTTCGATGTTCGCCACCTCCTGTTTGTTGTGTGCGCCGTGAATCAATTCCATGATAGAAAGTACCGAAATGCGGGGCGGTTGGCTCAGGGTGCGGATCTGCGCTTGGGTCTGAGGGTTTCGTTTCAGCAGCTCGATCAGCACGTTGGTATCCAACAAGGTCATGCTCTTCCTTCTGTTTTGCAACTCAATTGTGTGTTGCCATCTTGCCATAGAGTTGCTTAAAATTCCCCGCTGAGTGATTCAGGTGAAGAAAAACAAAACTTCCCTTTTTTATAACTTTGTCTATACTTCCCTTCAAGGGAACTTTGAGGTGGCATGAAGCTTTTGGGTCGGGATAAACTACAAAAGTTTGGCAACAAGCATGATCGTGCCAAAAGTGCTTTGGATGCTTGGTTCAATGAGGTGGAAAATTCCGACTGGAAAACCTCTCAGGAGATCAAAAATCGTTACAGCAGTGCCGATTTTCTCTCAGGTAATCGGGTGATCTTTAACATCAAAGGCAATCATTATCGTTTGGTGGTAAAGGTGCGCTATGAAAATGGCATTGTGGTAATCCAATGGGTTGGCACACATGCGGAGTACGATAAACAGAGTTTTTAAAGGGGAAATGTGATGAATCACATCAAACTCATTTGCTCCGATGAGGAGCACGAAGAAGCGATGGATCGCTTGATGGATCTGATGGATCAAGAGCCAAAAGAGGGCAGCCGTGAAGCCGATGATTTGGAGTTGTTGGCTTTTTTGATTGAAGAGTACGAAAAAGAGCGTTTTCCAATGGATCTACCCGATCCCATTGCTGCGATTGAATTTCGTATGGAACAGCAGGGCTTGCGGAAAAAAGACCTGATCCCCTACTTAGGATCGGCATCGAAAGTGACCGAAGTGCTGAACGGCACACGTCGTCTCAGCACGCAGATGATTCGTCGTCTTAGCGAAGGCCTCTCCATTTCGGCAGAGGTTTTGATTCAAGCCCCAAAGCCAGCCAGTCACCGTGCTCCAGCGCTGGAGGCTGATCAGTTTCCACTGGCAGAGATGCACAAGCGGGGTTACTTTAAAGCGTTTAAGGGTTCCTTGAGTGAGCTAAAAGCCAATGCTGGCGAGCAGATGCGCTGCTTTTTGCAGTCAGTGCAGGGCGGCTTGGCGTTGCAACCAGCACTGCTGCGCAGCAGTGCGCAACGCAGTGGCAGCCATCGTCAGGTGGATTTGATGGCCGTTTGGGCGTGGCAGGTAAAAGTCTTGCAGCAGGCGGAAGCGGAGTCGTTGCCTGAGTACCGTGACGGCAGCGTGAGCACCGAGTGGATGCAGAAATTGGTGCAGCTTTCGTGGTCAGAGCAGGGAGCGCAGTTGGCCAAGGAGTACCTTAACCGTTACGGCATTCACCTTATTTTTGAGCCACATCTGCCCAAAACCTATTTGGATGGTGCGGCTTATCGACAACAGGGTTGCAATCCGGTCATTGCCTTGACCTTGCGTTATGACCGAGTGGATCATTTTTGGTTTAGCTTGCTGCATGAGTTGGCGCATCTGGCGTTGCATTTGACCGAAGAGCAGCAGTGGTTTGTGGATGATCTGCACAGCGGAGAGCAAACAGATCAGCGAGAGCAGGAGGCCGATGCGTTGGCGCAACGGGTCTTGTTGCCCATTGAAGAGGCTGAGTTGTTGGCCGTGAGTGAGGTTGATGAGGTGGAGGCGTTGGCGCAAAAGCTGAATGTGTCGGCGTGCATCGTTGCGGGACGTTTGCGCCATGAGCGCGGTGAGCACCGTCTGTTTGGTAAACGTTTTCGGGATCGTCTGCCTGAGTGGGTTAAAACGTAAGGCTGTGTCAGGTGCAATGCCCTTTGGTTATTGACACCCTACGGTGGTTGGGTTGAACGGATAGGCTGTGAGAACGGCTGGGTAGGGCAGCCAAATCACGGTTTTCCCCCACTTAAAACACCTTTTGGCAATTAATTTCTCTTTATCCCTTCACATTTGCCAGATTTCGAGTAAAATCCGCCGATCCATGTAAGGCTGCCGTGTGCAGCCCTTTTTTATGTTATGCAGATTTTGAGGTTTTGACCCGATGGTAACCATTCGTCTTTCCCGTGGTGGCGCTAAAAAGAAGCCGTTTTATCAAGTGGTTGTGACCGACAGCCGTAATCGCCGTGATGGCCGTTATATTGAGCGTGTTGGTTTTTTCAACCCAATGGCTCGTGGCCAGCAAGAGCGTGTGCGTCTTGATCTGGAGCGTGTTGAGCATTGGGTTGGTCAAGGTGCTCAACTGTCTGATCGTGTTATCAGCATCGTTAAAGAGCACAAAAAATCCCAAGCCAGCAGCTAAGACGTGAGTCAGCTGGAGTCCGATGACAGCCCTGTTATTTTGGGCACCGTCTCTGGGCTTTACGGTGTTCGGGGTTGGGTGAAGGTTTATTCCCATACTCAACCTCGTGACGGTATTTTAGACTACAATCCGTGGTTGTTAAAAACCGCTCAGGGTTGGAAGTCCGTTAAGCGCATTGGCGGGCGGGTTCACGGTAAAGGCATCGTAGTCTGTTTTGAGGCTTATCAAGATCGGGATTTGGCAGCTACGCTGCTGGGTGCTGAGATTGCGGTACACCCCAAACAACTGCCGGATCTGCACGATGAAGTCTACTGGCGTGATCTGGTGGGTCTGCGCGTTGAGACGATAAACGGGGTGCAGCTTGGTACCGTGGATCATCTGTTTGAAACCGGTGCCAACGATGTGATGGTGGTCAAAGGCGAGCGGGAACGCTTGATCCCTTGGTTGCCAAAACAGGTCATCGTTGACGTGGATTTGGCCGCTGGTCTGATGCAGGTCGATTGGGATCCGGACTTTTAGCCGATGCGTTTTGATGTCATCACACTGTTTCCAGAGTTGGTACAGAGTGTAGCCGAATGCGGTGTGGTTGGACGCGGTCGAGACCAGCAACGCTTGAGTCTCACCTGTTGGAACCCACGGGATTACAGCCACAATCGTCATCGTCGGGTGGATGATCGCCCTTACGGCGGTGGCCCTGGCATGGTGATGCAGTTGCCGCCGCTGCGAGATTGCCTTGAGGCAATCAAACAGAAGGTACCTGAGAGCCGTGTAATCTACCTCAGCCCGCAGGGGCGAAGTTTGGATCAGGCGGGGGTTTCGGAGCTGGCGCAGACGTCGGGTTTGATTTTTATCGCTGGACGTTACGAAGGCGTTGATGAGCGTTTTATTCAACGCTACGTTGATGAGGAGTGGTCACTGGGTGATTACGTTCTCAGTGGGGGTGAATTGGCGGCGATGGTGATGATTGATGCCATCAGCCGTTTTATCCCTGGGGTTTTGGGGGATGCGGAATCGGCGCAACAGGACTCCTTTATGGACGGTCTGTTGGATTTTCCGCACTACACTCGTCCCGAGCAGGTGGATGGTGATACGGTACCGAAGGTGTTGTGTAGCGGAGATCATGCTGCGATTCAGCAGTGGCGCAGAGCGCAGTCCCTTGGCAGGACAAAATTACGGAGACCGGAGTTGTTGGACGGTCTGGAATTGAGTGAAAAGGATCGGTTGTTATTGCAGCGTTTTCATGCGGAGCAAAACTGATTTTTTACAGCGATTATTATTGAGTTTTGGAGAAAGAAATGAGCAACATCATTGCAGAATTAAACGCGGAACAGATGGGTCAGGAAATTCCTGCCTTTTCTCCTGGCGATACGATTGTCGTTAAGGTCAAAGTAAAAGAGGGCACTCGTGAGCGTCTACAGGCCTTCGAAGGCGTTGTAATTGCCAAACGCAACCGTGGACTGCATTCCGCGTTCACCGTGCGTAAAATCTCTCACGGTGTGGGTGTTGAGCGTGTGTTTCAGACCTACAGCAAAATCATTTCTGAGATCGAAATCAAACGTCGCGGTCGGGTTCGCCAAGCGAAACTCTACTACTTGCGCGGTTTGACCGGCAGAGCGGCGCGTATCCGCGAAAAGCTGTAAGACTTTTTATTAGCATGTTGTTGATGCCGATCAAAAACGGGCGGGTGATGAAAATCACTCGCCCGTTTTGCGTTGTGGCGGCGCTCTGTTTTGCTGGCTCGAATGTGGTCAGAGCCGATTCGGTGGCCGATTTACAGTCTTTGCTGGACGGCGGCCAGCCGCAGTTGGCGCTGGCTTTGGCTGAGCGTTTATCTGATCCCAAGCTGGAAAGAGCTTCTATAGAGTGGCTGTTTCAGGCGCGTTTGTGGCCGCAGCTGGAACTGCGTCTGGCAGAATTGGCTCGCAGCGAGAATGGCGAGCGCCGCCTCTGGGGCAAGCAGCAGCAAGTGAAAATGGCGCTGCGACGGGGGCAAGGTGAGACTGCCTTGGCTCTGTTGCGAGAGTTGCTCTGGACTAAAGAGGCGACTGCAAGTGACGTGTCGCGCTGGCGGTTGCAGATTGTGCAAGCCTATCTGTTGATGCACAACGTCGCCGATACGGAGAGCGCATGGCGACGTTTTCAGCTTGATTATCCGCAGCAGGCGAGTCAGCACACTTTGTTGCAGGCGCGTCTGTTGTTGATGGCAGGGCGTTTTTCTGAAGTGCTGAAACTGCCAAAACAGAGGTCGGCTCTGTGGTTGGCGTTGCAGGGTTTGGCACAGCTGCAAGCGGAAAAAGAGTCTCCAGCTAAGCTGTATCATCAGTTCAAAAAACGCGCTGAGAAAAAATCCAACAGCGATCAACAGCGTGCTTATTTTTGGTTGCTGGCTGCCAAAGCCGCACGCACTCAGGGTGAGTTGGTGAACATCGCTTTGGCGAGTGATTTTGCCCTGCGTTTTCAGAGTACGCTGCCCGTTGAGCCGTTGTTGCAGCTCAAGCCCAGTGAGGTTTGGTTGGCGTATTTAAACTACGGTCAGCGGCTGGGCAACGAAGAGAATCTGCTCGTGGGTGACGATGAGGCGTGGTTTGCCGAGGTGGCGACTTCTTTGCCGCTGCACCCTATTCGGGCTAAATCGCTGCTTTCGGTGGTGGCCTTGATGGGTGGCAGTGAAGCGACACGAGCGCAGGCGCATGGGCAGTTGTTGGAATTGCTGCGTGGCGATGAGTTGGGTGAAGCGCAGATTCGGGCGCTCTATCTGCATTCCGAACGTTTCCCAGTAACGAGTGATATTCCATTGGTGGTGCGCTTGCATCTGCAACAGCAGGCCTTGGATGCCTCTGATGTGGTTTTGGCCAAGCAGCTCTCCTTGCCGTTGCAGCCGTTGCCGGAGGGGTTTGCTGATTTGGATCTTTCGCTGTTGCGCGTCTCTTCTTTGTTGTTGGTGGATGAGTTGGGTTTGGGCGGTGAGTCGTTGCTTGAGCTGTTGGCCTTTGAAGCGCAGTGGACGCTGCCACAGCGTCTGCGTTTGCACGGTTTTGT
>JAUZRS010000241.1 GCA_030950195.1 Gammaproteobacteria bacterium | reverse complement strand
CCGCCTCATGTTAGAATCTGCGCCTATTTTTCAGCGGCACGGCACGAGGCTCAGCATGTACACCACCCCCAGCAGCAAATTGCTTCTCAGCGCACTTCAAGAGCGCATCTTAATCCTTGACGGTGCGATGGGCACCATGATCCAACGCTACAAATTGGAAGAAGAGGACTACCGTGGCGAACGCTTTGCCGATTGGCCTAGCCCCCTCAAGGGCATGAACGATCTGCTGGTGCTGAGCAAACCCGAGCTGATCCGCGAGATTCACGAGCAGTACCTTGAAGCCGGTGCTGACATCATCGAAACGAATAACTTTGGTGCCACCGCCAAAGATCTGGAGCGTTTTGGTCTGCAAGAGCACGCCTATGAAATCAACCTCGTCTCGGCGCAGCTCTGCCGTGCAGCGGCGGACAAATACAGCACCCCTGACAAACCGCGTTTTGTCGCCGGGGTGCTCGGACCGACACAAAAAACCGCCTCCATGTCTGTAGATGTCAATGACCCTGGGGCGCGCAGCGTCAATTTTGATGAGCTGGTGGCCGATTACACCACCGCCATTCACGCTCTGATCGAAGGTCAGGTGGACATTCTGCTGATCGAAACCATCTTCGACACCCTCAACGCCAAAGCCGCCGTCTTTGCCTGCGAGCGCCTTTTTGCTGAACAGAACATTCGCATTCCGGTGATGATCTCCGGCACCATCACCGATGCCTCTGGGCGCACCCTCTCTGGCCAGACCAGCGAAGCCTTTTATAACAGCCTGCGTCACGCCAAGCCCCTCTCCATCGGCCTCAACTGCGCTCTGGGCCCCGATGAGTTGCGCCAGTATGTGGAAGAGATCTCACGCATCAGTGAGTTTCGGGTCAATGTGCATCCCAACGCCGGTCTGCCCAACGAATTTGGCGAGTACGATCTGCCCCCAGAAAACATGGCGGAGCAGATCGGCGAATGGGCTGCAAGTGGCTTTTTGAACATCGTTGGGGGCTGCTGCGGCACCAGCCCTGATTACATCCGAGCCATCGCCGAGGCAGTCAAAAACACTCCGCCGCGTGTGCTGCCCAAAATCGACAACGTCTGCCGTCTCTCCGGTCAAGAACCGCTCAATCTGGATAAATCGCTTAATTTCATCAACATCGGTGAACGCGCCAACATCACCGGCTCGGCCAAATTCAAGCGCCTGATCCTCAACGAAGAGTACGAAGAGGCGCTCGACATCTGCCGCACCCAGGTGGAAAACGGCGCGCAGATCGTCGATGTGAACATGGATGAAGGCATGTTGGACGGCGTGGTCGCCATGCAGCGTTTTCTCAACCTCTGCGCCGCCGAACCGGAGATCACCAAAGTCCCCTTTATGATCGACTCCTCCAAATGGGAGATCAT
>JAUZRS010000240.1 GCA_030950195.1 Gammaproteobacteria bacterium | reverse complement strand
GCTGAGATTATGGAAGTGATCGACGAGGCGATTGAAGCCTCCGATGTGATTATGATTGCCCGTGGCGATCTGGGCGTTGAGATCGGTGATGCTGAACTGCCTGCGGTACAAAAAGAGCTGATCAATAAAAGCCGCATTGCGAATAAAATTGTTATTACGGCCACACAGATGATGGAGTCGATGATTGAAAATCCGATCCCGACTCGTGCAGAAGTGTTTGATGTGGCCAATGCGGTGATGGACGGCACCGATGCGGTGATGCTCTCCGCCGAATCCGCTGCCGGTAAACACCCAGAGAAAGCCATTGAGGCGATGGGGCGCATTTGCGAAACGGCTGAACAGCATGTGAATGCAAAAAAATCCTCTCATCGGATAAACTCAACCTTTGAGTTTATTGATGAAGGCATTGCCATGAGCGCCATGTACGCAGCCAACCATTTGGGTGTGAAAGCCATTGCTGCCATGACCGAGTCCGGTTCCACGCCGCTTTGGATGTCACGTATCAGTTCAGCTATTCCCATTTATGCACTGACCCGTAACGACCACACCAGCAGTAAAGTGACTCTGTATCGCGGTGTGCACCCAATGAAGTTTCAGACCATTTACAACAGCCATGCGGAAGCCAATAAAGCGGTGGTGGATGTTTTGCAACAAGCGGGTGCGGTGGAAGATGGCGATTTAGTCATTATCACCAAAGGTGATTTGATGGGGGTGCATGGCGGCACCAATGCGATGAAAATTGTGCGTGTCGGCGAGTTGATTGAAGCCGATACCTAAAAGACAGCGATGCAAGGCGCATGAGCGCAAGACTTATTTAACTTAACTCAAGATCTATCAAGGAGAACCACCATGGCACTGATCTCTCTACGTCAGCTGCTGGATCACGCTGCTGAAAACAGCTACGGTCTGCCCGCATTTAATGTTAACAACATGGAGCAGGTGCATGCGATCATGCAAGCTGCCGATGCGGTTAACAGCCCCGTCATTTTGCAAGGTTCTGCCGGTGCGCGTTCTTATGCAGGTGAACCCTTTTTGCGCCATCTGATTTTGGCTGCTATTGAAATGTACCCTCATATCCCAGTCTGCATGCATCAGGATCACGGCGCTTCTCCTGATATCTGCGTGCGTTCCATGCAATCGGGTTTCAGCTCGGTGATGATGGACGGTTCTTTGGAAAGCGATGCAAAAACCCCCGCCAGCTACGAGTACAACGTCAATGTCACCAAACAAGTGGTTGATATTGCACACGCTTGTGGTGTGTCTGTTGAGGGTGAATTGGGTTGCCTCGGTTCTTTGGAAACGGGCATGATGGGTGAAGAAGACGGTCACGGTGCCGAAGGCAAGCTGGACATGGATATGTTGCTGACCGATCCTGATGAAGCCGCTGATTTCGTCAAGAAAACCGGTGTGGATGCGTTGGCCATTGCCATCGGTACCTCTCACGGCGCGTACAAATTTACCCAAGAGCCTACCGGTAACATCTTGCGTATTGACCGTGTGCGTGAAATTCACGCGCGTATTCCTGATGTGCATTTGGTCATGCACGGTTCCTCTTCTGTGCCTCAGGATTGGTTGCAGATCATCAACAACTATGGCGGTGATATGGGCCAAACCTACGGCGTGCCTGTTGATGAAATCGTTGAAGGCATCAAGTCAGGTGTGCGTAAAATCAATATCGATACCGATTTGCGCATGGCCTCTACCGGTGCGGTACGTCGTCATTTGCACGACAACACTTCTAACTTTGATCCTCGCAAATTCCTCAAAGCGGCTACAGAATCTATGTCTGATATCTGTAAAAACCGTTATGAAGCCTTTGGTGCAGCGGGTATGGCGAGTAAAATTAAGCCTCGCTCTCTGGAAACCATGTTTTCTGAGTACGCCAGTGGCAGTTTAGATCCTGTTGTTAAATAAGCTTTTTTAACTTCAGATCGGCAAAAAGGGAGCGCTTCGGCGCTCCCTTTTTTGTGCCGTTTGAATGGGGTCACAGATTGAATAAAACCTCGTCACATCTTTGTGATTTTCCTGCTTTATTGGCTTGAGACTCGATATTGTTCAGTAATAGAGCTAAAAAGAGTTGTGGAGAGCCTATTATGATAAAAAAAATATATTATGTTTTGTTTATACTCTTGTCGAGTCTACTGATGGCCTGTGCGCCTGTTGGAGATTCAGATGACGACGATGACGACGATGATGGTGACAATGTGGTGACCACCACCACTGGGGTGATTAATATCGGCAATCCCGCTGAGGTTCAGGCACTGGCTTCCGTTGCGTATCGCAGTACCTTGGCGCTTTATGAACTTGCGCGTAACAGCGCTGAAAATACGCTGCTGGGAAGTGGGGGTAAAATTCCAACGTCAGCCGATTGTTTGAATGGCGGGCAAGTGGTGCGGAATTCATTTTCTGGTGCCGGAGCCCTCGGTAGTGGAGATGCGCTTTCCCTAACGTACCTCAATTGCCAAACGTCTTTTGCAGGCCAAACGATAACGCAAAATGGCCAAGTGGATCTGTTCGGTGCCACGGTGAGCGGAGATCAATACAACATTGACCTGACGTTTATGGGCTATTCGATTACCACGGTCAGTGGTCAAACATTGTCTAAGGTGAACGGTTCTTTGAATCTGTTTATTGATTCGATTAGCAACAGCAACAGCTTCAAACACTATTTGATTAGATCCCACCCCAGCGCCGGTAACAGCGTCAGTTTTCAGCTGTCTGA
>JAUZRS010000024.1 GCA_030950195.1 Gammaproteobacteria bacterium | reverse complement strand
ACGGTGTTGATGGGTGAGAGATTTAACAGGGAAGGGGTGAGGGATGTTTTTTTCTTCGAAGGGCGGTGGGAGTGAATCGTTTAATGTGGAGTTTTATGCCTCAGTGGCGACGGAAAATCACGCGCTGTTATTGATTTCACCGGGTTGTGATCGTTCCGCTCAGCTTCTACAAGATCTCACTCAGTTATTGCAGGAATCTGCCTTGGCCAGTTTAGAAGTGGTCAATATTGCCGTGGATCCAGATCGTGCTCGCCGAATTAATTTACGTGCTGTGCCGTGGTTGCGTTTGGGTGAGTTTGAATTTGAAGGTGGGATTTCTACTCAGGAATTGCGGGCATGGGTAAAGTTGCTCAATACAGAAGAGGGTATATCGAGGTATCTTAAAAAGGAGCTACAGAGTGGCAGCCTGCTGCGGCTGGAGAAGTTGTTGGCGGAGTCGCCACACTGGGGGCAGCAGGTTTTAGTGCTGTTGCAGGAAGAGAAACTCCCTTTGCCACTGCGTTTGTCAGCTGAAGCGCTGATGGAGGCACTGCACGGTCAAGAGGCGTTGACCATGATGGTGCCGAGTTTGATTGAGTGGTTGGCCAGCAGTAACCCACATCATCGCCGTGATGCGCTGCGTTATCTTTCCCTCAGTGGGGAGATGAAAATCATTCCGTTGGTGCGCGCGGCGGTGCATGACTCGAATGAAGAGGTGGCGGAGATGGCTGAGGAGTGTTTGGATATTTTATTGAACGGTCTTTGATGACGCTGTTTATTGGCGCAATGCGCTGAGCTTATTGCGCCCTACGTCGCGTTTGAATGTTTTATACTGATGGACTTCCTTGTCTGTTGGACGTTTCCCCATGACCTTTGTCAACCCGTTACTGAAAAAAATCGCTGCTCTGATTGAGTTGCCTTCCGTTAGCAGTGTCAATCCCAGCTTTGATATGGGCAATCGTGCGGTGGTGGAGCGGTTGGCGGAGTGGTATCGCGCCGCTGGTTTTGTGGTGGAAGTGTTGCCCCTTGCTGGGCAGCCGAATAAAGCCAATATGGTCGCCACTTTGGGTTCCGGTGCTGGCGGTCTGCTACTCTCAGGCCACACCGATACGGTGCCGTGCAATGAGGAACTGTGGCAGAGCAACCCCTTTTCGCTCAGCGAACGTGACGGCAAGTTGTACGGCTTGGGCACGGCGGATATGAAAAGTTTTCTGGTTTTGGCACTGGAAGCGGCCAGCCTTTTCACTGCGGGAAAACTGCTCAAACCCCTAACGGTGATCGCCACCGCTGACGAGGAGAGCAGCATGGCGGGAGCCAAGGCGCTGCTGGCCAGCGGTCGTTCTCTGGCGGATTTTGCCGTCATCGGTGAGCCGACAGGGCTGCGTCCGGTGCGGATGCACAAAGGCGTGATGATGGAGGGCGTTCGCCTCATCGGTCAAGCGGGGCACTCCAGCAATCCCGCCTACGGCAACAGCGCCTTAGAGGGGATGAATCGACTCATGACGGAGCTGCTGTTGCTGCGTGACGAGTTGCAGTTGCAATATCAAAACCCCGCCTTTGAGGTACCGGTGCCAACGCTGAATCTAGGTCACATTTGCGGTGGCGATAACCCCAACCGCATTTGTGGCCAGTGTGATCTCTCCTTTGATCTGCGCCCCTTGCCGGGGATGAAATTGGAACAGAGCCGAAAGATGGTGCGGGAGCGTCTCAGTGAGCGGATGCAAGGCAGCGGTTTGAGCTTAGAATTTGAGAGCTTGTTTGATGGCATTCCCGCTCTGGAGACCGCTAAGGATTCTGAGATCGTCACAGTGGCTGAACGGCTCAGTGGCTATGAGTCGGAGGCGGTGGCCTTTGGTACCGAAGCGCCCTATCTGACCGAGATGGGGATGCAGGTGGTGGTGATGGGACCGGGTGACATTGCTCAAGCCCATCAGCCTGATGAATTTTTGCGCTTGGACGCTTTGCAACCGACAGTGGATCTGTTGCAGAGTCTGATCAATCATTTCTGTCTGCATCCCGCCTCATGAGTGCTTACGATTTGACCGCTCTGCGACAGATGTCGCCCTACATCAACGCCCATCGTGGCCGTACCGTGGTGCTGGCCTTTTCTGGGCAGGCGTTGCTGGAGAAGCAGTTTTCCAGTTTGATTCACGACATCGCCCTTCTCAACAGCTTGGGGGTGCGTCTGGTGCTGGTGTTTGGGGTGCGTCCGCAAGTGGAGGCTCGGCTGAAAAGCCTTGGCATTGAGTCTCATGTTCAGCAAGGCATTCGCATTACCGATGATCAAACTTTGCCGCTGTTAAAAGAAGTCTGTGGTGCGGTGCGGGTGGAGATCGAGGCGCTGCTTTCGATGGGGCTGCCCAATACGCCGATGGCGGGCGCGTGTCTGCAGGTGTTGTCGGGCAATTTTGTCACCGCCAAACCGTGGGGCATTCACGACGGCACCGACTTTTGCCATACCGGTGTGGTGCGGCGCATTAATGCAGCGGCGATGGATAACTTGTTAGCGGCGAATAATTTATTGTTGCTTTCGCCACTGGGTTACTCCGCGACCGGTGAGGTCTTTAATCTGCACGCAGAAGAGGTGGCGACGGAGACGGCCATTGCGCTGCAGGCGGATAAGTTGATCTTTCTCACCGAGCAGGCGGGGATGCTGGATCAGGCGGGTAATTTATTGGAGCAGCTCTCACCGCAGCAGGCACTTGCCCTCTCTGAGCAGCTCAGTGACTCCAGTATGGCGCTGCATCTGAAAAGTGCGGCGCGGGCATCGTTGCAAGGTGTAGCGCGGGTGCATTTGGTCGGCAGGCGGGATGGGGCGCTATTGCAAGAGCTGTACAGTCGTGATGGCAGCGGCACTTTGATCACGGCGGAGATCTACGAGGGCGTGCGTTCAGCCACGATTGAGGATGTGGGCGGTATTCTGGAGCTGATTCAGCCGATGGAAGAGCGGGGCGTTCTAGTGCGCCGTTCACGGGAGCAGTTGGAGCTGGAGGTGGAACGCTTCACGGTGTTGGAACGAGACGGCATGGTGATTGGCTGTGCGGCACTCTATTCACAGCGGGATGGGGCTTGGGCGGAGCTGGCTTGTGTGGTGGTGCATGAAGCGTATCGGCGGCGCGGTAAAGCGGAGTTGTTGCTGCAACGGGTGGAGAAAAAGGCGCAAGAGCAGGGCTGCACACGCTTGTTTGTTTTAACCACGCAGACGGCGCACTGGTTTGTGGAGCGGGGTTTTGTGGCGGGGGATTTAAGCCAACTGCCCGCCGAGCGGCAGGCGTTGTACAACTATCAGCGTAACTCAAAAATCTTTGTGAAAACGCTCACTTAAGCGGATTTTTCACCTTCAGCTTCTTTTTCAGCAATCTCTTTACGCACGTCGTCCATGTTTAGGTCTTGGGCGCGTTTGATTACATCTTCCAGCGCCGATTCTGGCAACGCACCGGCTTGCATCATCAGGATGATCTGTTCGCGGAACAGGGCGATGGTGGGGATGGAGCGAATATTAAACTGGGTCGCCAATCCTTGTTCATCTTCGGTGTTCAGTTTGGCAAACACCACATCGGGGTGTTTTTCGGAGATTTTTTCATAGATCGGCGCAAAGGAGCGACAGGGGCCACACCAGGGTGCCCAAAAATCAATAATAACGATGTCGTTATTGTCGATGGTCTGTTGGAAGTTGCTTTCGTTGAGTTCAATAACGGCCATGTGTCTCTCCAAAATGGGGCGGTTTAATAAAGTGTCGATTACGGTTTATAGGGACAAAAATAGAAAAAACAAGCTCAAACGGCGGTGTTTCGCCGAAGAAGGTGGAGTCTACTCTATTCGTTTCGGTTGGGGAATGGTTTCTAGTGGGTCACAAAAAGGCTGGCTTTGATCGTTGGTGGTGGTGGGCTAGAGGTTGGGTGTTGCTGTGATTTATCTCTGTACACGATAATTTTTCCAGTCACTTTTAGCCTGATTGATCATGAAGTAGAGCCAGTTAGTTGAAAAATCACCAAAATTGTCAACTATAGTTGACAGGTGAAGGGGCGTTAACTACAGTCAGAATATGATCGAGATTTGAAAAACAGTGATATTCACTAAATGGTTTGATGGTTTAAAAGATCGACGAGCCAAAGAAATCGCTAAGAACATTGAGGATTAAGTCATGACCATTACTACTACACGTTGGGATTCAGCTGAACATCTTAAAACCGATGAAGATATACAGTTATACCTAGAAGCTTGTTTGGAGGAGGCAGGGGATGATTCAGCATTTATCGTTCATGCTTTAGGCGTTGTTGCACGAGCTAAAAACATGAGTCAGCTTTCCAGAGAAACAGGCATTACTCGTGAAGGTCTTTATAAGGCGTTATCTCCAGAAGGTAATCCAACCTTTTCAACAGTAGCCAAGGTAGCAAAGGCACTGGGGTTTAAGTTGACCGTTCAACCAACAGTAACGTGAAAGAGTGCAATCAATGCGGGAAATGCTGCGTCAAATACGGCAACGGTGGTTTATCGGTTTCAATTGTCCAAGCCGACTTTTGGGAAAATTACCGACCTGAAATACATCGTCATGTAAACCAAGGTGAAATTTGGAGCGATCCCGAAACAGGCCAACAGATGGAAGTATGCCCTTGGTTAAGAAAAGTACCGAAGCAAAATAAATACACCTGCGATATTTATTATGACCGCCCTGACGATTGCAAATATTACCCTTCTACTGTGGATGAAATGGTGAGGGACGAATGTGAAATGCTGGAAGAAAAAGATCGAGCCAATCCAAAGCAAGCGCGAAGGGCACTAGATCAACTGATGCAAGACAGCCGCACTCCTTTTGAGTAGTGTATTTATTTACTGATGTTACTTACTGACAAAGTGGTCTTGCCGCTGCTCTTTCAACATCGCTTTAGAAAAAACCGCATACAGCGCCGGAATCACAAACAAAGTCAGCAGCGTGGAAGAGACCAGCCCACCGACCACCACCGTAGCCAGCGGTCGTTGCACCACGGAGCCGACTCCGCTGGAGAGCAGCATCGGGACCAGACCCAAACCGGCAATGGACGCGGTCATCAACACCGGCCGCAAGCGGGATAACGCGCCTTCAAAAACCGCCAAGTGCAGATTGTTTTCCCCACTCAGGCGTTGATTGATGGCGTTGACCATCACCACCCCATTGAGTACCGCCACCCCAAACCGCGCGATAACACCGATGGAACCAGGGACGGATAAATATTGCCCGGAAATATAGAGCGCTGCGATGCCGCCGATCAAAGCCAGCGGCACATTGAGCATGATCAACGCCGCTTGCCCAACGGAATGAAAAGCAAAATAGAGCAGCAAAAAGATCAAACCCAAGGAGAGCGGTACCACCACCATCAAACGCGCT
>JAUZRS010000239.1 GCA_030950195.1 Gammaproteobacteria bacterium | reverse complement strand
ACACTGCGAACACGCTGATTATTACTGTCAGTAAAATAGAGCATCCCCGCGCTGTCCACCACCAACCCCATGGGCAGATCAATCTCAGCTAAACGCCCTTGGCCACCATCACCAGAAAAACCACCAATACCCAGTGAACTGCCCACTCCAGCAACGACCGTAACAACCTGTGTGGCAACATCCCATTTCAATACGCGATTGTGCCCCACATCACTGATGTAAAGGTTACCCACACTGTCCAAACCCAAATCAGTGGGAGTTTTCAAATTAGCTTGCACACCGGTAATACCAGGATTAGCAAAATTATAGAAGGTCTTGCCTGTGCCACCGGCAACGGTGAACAGAGTTGCGGGAACCACACCCAAATCAATTACCCGCACCCGTTGAGCCAGTGGCTCAGCCACATACAGTTTTGTACCGTTGATCGCCAACGCTTGCGGAGAGCTTAAGGCTGTGGCTGTTGCATCCAACGCCAAAGGCGTCACTGTAGCCGGTGTAACACTGGCATCCACGGTCAAGATTTGATTGGCTCCAGCATCTGCCAAATAAATCAGACCGTTACTGTCTACGGTCAAGCCTTGTGGATCCGTCAGTTGAGTGCCATCCAACACCACCGTTACCAGACCGGTGACCAGTTCCAAACGCTTCAATGATTGATTGTTCTGATCAATGATGTAGAGATTACCTACATTGTCCAGAGCCAAATCGGAAGGCAAGTTAAACGTGCTGGTAGTACCGTCACCAGCCAGAGTGGTCACCACTCCGTTTTGAATGCTGCGAATACTGTGAGCGTCGGACAGATACAACGTGCTGCTGACCGCATCCAGTGCTAAGCCCATCGGCGCACTGAACTGCGCGGCACTCAAGGCACCGTCCTGATGGCCACTGGTACCGGAACCGGCAAAGGTGCTGATGGTGCCAGCCAAAACAACACCGTTCAGCAAGCACCCCAAAGTCAAAGCAATAAATTGTCGTGATCGTTTCAATGTAAACATAATCATGCTCCCTAAAAAATGTATGGTTTCCGTACCTAAGTGCCAACTGAAAACCAGCCAACACCGACAGACGCAAACAAAACTAGCATGAAGGGTAAGTTTAAAACCTTACCCGCAGGTTAAAACCCTTAAGGAAATACTAATAGTGTGAACCAGTTCTAAAAATTCATGCCAATTTTCGAGTTAACACTAAAAAACCCTTAAAGCCAGAACAGGTATAATGCCCCTCCCCAAACTGATGAGAAACGGCTTGTGAAGCTCCTGTTGCGTTTTGTCCCCTTGCTGCTGGTGATCAGCAGTGCCAGCTGGATCATTCAACCGAATGAGTTTGTTATTCAACGTCCGCGCCTCGGCGTGCCTGCGGTACAACTGGCGGGCGAGACCTTTGAAATCGTGGTTAAACAAACTCAACCCTTTGGTCAACGACAGTGGCAAGCGAGGCTGCAACGCTCGCATCAAGACGATGTGATCTTACCCATCGAAAGCGAACGTCAACAGGGAGCCAAGCGCATTTTAACCGTCCGCATTCCCACAGACGCGCACAACGGCGCTTACAGCCTGCAACTCAGCCAAGATGAGCAATACAATCGGCAAATTAAAGCAGTACACATTAAAACCTCTTTTGATAACAACGTCCGCTTTATCCATCTGGCCGATCAAGAGGGCATTGTCGGTGACGAAGAACGCTACACTCGCATGTTGCAGCAAATAGAGGAGATCAACCTGATCAACCCCGATTTCGTCTTGATCAGTGGCGACATTGCCGGTTACGGACGTTGGCCTGAATACCAACGCATGAAAGAAATTTTAGCCAAACTTGATGCCCCTGTTGTGGTCGCGCCTGGCAACCACGAATACCGTGGGTGGGGCGGTTATCTGGCCACCTTTGCCTACCCCTATCATCAAGTGGACATCGGCAACTACAGTATTTTAAGCCTCAACTCCTCTCACGGACGGGATCAACTGACTCAATCTCAATACCGCTGGGTGCGCGCTCAGCTAAAACAACATCGCACTCAAGTAAACTTGGTGCAAATGCACCACCCAATGTTTTTTCGGCGCAATTTGATCGGCATGCGTGACGAATTGGTCAACGAGTTTAACCACTATCAAGTACCGGCTGTGTTTGCCGGACACTGGCACAGCGACGCTATTTTTAATAACAAAGGCGAACGCCAGATGTTGAGTTACATCTTTCCTGGCACCAAATACATCATCACCACCGCCGCCGCCGCTGGCGCTCGCTCCTCCGATGCCGTCGCCCCACCTCACAACGGTTACCGCTTGGTGCGGATGCTGGGCAATCAAATTCGCAACTACAGCACCGATTTTGACGGTGACGGTTACCGCGATGCCGACAGCTCCATTCCCAGTGGAAAAATACAGATCAACACACAGGCCGACGGCAGCATCAATATCATTAACGCCCTCTACGAAGATTTTAAACGCGCCACAGTCACGCTCAGCGCCCCAGCGGATCAAAAGATCTCCGCTGTTAACTACGGCCACATTGTGCAAATCATCTCGGCAGGAAAACAAAAACAGTATCAGATCGAATTTGATCTACCCGCCGACAGCCACATCACCCTGAAACTGCGCACCCAAAAAGAGCTCAAACTGTGATCCATCAATTGCTGGCACTGCAATTCACCCTCCTCTATCTGCCTCTGACCTTTATTGCCTTGGGGGTCTACGGTTCCAATTTTAAGGGTCTCATCGGCATGGCCTATTTGGCTCCTCTACTGCTGATTCCGCTGCTGCAACGCATGTTAAAAAACCGTGGCCACCACTTAAGCCAGCCTTGGGTAACGATTCTGCTGCCCTTGATCGGCACCCTCAGCGCCCTACTGCTCTATTCTCCACTGCATTTACACCACTGGGACGAATACTCAGTACGCCAAGCGCTGCTCACCGGTCTGCTTGGCATCGTCTCCTACCTTATTGCCTACAGTTCAGCACTACAGCTAAAAAAACCCAGCAGTCAGAAACTCTTTAGCGCGTTATTGATCCTCGCGTTCTGCTGGAGTTTGAGTTGGTACTCTCCTCTGGCCGGATTTTTTATGCTGGCGCTGATTTTTGCCCTTGCCCCTTTTGCACACATTCAAAGACTGCAACCGCTGACCCTCAAACCTCCAGCGGAACTCTCCGCCGTGCTCAGTTACAGTTTAATGCTGCTGATTTTCGATCTCGCCATGGTCGTATGGGACTACCAAGAGATGCAGCAATGGGCACTGCACTTTACCGTTGCCCTACTGGCCATCGCCCTGAGCATGCTGTTTCTGCGCTCGATCCTCTTCAACATACTCATTCTACTGGCGGCGATCAGCAATTTTATCTACTGCATCTTAGTCCCCAGTTACCTGCTCAATCTAAGCCACAGTGCTCTGGCGGGGCTGGCCATTGGTGTGCTGTTGTTTTACCGCAGCTTAGATCAAACAGGAAAACTCAACCCACAAAGCTGGATCAGCCTAAGCCTGCCGGTCTTCGGAGGCTTTTTTCTCAGCTTTGCCTTCTACCACAACCTGCAAATACTCGCCTATCGTTGGTTGTTGGTCATCCCTTTGCTTCTCTTGCTACGACGTTATTACAAACGCAACATCGCTTAAGCAAAGAGAGCAACAGAAGGAAAAGCAAGCTATTAAGCGAGATTTAAGCGGTGGCTGATTTAATCAGAGCAGTATAAAAAGCGGCAGGCAACAACAGATTAACGTACATTACGGCCTCTATTAGCAAAATCTGGCCTAGCCAGCAGGCAACATTGACACCCATTAAACCCACTTTGATACTATTTTTTAGAGATTGAAAGGAACTATTTTGAGCAATGCATTAAAAGTCGGCGTCTTTGTCGATGCTGAAAACATTAAACTCAATGGCGGCTATCAACTGCGTTACGACGTACTGCGCAACTTTGCCGGACGTGACGGCGGCCACCTATTACGACTCAACACCTATCTGGCCTTTGATAAAGACCGCGCCAAAGAGGACATTGAATACAAGAAAAAATCCGATGCCTATCAGCAGATGGTGCGTGATTTTGGCTGGAAAATCATCGTCAAATTTGTCCGCCGTTACACCGATGATGAAGGCAACGTCACCACCAAAGCCAACGCCGACCTCGATCTGGCCGTAGATGCAATGTTGCAGGCCGAAAACCTTGACTCCATTTTGCTCGTTACCGGCGACGGCGATTTTTTGCAAGTGGTGACGGCGCTGCAGAACCGAGGCTGCCGTGTAGAACTGCTGGCCTTTAAGAACATCTCGCGCCAACTGAAGCGCCAAGTGGATGCTTTCTACTCAGGGTATTTGATCCCCAACTTGCTGCCCTACTCCTACGAACCCAACAACGAATGGGGCGAAGTCGGATCCTGTGTGCGCGGGGTCTGCACCAAATGGTTCCCTGACAAAGGCTACGGCTTTTTGCGCTTCATCAAACGTCTTGACCCCAACCTCTGGATCACCGACTCACGGGAAGAGGACTCACCTTATGAGAGCGTCTTTTGTCACGCCAACGAGTTGGCCGATGGAGTCAGCGTCGATGACCTGCTCAGCCGTGAAACCATCCTTGATTTTTACTTGGCCGAGAGCGATCAAAAAGACAACGGCAAAATCGCCACCAACGTGCGTTTGATCCACTCTACGGGGCGCTAACGTCCTTTGTTCCAGCCGATCAATCTTCTGATCGGCTCCTTTACCCCCCTGTAAATTCCCAACTCACACACCACTCTCGAACCTTAAACAGATTTACGGCTATAATGGCCGCCTAATTTTTAGCCAATGAGACATCACTATGAATATGGACTATTTTTCCCAACAAATTGAAGCCGGTATCAACAACAGCAAAGCCACCGTAACCGGTGACGGCAGCAAATTTGAAGCGGTGGTCATCAGCGAACAATTCAGCGGCCTCAGCCTGCTGAAAAAACACCAGCTGGTCTACGCCACCCTAAATGAACACATCACCAGCGGTGCCATTCACGCCCTCACCATCAAGGCGTACACCCCAGAAGAGTGGCAAGCACAGCAGCAATAAACACACTCCTAATGCGGTTAAGAAGAATATACGAACAAACTTTTACGCTAAACCGGTACCTAAGTCATAGAAAGAGAACAGAAAAAGGCTTTTAATGACACACAACTAAGCACGGAGGCTTGGAAACCGGTAAATTGCCCTCACCTTACAAGGCAAGGGTGACTCAAAGTTCTCTGCAACGGGGTCGATAGCTTTGCTAAGAGTGAAGTCAAATCCCAGTTTTTGCTGTTATGATAAAGTTCATTAGAGAACAAAAGCGAGATAAGTCTTATCTTTTTAACCAAGGAGTTGACGTATGCACAAGCCACGAATCCAGACCGCCTCTGAGATTGCTCCGCTGGAGCTTGTTATTCAAAAACGCCAACAAGAGCAAGCGCGTTACGAACGCCCTTACGTTCAACCCGAATGTGACTGGGCTGATGCCTACGAACATGAACGTCAAGCGCCAAAACCTCAAAGCATCGACTACTGGGATGAGCTTTATTAAAGCGCTTTCGCTCTAAAACAGACGCACTCTCGCGCGCTTTTCTGCGCGCAACCCACTTGGGCACACAAACAAACCCTTTTCAGTTCAGCTCGAACTCGCTACCCTAGCGTCGTTTCGCCCTGCCCTTTACCTACTGAGATCGTCATGCCCCTGTTACAGCTCAAATCAATCACCGCCGGATTTGGTGGCGCACCCCTGTTAGAAAACCTCAACCTCAGCATTCATGCGGGCGAGCGTCTCTGCCTCATTGGACGCAACGGCACCGGAAAATCCACTCTGATGAAACTCATCAGCGGCGAATTCAAAGCCGACGAAGGTGAGCGCCAAACACGACAACAACTGCGCATTGCGCGCCTCAATCAAGAAGTCCCCACCAGCACCGACGGCAGCGTCTTTGATGTGGTAGCAGAAGGGCTCGGCGAAGCAGGCGCACTGTTGGCACGTTACCAACACCTCAGTGCTCAACTGATGCACGACAGCGGTGATGCCTTGATGAAAGACCTCGAAGAGACCCAACACCAACTGGAAGCCAAAGGCGGCTGGCAATTTCAGCAGCAAATCGACAGCGTCATCTCACGCCTCAAGCTGCCCGCCGAAAGCGCCTTTGATTCTCTCTCTGGCGGACTAAAACGCCGCGTGCTGATGGCACAAGCCTTAGTGCAAGAACCCGATTTATTGCTGCTCGACGAACCCACCAACCACCTTGACATCGAATCCATCAACTGGCTGGAAGAGCTGCTTTTGGGTCTCAAAACCACCCTGCTGTTTGTCAGCCATGATCGGCGTTTTTTACAAAAACTGGCCACCCGCATCATCGAACTGGATCGTGGCTGCCTCACCAGCTGGCCAGGCGATTACCACACTTACCTAGAACAAAAAGCCGCCGCCCTGCACGCCGAAGATGAAGAAAATGCCCGCTTTGATAAAAAAATGGCACAAGAAGAAGTCTGGATTCGCCAAGGCATCAAAGCGCGCCGCACCCGCAACGAAGGCCGTGTACGCGCGCTGAAAAAGATGCGCGAAGAGTTCAGCAGCCGCCGCCAAAAAATGGGCAAAGTGCAGATGCAAGTGCAACAAGCAGAACGCTCCGGCAAGATTGTCATCGAAATGGAGCAGGTCAGCTACCGCTACGCCGACAAAGCCATCCTCAACAACGCCAGCACCACCCTCATGCGCGGCGATAAAATCGGCATCATCGGCCCCAACGGCTGCGGTAAAACCACCCTTATCAACCTACTGCTGGGCAAACTCAAAGCCGACAGTGGCAGCATCAAATGCGGCACCAATTTGGAGATTGCCTACTTTGACCAACTTCGCGCCCAGCTGGACGAAAGCAAAAGTGTGATCGAAAACTTAGCTCATGGCAGCGAGATGATCGAGATCAACGGCCAACCTCGCCATGTAATCAGCTATTTACAAGATTTTCTCTTTTCGCCAGAACGCGCCAGAACCCCCGTCAAAGCTCTTTCTGGTGGTGAACGCAACCGTCTGCTGTTGGCACGGCTGTTTGCTCAACCCAGCAACCTGTTGGTCATGGATGAGCCCACCAATGATCTGGATGTGGAAACTCTGGAACTTCTGGAAGAGCGACTAATGGATTATCAAGGCACCTTATTATTAGTCAGCCACGACCGTGTTTTTCTCGACAACGTCGTCACCCACACCTTGGTCTTTGAAGGCAACGGCAGCCTCAACGGTTACATTGGCGGTTACGACGACTGGTTACGCCAACGCCCCGTTACATCAGCAAAACCGCAAAAAAATAAAAGCCAAAAAAAAGCCAAAACCGCTCCGGTAAACGTGGTCAATAAAGCCGCCAACAAACCCAGCTACAAAACGCAGCAAGAGCTGAAACAGCTCACCAAACAGATCGAAACACTGGAGCAAGAACAAGCAGAACTGCACAAGATCATGACCGATCCGAGCTTTTATCAACAAGAACCGCAGAAAAGCGCCACCAGCACCGAACGACTGGAACAGATTGAAACTGAGCTGAAAAGTGCCTATGCTCGCTGGGAAAGCCTAGAAGGCTAATTTTTAATCGCAAAACCGCTGCCAAATCGCAAAAATCATAAAACTGGTTTGGCAAAAAAGCGCTCAAAGCGGCATAATTGACGGATTGGCCAAAACTTGGCTCCAAACTGTCCACGGAGAACTAATGAAACAACTCAACGATTTCCGCTTGAAACTCGGCAACCAGGAGCTAGTACCGCTTATTGTCGGTGGTATGGGAGTGGACATCTCGGCAACCGAATTAGCACTTGAAGCCTGTCGTCTCGGTGGAATTGGTCATATCTCAGATGCCATGACCCCCACTTTGACCGACCGACGTTACAAAACATCGTACGTCAAAGAGAAGCTAAAAAAATACAAATTCAACGTCAACAACAGCGACAAAGCGGTGGTGCAGTTCGATCTGGGTGAAATTGCCGAAGCCAACCGCCTGCACGTCACCAAGACCATGGAAGCCAAACAAGGCTCTGGTCAAATCTACATTAATATCATGGAAAAACTGGGGATGAACAACCCCAAAGAGACCTTGCGCGCGCGCATGATCGCCGCGATGGATGCCGGTGTGGACGGCATTACTCTCAGTGCTGGATTGCATCTGGGTTCGATGGCTCTGGTAAAAGATCACCCCCGCTTTCGTGATGTCACCATCGGCATCATCGTCTCCTCACCGCGCGCACTGAAACTCTTTTTGACCAAATCAGCCCGCCTCAAACGACTGCCCGACTTTGTTGTGGTTGAAGGCCCATTGGCTGGAGGTCACTTAGGTTTTGGTGACGACTGGGCCGACTACGACCTGAAAATCATCACCGCCGATGTGATGAAATTTCTCGCCGACGAAGGTCTGAACATCCCCGTCATCCCTGCCGGTGGCATCTTCACTGGCACCGATGCCGTGGAGTACATGGAAATGGGCGCAGCAGCAGTGCAAGTCGCCACCCGCTTCACCGTAGCGCACGAATGCGGCCTGCCGGAAAAAGTCCAGCAAGAGTACTTCAAAGCCAACGAAGAGGACATCGAAGTCAATCTGCTCTCTCCCACCGGCTACCCGATGCGGATGATCAAATCCTGCCCTGCGACTCGCTCCAGCATCCGCCCTAATTGCGAATCCTACGGCTACTTGCTGGATCGCAACGGCAAATGCGCCTACATCGACGCGTACAACCGTGAAGTGGAACTGCACCCCGACGCACGCAAAGTGGTGATTCCTGACAAAACCTGCCTCTGTACCCACATGCGTAAATTCCAGTGCTGGACCTGTGGCCAATACACCTACCGCCTCAAGGACACCAGCCATCAACGCGCCGATGGCAGCTACCAGATTTTGACCGCCGAACACATCTTTAAAGATTATCAGTTCAGCGTCAATCATGAGATCAGCCTTCCCGAGCGTGAAACCGATCCAGTGGACGCTAAATAAAATGAAAACCCAAATCAGACGTGCCGCCAGCATGGCGGCCTATGAAGAAATGCTCAAACAAGCACTCTACGAAGTGGATGATCTACGTGCAGCGATTGAATTTGACGGTGAATCTATGTCATCATCGTTTCCCTTATTGGCTCCCATCGAAACTGAACTAAAGGCACTGTTGAAGGCCATTGAAGAGGGCAGCCACCAGTTTTCTGGCCAAGATTTGGCCATAATGCCACTGGTCAAACAGAGCCACATCAGCATGTTGCCCTTCAAATTTTTACTCACCCAGATCAACGAAACCCACACCCAAGGGCTGGAAGAGGCCGACTAAATACGTCCACTTTTTTTGCCCATCAACAGCTGCCGCATCTGCACAATGTCTTCTTGAGCACGGTGCAACACCTTCAAACTCTCTTTTGGGCCTTTATCGCTCAGTGGCAGCTTTTTAAACGCCGGTACCTCAACCAAACGCGGATAATTTTTCTGCTCAGGTGTACCGACAAAGCTGTGCAACTGCGCCACCAACACCACATCACAATAATCAATTTTTTTCGTATCGCGCATCCACTCATCGGACTCCAACGCCACCTGCACCAGATCATCACCCAGCTTCCACTTTCGCAACACCATTGCCCCCACCTGAGCGCGCAACGTCGCAAGCGTGTTATCCACCAAATTAGGATCAAAAGCATCGGTACCCAACTTATCAATCAGCGCCAGCAGCACCAATATCCCAATGTCGTGAGTCAAACCCGCCAACAAAGCACGGTCCGGATTTAAGCGCGGTACCGAACGGGCAATCACCGCACTGATGGCCGCCACCGCCGTGCTGTGTTTCCACAGCGCCAACATGCGCTTTTTTACCGACGGAGTTTTAGCACGAAACAAACTGTGTAAGGCAAAGCTGGTGACCAGATCGCGAGTGGTATTGAGACCCAAACGCGCCACTGCTCCTTGGCAGTCTGCCACCGCCACCACACCACGAT
>JAUZRS010000238.1 GCA_030950195.1 Gammaproteobacteria bacterium | reverse complement strand
TTAACGCCGTCACCGTCGTAGAGACAAGGGTGATGTTCGGGGTCGGTAACTTCGCGTGAGGTGATGGGGTCTGTGGTGGTTCGAATGTGCATGGTGAATACTCCTTCAAGTTCACTACTTTTTATAGGTTAATCTGGTTATGTAATCAAGCATTGAGGCTGAGGGGCATCGCTTGTTAAAGGTGTTTGGATTATTAACATGGTGGATAACTTCGGTTTTTATCGGCCAAAATAGGGTTAAAATCGGCCAACGTGAATTATTTCTGTTGTCTTAAAGTTGTAGGTATGCTAAGTTTTCGCTTGCATAAAAAGGGTCAGGAAGGCTCGATGCAGTACGACGCGTGGTTAATACAAGGAAGTGGCTCAGGATCAGTGGAACTTTGAGCGAGGTAAATTAGGATACAAAAGTTATTTAACCATGTGTTGGTAGGGAGTTTTTTGTGAAAGGAATGCGTCGGCTATTGACCCCGTTGTTGGCGGGGTTGTTTATTTTATCTGTGCTATTGATGTCGCCTCTGCAGGCGGTCAATCTCCTGTTTAATTCCGACTTTGAACAACCCTTGGGAACCGAGTGGTCATCCTTTGGCGGTGCGGCTTTGGGTTCCATTGCACGTTCACCCACCGCTCCGCACGCTGGTCTCAATAGTCTGTTGAGCAGTAGCCGCACCCAAACGTACGTTGGTCCCGCGCAAGATCTGCTGGGTAAGTTGACCATTGGTGAAACCTACGACATCTCCGCGTGGATCAAACTGGCCTCTGCCTCAACCAATGCCTTCGACATCACCATCAAACAGGTGGATGGTTTGGGTACTCGGTATTTCCAGGTGGATCATTCTGGTGCCGAAGACGCTTCCGTCTGGATCAAGATGTTTGGTCAGTTCACCTACCAACCGACGGGAACCGTCACCACCTTAACTCTCTATATCAACGGCCCTGATATCGGCGTTGATTTTTATCTGGATGATGTGGCGGTAAACACCCCTGTCAGTTACAGCGCCCCAACCAGCAGTAACGCACAAGATTTTGTCCGTGCCAGTGGAACTCAATTGATCGTCGGTGCCAGCAACACCCCAATTCGTTTGGTTGGCACCAATTTCCGTGCTTATAACGACGATGTTGAGTTGGCGGATACGGTTTACAACAGCAAAAACTACGAAGAGGTGGATTACCAACGGGTGGCCGGTATGGGCTTGAACGTAGTGCGCCTGAACCTGTGGTGGAAGCTGTTTGAAGATGAAGTGACCCCCTATAGTTACAAATTGCGCGGTTGGCAGTGGCTGGAGAAAAACATTCTGGCCGCCAAACATGCGGGGATCTATTTGATTCTGGACATGCACGCGCCGGTGGATGGTAACCAAGGTCCGGGTTATGACGGCGGTCCCTTCTGGACAACGCTGGAGATGCGGGATCGTACCACTGCCTTGTGGGTGGAAATTGCCAAACGCTATAAAAATGAGCCGGTGATTGCGGCTTACGATTTGATCAATGAACCCGATCCGTTGAGCGATCTTGAATGGCAGACTTACGCCCAAAGCTTGACTGACGCGATTCGTGTTGTTGATAACAATCACTTGTTGATCGTAGAGCACTCCTTTGCAGCCGATGCTGCGCCGTTTTTGATCAATGACAGCAACGTTATGTACGATTTTCATTGGTACTACCCGTGGCGCTACAACGCAGCGATGATTTACGCCTACGGTTACGGCGATTACGGTTTGACTTATCCTGATGCAGCGGGCAATTTGATTCCATGGAATTATGATCTGGGTGCGGTATCACAAAATCCTGTTATTCCTACGGGCAGTACACCGTGGACGTATTACCAAGGCACTCTATTTACCGTTAGCGATCCCAGCATTGCAACGGCTTCACCGCTGTTTGTCAGCAACGGCGAGAGCGGCAAACTGTGGTTTGATGACTTTGTGGTGGAAGAGTTTGATGCGGCAGGTAATTTTGTTCGCTCCATTCATAACATTGACATTGAAACGCGCCCTGCCAATGTGTATTTGTTAGAGACCTTTGATCCCCTGTTGTCTTTCAACGATGCCTGGATTGGAGCTGAAGTCACTGTGGGTTCAGCAGCCGCCGCGACTCGCACGGATGAAGCCACAGGTCATGTGGGCAGCACCTCACTTTCGTTGTCGGCTGCCACAGGCAGTTACGCGCTGGGCAACAGTAATTTGATGTTTGCGGTCAAACAAGGTTTTCAATACCGCATCAGTGGTTGGATGAAAGGTGATGCCATCGTTGGCGGCAGTGGCAGTTTGGGTTTGCAGTGGCAGCACTTTAAAAGCTGGGATACTCCAAAAGCTTTCAGTAAACCAACGTTGGAGGCGGCGTTATTAGGCGATGGTTTGCAGTTTGCCATCGACAACAATGTGCCTTTGAATGTGGGCGAATTTGGTACTTCGGTGCAAAACTTTAATGCTAATCGGGGTGGGCTTAATTGGGTTACTGATATGTTGGATCTATTCCAACAGTACGGGGTGAACGCTCAGTATTTTGATTATCACAGTCAGGTGTTTGGTATTTACAGCAACCTTTATGGATACCCCAAAGTGACGCATTTGAACAATGTTTTGGTCACCTTGTTTCAAACGAAGCTGCCTGATCTGACCCCACCCTTGATCACCACACCGAATAATATTCTGGTTGCGATTCCAAGCGCAGCAGCACAGACAGCGGTTTCTTTGGGCAGTGCTACCGCAGTGGACGTTAATGGAGCAACCCTGAGTAACAATGCACCTGCGGGTTTTCCGGTAGGAGCAAGCACGGTCATCTGGACGGCGGTTGATGCGAATAACAACAGCAGCAGCTCGACCCAGACGGTGACCGTCGGAGTGCAAACAGCTGAAGCATTGAATATCCGACCAATAAAAGTAGATCAGTTTGGTTATCTGCCTAATTCGAAAAAGATTGCGGTGATCAGTAACCCTATTAACGGGTTTAATAATACCGTGCCTTTGCCCTTTACGCCCACAGCCGCCACGCTCTATGAATTACGGGATGCGGTGAGTAATGCCACTGTTCCTAACAGCAGTGGAATTGCCGTAGCTTGGAGCGGGGGTGCTGTTGATGCCACTTCTGGTGATCAAGCGTGGTGGTTTGATTTTTCATCGGTGACGGCAACAGGTGATTATTATGTGATTGAGCCGCTGTCTGGCATTCGTTCGGCTAACTTTCACATTGGTGTGAATGTGTATCGTGAGGTATTAAAACAGACGGTAAGAAGCTTCTTCTATCAGCGCGTGGGTCAGGCGAAATCGGTAGCGAATGCCGGTGCTAACTGGAGTGATGCTGCCAGCCACACCGCTGATGCCACAGCATTGTTGTTGGATCCTAATGATCCCTTATCAGAAAATATCAGTACGGCGCGTGACCTTTCCGGCGGTTGGTACGATGCTGGGGACTACAACAAATACGTTAACTACGCTGATGGCACCTTGCATAATTTGTTGTTGGCCTACGAAGAAAATCCTACGATTTGGGGTGATGATTACAATATTCCCGAATCCAATAATGGCACACCTGATCTGCTGGATGAGATTAAGTGGGAGTTGGATTGGTTGCTGAGGATGCAGTACAACAGCAGTCCGGCACTGGCTGAGTATGGTTCTGTGTTACATAAAGTTTCTTCACGCAATCACGCCATTGATCGTCCCACTACGTCCACAAAACCGAGCGCCGACACACAAGCGCGTTTTTATGCCCCAGCTACTGCGTCAGCGACCATCTCTGCGGCGGGAGCGTATGCTCATGCGGCGATTGTCTATAAGGGATTATCTGATCCTGCAATGCAGGCTTACGGTGCTCAATTGCAGGCAGCAGCGATTAATGCGTGGAGCTGGCTGTTGGCTAATCCAGCGGCGATTCCATCGGGTTATGGAGAAAATGGAGGGACTGGTTTTCGAACCGCAGCGGCTGAAGATTGTACTAATGGAAACTGTATTCGTTATCAAAAAGCGAATCGCTTGGCAGCGGCAATCTACCTGTTTGCGGCTACCAATGACGTGCAGTACCACACGTATGTATTAAACAACATTCACGCTGATGTTCGTTTTATGGATACGGCCAACTACGATGATTTTTTGCGTTCCGATGGTGTTGAAGCCGAAGTGCAAGATGCACTGCTTTACTACACCAGTTTGGCTGGAGCAGATGTGGCTTTGGTCAGTGAGATTAAAGGACTGTATTTGGGGGCGATGAACAAGCCGCTACAGTTTGTCCCCTTCTCGCCCTTGATTCGCTATCAAGAACAGCTTGACCCTTATCGCTCCTATTTAGAACGGGGTGAGTATCGTTGGGGAAACAATAAAGTTAAATCCAATGCCGGTAACATGATGATGGCTGCGCGTCTGCACGGTGTGGATATCTTTAATCAAAATGATTTCTACGATGGTGCAGCAGATTATCTTCATTATTTGCACGGTACCAATGCTCTAGGGCAGAACTACCTTAGCAATATGGGGGCATTTGGTGCGGAAAAATCCGTATCGGAGTTTTATCATCAGTGGTTTGTGGATGGCAGTGATTGGGACAATATCACCAGTATTGCTGGTGGCCCACCTCCAGGATTCCTTGTTGGGGGAGCTGTTTGGGGGCAGTCAAAGCAGCGTTATAGTGCGGTAGTTAAGATTGATGGGGTTTTACGGTTAGCAGAACAACCTGCGGGAAAATCGTATCGCTCTTGGAATACGGCGCTAGACAATGCGTATGAAGTGACGGAAAACGGCATCTATTATCAAGCCGCTTATGTGCGTCTACTCGCCCATTTTATGGTTGATAATACACCTACTGTGAACGTTACTTTGGTTCCAAAAGGAGCCACTTGGAAGTATCTGGACGACAGCTCGGATCAAGGTACTGCTTGGCGTGCGATTGGTTTTAACGATGCTGCTTGGGCGAGCGGTCCTGCGCAGTTGGGTTTTGGTGGTGGTGATGAGGCTACGGTGACCAATGCGGGAGTGCCTCAGCATGTCACCACTTATTTCCGTCACAGCTTCACAGTGCAAAACCCCACAGAACATTTAGGCATGTTGTTGGAGTTGCTGCGTGATGACGGTGCGGTGGTGTATCTAAATGGTACGGAAGTGGTACGCAGCAATTTACCTGTAGGTGTGATTGATTTCAGTACCATACCTAATGGCAATATTGATTTTTCTGGAGCCAATACGTTTTATCCATTTGAATTATCTGGCTCCTTATTAGTGGCAGGCACCAATGTGATTGCGGTAGAGATGCTTCAATACACGCCCACGAGCTTGGATCTTAGTTTTGACTTGGCACTGAACAGTGTGGTTCAGCCGGTTACGGGAGATACGATTTCCCCTGTTATCACCTTGCTGGGCAACAGCCCACAAGCAGTAGAAGCGGGTACGGCGTACGTTGAAGCCGGAGCCACAGCGAGTGACAACTTAGACGGCAATATCAGCGCGTCGATTGTGATTACGGGTGCAGTGAATACCGCTGTGCCAAATAACTACACCATGACCTACACGGTTTCCGATGCGGCAGGTAACAGCGCGACAACCACCCGCACAGTGACCGTGAGCGACACCACCGTTCCGGTCATCACTTTATTGGGAACGAATCCACAAGCAGTAGAAGCGGGCACGGCGTACGTTGAAGCCGGAGCCACAGCGAGTGACAACTTAGACGGCAATATCAGCGCGTCGATTGTGATTACGGGTGCAGTGAATACCGCAGTGCCAAACAACTACACCATAACCTACACGGTTTCCGATGCGGCAGGTAACAGTGCAACCACCACCCGCACGGTAACGGTGAGCGACACCACCGTTCCGGTCATCACTTTATTGGGAACGAATCCACAAGCAGTAG
>JAUZRS010000237.1 GCA_030950195.1 Gammaproteobacteria bacterium | reverse complement strand
CATGAAGATCTCACAAGACGTGCGTGATTACGCAAAAAAGAACGGCTTGAAAGACATTGGAGTGGCAGTTGAGGTGGGGATGAAAGAGAAAGCGGCTGAGTTTAAAAAGCAGGGCGCGGAGATTTATAAGGAGGTTTAGGGACTTTTTCACCTCGTTTTTCGGGGTGAAAATATACGATTATATTTTTTATTTAAAAAATTAAGGATTTTTTCATGCCAAGCTTGTTCTCATATTCACCAAAAGAACTTTCAACTGATGCCTTTTTAGCGTGGTTGTTTGAAAGCTTTACAACAGAGCCATCGTTAATAGGAAAAGAGTCAGGATTTTTTCATAAGTTAGGATTATGTAAAAGTGCAGCGGTGAAGATTAGCGATATTAAAGTAAGTATGCAGGAAAAAAAGACAGATTTGATAGTTAGGTTTTTAATGGATGGTAAGGAGTCTAAGTGTTTATTTGAAAATAAGGTAAATACGACGATTCACAATAATCAGTTGGAGGTATATAAAACTAGATTTCCAAAAATGGATCATTATTTCTACTTAAAACTTGGTTTTATTACGTTTCATGAAAAACTGGAAGCCAAATCTTTAGGGTATGAATTGATTGACTCCATTTTACTGCATGATGCTTTGCTTGGTTTGAAGAGTTCAAATTGTATAGTTAATGATTATATAGGGTTTCTGAAAAAGGAGTTTATTGATGAAGGGCTTGCTATAGAATCCGATGTTAAGAGTCGTCGAAGTAGTGTTTTTAGTAGTGTTTTTAGTAAGTCTTATGCACAGCAGTTTTTTATGTCTCGTCTTCATGATGATTTGCATGCTTTGTCTATGGGAGACTTATCTTTTAGCAGTAAGTCTCATGTTGGAGGATCGCCATGGACACAGTTGTGTATAGCAAAAAAGAAGTCCTTCTATGGCTCCAAATCAGAATTTTTGATTTGGAAAATAGAAAAAAGATCTGGGGGGTGGTTTTTAAAATTAATGCAATATTCGAGAATTAGTCCATCCCATAAGTTAGCTAAACAGTCTAGGCTATCTAAATTGAGATCAGATGTTCTGTCCACTCCAACTATAAAGCACTTTAAGTGTGGTTCTGTTTCTAATCAAGGGGAGTATAGTTCTGATATTGTTGTCTTTTATTTCGATAAAAACCCCCCAATCGATATGCTAAAATTTCTCCCTAAACTGAGTGAAGAAATTGTTAAAATTTATTGATTTTCAGGTTGATAGGCATATTTTATTTTCAGAGCTTAAGTTTCGGGTGGTTTTCCTATGACGAGTAAAATAAGAGTTAATCCAGTGTTGTCAAGGCTTACCAATGAAAAGCTTGATGAGTTGAATGCTGGATTTGGTGGTACCAAAAGTCGTTTGGTCTTGAATCTAGATCGTGACTTGAGATTGATGGAGGAGAAGAAAGAAGTTGATCTTAAGATTGCTTATGCCATTGATCAGCTATCGGGCTTGCCTGTAACGATGCCGAAAATAGATCGAATTGCGAGGCTGATCGCAATAAAAAATCCAGAGTTGGAATCAATAGAGCTTCACTGTTTAGCAGCAAAAGAGAGGTTGAGACAGTTGGAAAGGCTGTTGGCCAAATATTGAAAAATAGTTGGTGTTTAATAAGCACAACCAAAATTTAGAGGTCTTTATGAAAGAGATCGTTCGTTGGGTTCATTGCTTTGGTATTTTTCAAAACACGATAAAACAACTTGATCGTGCCGTGGCATTGATGGCAGAGCGAGAGCTGTCGGAGCTGGAAAGACAGGGTGTAATTCAGGCGTTTGAATATAACTACGAACTGGCTTGGAATGTCATTAAAGACTTCTATCAGACCGAATTTGCTTGATCATATCGAGCGAGTGGGGATTGAGATTTATAATGTGAATGGATGCGTTTGAATTTTATCAAGAAACAGCGCGGATATTAATATTCAATGCTTTCATCACACCCTGAATGGTTGCCCACTGAGGTTTGGCTTTACCAGAAAAAACTTTATATAAGCTTTCTCTATTGAGGCCAGATTTTTTAGCAATATCAGCAACACCTCTTGCTTTGGCAACGTGCCCAAGAGCAATCACAAAAACCTCTGGATTGTCATCTTGATAGGCATCATTAAGATATTGTGCAATTTCTTCATCTGTCTCAAGATAATCCATTGGATTAAACTCAGATACTTTCGTTGTCATGCTTAGCTCCTAAAGGTCTTTGGCCAGTATTTTTGCTTTTTGAATGTCTTTGGGTTGTGTTGATTTATCACCGCCACAAAGCAGAATGATGAGTTCATTATTTTGTGTGCAAAAATACAGCCGGTAGCCTTTTCCGATAAAAATACGCATTTCACTAATGCCTTCACCGACGGGTTCAACATCACCCAAATTACCCGCAGTAGCACGGTTGATTCGGTTAATAATGGCTAAGACAGCTTGACGGTCTCTTAATTTTTTAAGCCATTTGTCAAAAATTTCTGTGCGCTGAACTTTGTATTGCATGAAGGTTATTGTAGCTTAAGAGCTACATCGTGGCAAATGTCAAATTTTCAGGACTCAAGGGGTGTTTTTTAAACACTCAAAACCATAACAACCCCAAACCCAAAACCAACAAAAACCCAGCAAAAAACCGTTTCAACACCCGTGTCGGCAGTCGGTGAGCCAGCCTCGCGCCCAGAGGGGCAAACAGCACACTGCATAGAACAATGCCCAGCAGAGCCGGTGGGTAGAGATACCCCCAACTCGACTCAGGCAGGTTTTTACCCCAGCCGATGACAACAAAACCAATACTGCCCGCGAGCGCAATGGGCAATCCACAGGCCGCCGAGGTGGCCACCGCATGGCGAATCGGGGTATTGATGGCGCTTAAAAACGGCACGGTCAAGGTACCACCGCCGATGCCAATCAACGCCGAAAAAGCCCCGATCAGCAGCCCTGCCAGATGCAGCGCCGTGCGGGAGAGGTGACGCTGTTGTTGCGTTGTGCTCATGCCCCAAAACATCTGCACCGCCACCAGCAGTTCAAACAGCGCGAACAGCGTGGTGAGCCGTGCCGAGGCCAGTTGATCGGCCAGCAGCGCACCGAGCAGCGCGCCCGCTAAAATCCCCGGAGTCAACGAGAACACCTGTGGCCAGAGAACGGCTCGGTGTTGATGATGGGCGTAAACGGAGGCGAGAGAGGTAAAGACAATGCTGGCCAAAGAGGTGCCGACGGCCAACTGCATCAGATAGGGGCTTTCCAAACCTTGCCACTGAAACAACCACAGCAGCATCGGCACAATGATCAGGCCGCCACCGACCCCCAGCAGCCCCGCCAGCAGACCGGCAACGCTGCCCAAAACCAGATAGGCAAAAAAGGCCAGAGTTAAGATTGGCCGTGCAGTGTTTTCAGCAGTTCAAGATCCAGATAGGTTTTATCACCGACGTTACCACTGGTGACGCTGAAGGGGCTGTCGGCCTCACCAAAACCATCGAGAATCAAAGCCGCACCGCTGAAATCGTGATCAAGGGTGTAATCGTTGGTGGTGATGATGGTTTTCAGATCGGCACCGAGCGAGGATTTAATCCCGTTTTCCGAATCCTCAAAGGCCAAACAGTTCTCTGCCGCCAGCCCCATTTTTTCCAGTGCGTAGAGGTAGATGTCGGCGGCGGGTTTTTTCGCCGGAACGATGTCGCCAGCAGCGATGACCTCAAACCAATCCATCGAGTCTGCTGCTAAGCTGTGGGTCAGCAGCGCGGTGACGTTGGCGGGCGTGGTGGTGGTGGAGATGGCCAAGCGCAGACCGGCGGCGCGTGCCTCGTTAATCAGCCGTTTTACTCCAGGGCGCATGGGCAGACCGCCCTTGGCCAGCAGCTCGGTGTAGTGGCGGGTCTTGACCTTGTGGGCCTCGATGATGAGGTTATCAACGTCGTCGTGCTGAAAGTCGGTGTTAAAATTTTGCAGATAGTGGTGCATCCGCTCCTTGCCGCCCGTGACCGCCAACAGTTGGCCGTAGAGTGCTTCTGACCAATGCCAATCTAAGCCTAATTCTTTAAAAGCCAGATTAAAAGCGACACGGTGGCCGTCTCGTTCGGTGTCGGCTAAGGTGCCATCCACATCAAAAATTAACGCTTGCAGTGTACTCATGAGGCTTCCTTATTCAAAATAGTGTCGGAGTCATTCCCGCGAACGCAGGAATCCACATGCAAATTCCCGCGTTCGCGGGAATGACGAATCGTACTTTGTATTAGTTCTGGGTATCAAGGTTGTGTTTCAGTTCAGACTCTTGGCTCGGCCAAGGAGCAAAAGGGAATGGTTTGTCATCACTGGCAAAGGTCAAAAAACGCACCACTTGGTAGACGTAAATTGCCAGTGATTCGCTAAATTGGCTCAGACGCGCCTGTGGTTCGCCATTGAGCAGGTATTTAATGAATTGAAAAATTACGATTCCCATTAAAATCAGCCCGCCGGTTTGCAGCACAAAAGCAAAGGCGATCATGTACATAAATCGCTGCCATTTGTGCTGCTCGATCAGCGCCGCTTTGGTCTCTTCTTTCATAGGGTGGCGAATACTTTAGCAGCAGCGGTGACGGTGGCTTCAATGTCCGCTTCCGAATGAGCGGCAGAGACAAAACCGGCTTCAAAAGAGGAGGGAGCCAGATAGATGCCTTCGGCCAACATGCCGTGGAAGAAGCGTTTAAAGCGTTCTGCATCGCAGGCGCAGACGTGAGAAAAGCGGCTGACTTGCGTTTCGTCGCTGAAAAAGAGGCCGAACATGCCGCCCACTTGGTTGCTGGTCATGGGGATGTTGGCGCTTTTGGCCGCAGCCAGAATGCCGTCGAGCAGTTGGCTGGTTTTGGCGCTCAGATCGGTGAAGAAGGTGGGGGCAGAGATGATCTCCAAGGTGGCCAGACCGGCAGCCATCGCCAGCGGATTGCCCGACAAGGTGCCTGCTTGATAAACAGGGCCGAGAGGTGCAATTTGCTCCATGATCTCGCGTTTGCCACCAAAAGCACCGACGGGCATTCCGCCACCGATGACTTTGCCGAGGGTGGTCAGATCGGGTTTGATGCCGTAGACACTCTGTGCGCCGCCCAGTGCGGTGCGAAAACCGGTCATGACTTCATCAAAAATCAGCACCACGCCGTGCTGATCACAGGCCTCGCGCAGGCCGTGCAAAAAGCCCGGTGCCGGTGGGATGCAGTTCATATTACCCGCCACCGGTTCGACGATAATGCAGGCGATCTCGTCGCCTTCGGCGGCCAGCAGCTCCTTAACCTGTTCGAGGTTGTTGTACTCCAGCGTCAGGGTTAGATTGGCCAGCGCCGCCGGTACGCCCGGTGAACTGGGTACACCCAAGGTGAGCGCACCGGAACCGGCTTTAACCAACAGCGAATCGGCGTGGCCGTGGTAGCAGCCTTCGAACTTGAGGATTTTATCTCGGCCCGTGTAGCCGCGTGCTAAGCGAATGGCACTCATGGTGGCTTCGGTGCCGGAGCTGACCATGCGTACCAATTCCATTGACGGTACCAGTTCGCAGACCTTCTCTGCCATCTGGGTTTCGATCTCCGTGGGTGCGCCAAAGCTGAGGCCGTTAACCGCTGCTTTTTGCACCGCGTCGATCACCTGTGGGTGAGCGTGACCGGCCACCATCGGCCCCCAAGAGCCGACGTAATCAATGTACTGTTTGCCCTCGGCATCGTAGAGGTACGCGCCTTCGGCACGTTGCACATAGACCGGGTCGCCGCCCACGCCTTTAAAGGCGCGCACAGGGGAGTTAACCCCGCCAGGGATGACACGGCTGGCGTTCTGGAAGAGGGTGGAGGAGTTGCTCATAGGGCTGGCCTTTTCTGCTGTCTTAAAAGGAAATTGGGGGGATTCTACCGGAATTTTGAGGCTTGGGAAGGGTGGCGCTTAGAGTGCTGATTGGGCTTTTAAGTTTTTTTTGGAGTTGGGCTGACATACTTCATTTGTCATCAGCGTAAACGGGATGGCCAGATACTTATAAAATCAAATGCAGTCGCGGAGAGATGATGATGAATACCGATATGGTTTTAGGCGCAGGTGTTGTGTTGTTTTTGATGTTGTTGGCACCTGCTGCGATGTTGTGATGTGCCGTAGGTTGGGGTTATCACCCCAACAAAAATCAAGAAAAAGCCCAATATAACCTTCAATATAAAAGGGAAGATACATTGATTGGTGGGTGTTTTTTGTTTATTTGTATTTTTTGTTGGGGTTCGTGCCTCACCCCAACCTACGAAAACCCCAATATGGAATACAAATTATAAAGGGTGTTTTTTGTTGGGGTTATCACCCCAACCTACGGTGTAAGCTGCTCCATGGCCATTCGCTGGCGTGGGTGACAAAACCGTGTTTGACGGGATTGTTATGAATATAAGTCACATGGTTTTGGTAATCTCGCTTGTCTTTGATCAAGTGTTCCCAAAAGCGGCGTTGCCAAATACCGCGTTCACTTTTTGAATGGCGGCTAGCTGAAATCGGCTCCACTTTTTGAATACGCCGTGAGAAACCTGTTTTGATCAAGCTCCATCGGGTGGAGAAATCAGCATCATCGACGGGCAGTGTCCAGAGGGCGTGTAGATGGTCTGGCATGATCACCATTGCATCAATATAGAAGGTGTGGTTTTGTTTGGTCTTTTTAATAACTTCCCGTAAGTCATCCACATAATCAACCAATAAGGTTGTGCCTCGCTGTGCCAAATTCACGGTAAAAAAGTAAGTCGCGCCAGTTATATTTGATCGACGATAACGCATCACCCCAGCTCCCTTTGTAGGTTGGGGTGATAACCCCAACATTCATCTTCACCTCACTTATAGTGTTTTTTCATGAGATATGTTTGTTGGAAAGGGGGAGGTGGATGTCGATTTATTGAAATTCATTCTTGTGATGGGTGTTTTTTGTTGGGGTTACCACCCCAACCTACGTCTTGAAATAGTGATCAAGCCCCCCACCTTTTAAAGTAAGAGTTAAAAAATTTAAGAGGATGTCATTATGAGAGCGGACAAATTCACCAATAATTTCCAACTGGCTCTGAGCGACGCGCAGTCGCTGGCAGTGGGACAAGATCATCAATTTATCGAACCCCTGCATCTGTTGCAGGCGCTGCTGGAGCAGCAAAACGGCACAGTGGTGCCGTTGCTGCGCAGTGCTGGGGTAGATCTGGTGTTATTGAAAACGCAGTTGAATCAAGCTTTGCAGCGGCTGCCGCAAGTCTCTGGAGCGGCGGGTGATCTGCACATCTCCAATGATTTGAGTCGTCTGTTTAACGTGATGGACAAATTGGCGCAGCGGCGCGGGGATGATTTTATCTCCAGTGAGCTGTTTTTGTTGGCGGCGCTGGAGGGCGGTGCGTTGGCGGCGCTGCTGAAAAAAGCCGGTGTGGATAAAACGGCGCTGGAGAAGGGCGTTGAGGCGTTGCGCGGCGGCGAACAGATCAACGATGCCAATGCCGAAGAGCAGCGCCAAGCGTTGCAAAAATTCACCCTTGATCTAACGGAACGCGCCGAGCAGGGCAAGCTTGATCCGGTGATTGGCCGCGATGAAGAGATTCGCCGCGCCATTCAGGTGTTGCAGCGCCGCACGAAAAACAACCCCGTTTTAATCGGTGAGCCTGGAGTGGGGAAAACCGCCATCGCCGAAGGGTTGGCACAGCGCATTATTAATGGCGAAGTGCCGGAGGGGCTGAAGGGCAAACGGCTGCTGTCACTGGACATGGGAGCCTTGATTGCGGGAGCCAAATTTCGTGGTGAGTTTGAGGAGCGTCTCAAAGGGGTTTTGAAGGATCTGGCCAAACAAGAGGGACAGGTGATTCTCTTTATTGATGAGTTGCACACGATGGTGGGTGCTGGGGGCGGCGAGGGAGCAATGGATGCGGGCAACATGCTCAAACCGGCGCTGGCACGGGGCGAGCTGCACTGCATCGGCGCGACCACCTTGGATGAATACCGCCAATACATCGAAAAAGACGCGGCGCTGGAACGGCGTTTTCAAAAAGTGCTGGTGGAAGAACCTAATGTGGAAGACACCATCGCCATTTTGCGTGGCTTAAAAGAGCGTTATGAAGTGCATCACGGCGTGGACATTACCGATCCGGCCATCGTTGCGGCGGCGACCTTGTCACAGCGTTACATCAGTGACCGACAACTGCCGGACAAAGCCATTGATCTGGTGGATGAAGCGGCCAGCCGCATTCGTATGGAGATCGATTCTAAACCGGAGGCGATGGATCGCTTGGATCGTAAATTAATTCAGCTCAAAATTGAGCGCGAAGCGATGAAAAAAGAGTCGGATAAAGCTTCTAAAAAACGCCTGCAAAAGCTCAATGAAGATATTAAAGATTTGAGTGCCGAATACGCCGAACTGGAGACGATCTGGAAGCGGGAAAAATTGCTGCTACACGGTGCGCAGCACATTAAAGAAGAGTTGGAACAGGTGCGCTTGGAGCTGGAAGTGGCCGGTCGTGCCGGTGATCTGAGCCGTATGTCAGAACTGCAATACGGCCGCATTCCTGAGCTGGAAAAACGGCTGCAACAGGCCTCGCAAACGGATCAGGATCAAAGTGAAATGCAATTGCTGCGCAACCGTGTGGGTGAGGAAGAGATTGCGGAAATCGTCGCCAAATGGACGGGCATCCCGATGAGCAAAATGCTCGAAGGCGAACGGGATAAATTGCTGCGTATGGAGTCGGAATTGGAGCAGCGAGTGGTGGGACAGACGGAGGCGGTCACGGCGATCTCCAATGCCATTCGCCGCTCTCGTGCCGGTCTGTCGGATCCAAAACGCCCCAATGGTTCGTTTCTCTTTTTGGGACCCACGGGGGTGGGTAAAACGGAGCTGAGTAAAGCCTTGGCCGATTTTCTGTTTGACAGTGATGAGGCGATGGTGCGCATTGATATGTCGGAGTTTATGGAGAAACACTCCGTGGCGCGTCTCATTGGTGCGCCTCCCGGTTACGTCGGTTATGAAGAGGGCGGTTATTTAACCGAGGCGGTGCGTCGTCGTCCCTATTCGGTGCTGCTTTTGGATGAGGTGGAAAAAGCCCATCCCGATGTGTTCAATATTCTGTTGCAGGTGTTGGATGACGGTCGTTTGACCGACGGTCAAGGACGCACGGTGGACTTTCGTAATACGGTGATCGTCATGACCTCTAACCTTGGCTCGGAGTTGATTCAAAGTCTGACTGAAGAGGGGCGAGCGTCAGAAATGAAAACGGCGGTGATGGCGGTGGTTGGGCAGCATTTTCGCCCAGAATTTATCAACCGTCTCGATGAGAGCGTGGTCTTTCAACCACTGGGTCGTGAGCAGATTCGTGCCATTGCGCGGATTCAATTGGATGAGTTATCCGAGCGTCTTAAAGAGCGGGAGATGAGCCTAGAGGTCAGCGAAGCGGCACTAGATCGTTTGGCGGAGGTGGGTTTTGATCCGGTTTATGGCGCACGACCATTGAAACGGGCGATTCAGCAGCAGTTGGAAAACGGGCTGGCGCAGAAGATTTTGGCCGGTGAGTTTGGCAAGGGGGATGTGATTTTGGTGGCGCTTGAGGAGGGGGTGTTGGTTTATCGAGCGGCATAACCCTATGGATTCCCGCGTTCGCGGGAATGACGAGCAAGATGATTTCAGCGTTCGCGGGAATGACGAGCAAGATTTTTGGCTCTGTTCTGCGGTTATTTGAGCCTTTTTTACTCTGGTATGTGAAATCAAGTCGTGTTAGAACTAAGTTGTTAGGGAGTTAAAACAAAAAAATAGATCGAGAGGGTATGTATTTATGAAACGTTTATCGAAATATTTTTCTATTGTGGCAGTGGTTTTTTTGCCGCTTTCGGCATGTACAGAAACACCGGTTTTATTATTAGGTCAAGAGAAGATGGTGGTGGGGGAGGAGCAGACCATTAAGAATATCAGCCAGCTGTTAGCAGGTCATCTAAAAGAGCAATATGAAGATGAGATGTTTTTGCGTGACACTCATCCTAAGTCCAATGGGTGTTTGCACGCTGATTTTGTTGTTAATGCTGACCTGGATAAAAAATATCAACAGGGTATTTTCAGACCCAACGCGAGTTATCCTGTTTGGATGCGATTTTCTAATTCAGTCGAAGAGCTAACCGACGACCATGAAGATGATTTTCGTGGGCTTGGGATGAAGTTGAGCGGTGTTACGGGTGAGCGTGTTGCCTTTCCTGGAGACGAACAGAGCACGCAAGATTTCCTCTTTTTAGGTCACGATGCCTTTTTTGCGGCTAATCCAGAACAGTTCTTCGATTTTTTTGATGCTGCTTTTAGTGGCCGATCTTTTTGGTTTTTATTGACACACCCCAAAGGGTTTTTCAATATCATGCAGGGCAGTAAAGCCTATGCAAATCCCTTGAACGTAAATTGGAACAGTGTCACGGCGTACGGTTTAGGTGAGCGGGTTAAGGGTGCGTTTAAAACCACGGTGCGTTACGCCTTGCAAACCTGTGCCGCAAATGAAGGTGATGTTCCTAAGCCTTTAACTGCTGATTATTTAGAAGAGAACATGCAAGCGCAGCTTTCAAAAGGCACGGCGTGTTTGAACTTCTTTATTCAAGAGCAGATTGATCCGGTCAAAATGCCGGTGGAGAACGCCTTGGTGGCGTGGGATAAGAGTGTTTCGCCGTTGATTAAGCTGGCGCAAATTCGCATTCCAAAGCAAAACTTTACCTCTGATGAACAGAAGGTGTTTTGTGAAAATATCTCGTTTAATCCGGGTCATTCATTGACGGCTCATGAGCCGATTGGGGGCATTAATCGCGCGCGAAAAGTGGTGATGAAAGACATTTCTGATTTGCGTTTGATGCAGAACGGGGTGGCGCGTTTTGAGCCGACGGGCAGAGAGCGTTTTGAGCCGTAGGGGCAGATAAATATCTGCCCTTGTACACGTAGCAATTAATTTAAGGCATAAAAAAACCCTGCGAGAGCTTGGCTCAAGCAGGGTTTTTTTGTGCAGCAAGGTAAAACTTATTTTGCAGCAGGAGCGGTTGCAGCAGGTGCAGCGGCTTTAGCAGCAGGAGCGGTTTGCATGGCAGAAACACGTTCTTGGTAGGCTTTCTGGTGAGCGATGCGTGCGTCCATCATGGCTTTGTGCTGGGCTTGCATGTGTTTTGCGTAGTCAGCAGCGGCTTTTTGCTGTGCAGCAACTTGCTCAGCGGTAGGCGCATAGCCGTAACCGTTGTTGTAGCCGTTGTTGCCATCGAAGTTGCCGTTGCCTTTAGCAGA
>JAUZRS010000236.1 GCA_030950195.1 Gammaproteobacteria bacterium | reverse complement strand
CATCCGCGTATTTTGGAAGCGATGAGCCGTCCTACCATCGGCCATCTTGATCCGATGTTTGTCGGCATGATGGATGAAGTTAAATCCATGCTGCAATACGCCTTTCAAACCTCAAATGAGCTTACCATTCCCGTTTCAGCGCCCGGTTCTGCCGGTATGGAGACCTGTTTTGCTAACTTGGTGGAACCGGGTGACAAAGTCATCATCTGTCAAAACGGTGTCTTTGGGATGCGCATGAAAGAGAACGTCGAACGCTGTGGCGGTGAAGCGGTGATGGTGCTGGACGACTGGGGCACGGCGATCAGTGCCGATAAATTAGAAGCGGCCTTGAAAGACAATTCCGATGCGAAAGTGGTGGCCTTTGTTCATGCAGAAACCTCTACGGGTGCCAGCAGTGATGCTGAGACCTTGTGTCGTCTGGCACACGAACACGACTGTTTGACCATTGTGGATGCGGTGACTTCTTTGGGTGGTACACCTCTGAAAGTAGACGAGTGGGGTATTGATGCCATCTACTCGGGTACCCAAAAATGCCTCTCTTGTACCCCAGGTTTGTCGCCAGTGAGTTTCAGCCCGAAAGCCATTGAAGCGATCAAAGGTCGTAAAACAAAAGTGCAGAGCTGGTTTTTGGATCTGAACTTGGTCATGGGTTATTGGGGTGAAGGGGCGAAACGCGCCTACCATCACACCGCGCCGATCAATTCTCTTTACGCCTTGCACGAATCTTTGGTGATGTTGCAAGACGAAGGTCTGGAAGCGGCATGGGCGCGTCACGCTAAAATTCACGCTGCGCTGCGCGACGGTCTGGAAGCGATGGGCATTGGTTTCTTGGTGAACAAAGAAGATCGTTTGCCTCAATTGAACTCGGTTTGGATTCCTGAGGGCATTGATGAAGCTGCGGTTCGGGCGCGTCTGCTAAACGAATTCAATTTGGAAATCGGTGCCGGTCTGGGTGAGTTTGCCGGTAAAGTCTGGCGCATTGGTCTGATGGGGCATTCGGCACGTGCTGAAAATGTCTTCCTCTGTTTGAGTGCTTTGGAAGCGGTGTTGGCAGAAGCCGGTGCGAAGATTAAAACAGGTGCGGC